>JAJYAE010000218.1 GCA_021779695.1 Acidobacteriota bacterium | reverse complement strand
CGGCATCCGGTCAGTGCGCATCTTCCTCAAGCGCGCTCTACCCTGCCCGTCAGGCAGCCCCATCAAGTTCTCATCTCGAAAGGATGTATTTGGATGAAGCGTTCGGCTCTTCTCTCGGTCGTACTCGCGCTCGCGGCTCCCATCGCTTTTGCGCAAACCTCCACCTGGGTTCCTGACGGCGCGCACAGCGATGTCAACTTCTCCATCCTGCACTTGAGCCTCTCCAAGGTTCACGGCAGCTTTGGCAACATCGGCGGCAAAATCGTCATGAACGACTCGGACATCACCAAGTCCACCGTCAACGTCACCATCGACGTCACCACCATCGACACCGGCGTCAGCGGACGCGATGCCGACCTCAAGGGCGCCGGCATGTTCGATGTCGCCAAGTTCCCCACCGCCACCTTTGTCAGCACCAGCGTCGCCTCCGTTCCCAACGGCCTCACCATCCAGGGCAACCTCACCCTCCACGGCGTCACCAAGCCCGTCACACTTCATGCAGAAGGCCCCACCGGCCCGGTTCCAGGCATGGACCACAAGCCGCATGAAGGCTTCTCCGCCACCACCACCATCAAGCGCAGCGACTTCGACCTCGGCACCAAATATCCCGCGGCCATCATCGGCGACGACGTCCAGCTCGACATCGACCTCGACATCGCCAAGCAGTAGCCGCATCCCTTCGCGAAGCAGGTTAAGATGAATCCGCTCTCATCCCAACCTGCTTCGCGGACCATACACCTGAAAGCGAGCAACTCCATGGCCGGTCTCAAGAGCGAAATTGCCCAGGAACGGCCCTTCTCCACACCTCACGAAGAGACCCTGCTCAACATCCTCCGCACAGCCGACTGTCTCCAGCGCGCCTTCAACCGCCGCGTCCGCGAGTGGAACATTACCGGCACGCAATACAACGTCCTCCGCATCCTCCGCGGCGCGCATCCCAACGGCCTCACCTGCTCCGCCATCGGAGACCGCATGCTCACCGCCGTCCCCGACATCACCCGCCTGCTCGCCCGACTCAAGGCCCTCGGGCTCGTTGAGCAGAACCGCGACCCGCGCGACCGCCGCGTCGTCTGGACCCGCATCTCCGACTCCGGCCTTCACCTGCTTCGCCAGATGGATCCCGTCATCCAGGCCATACCCGTCGAGCTCCTCAGCCAGTTCACGCCCGATGAAATCGCCACCTTCACACAATTCCTCGAGCGCGCCCGCGCCCACTGCGGAGACACCGCGCAGCCCGTCTCCTGCGAGATCCACGCCCCCGACCCTGCATCAACGAAAGGGTCATGAACGCAAGCACGCAGGTGCGCCGCGCGCGAGTTTTAAGGGTTTGTTGCAGTGGAATGCGGGTTTACCGCGTGGCCATCTTCTTCATCACCGACTCGTCGGTCTCTTCCGACTCGATGATCTTGTGGTGCAGGCAATAGAGCGCCAGCTCCAGCCGGTCGCTTACGCCCAGCTTGTCATACACCTTGCGAAGATAGTTCTTGATCACCTGCTCGGTCGTCCCCAGCTGGAACGCGATCTCCTTGTTCCGCTTGCCCTGCGTGATGCAGGTGATGATTGCGATCTCTTTGGGGGACAGCTTCGGCTGCGTCCGCGGATTCACCAGAGCCGCCGCCTGGGATCGATACGCTTCAATCACCCAATTCACAGACTGGTTGTCGATCCACGTCTCGCCTGCCGCAATCCGCCGCACGCAGCGCACCAGCAGGTCCGGCGAAATCGAACGCGAAATGATACCCCGCACACCGCGGCGGTACAGCTCCACCGTCTGCGATTCATCGGTCGAAATCGCCTGCACAATCAGCTTCACATCCGGAACCAGTTGCAGCAAATCAGGAATCACATTGGCGGTCCCGTTCAGGAGACCACCCTCCAGAAGCACGATGTCCGTGGGATACCGCATCACCGCTTCGCGCAGATTCTCGATCGAGTCTGCCTGCGCCACCACGCGGAGATCATCCTCCAGCGCAAATATCTTGCGGATTCCCACGCGATAAATAGCCTGCGAGTCCGCAAGAATAATACGGATCGCTCCGGGACGTTCGGGGACGTCCTTCAATTCGCCATTCGTGGGTTCGTCCTGGAATTCCATAGGTTGGCCGTTCGCAGCCAGTTGCCTCGTCCGCAGCCTTTTGCCAATTCTATTGATCTACAAATTGATACTCGTCTATCGTAGCAGCGGCATGATAATGCCCCTGCGTTGAGGAGCAGCGTACCACACGCCCGCTGCATCGCACCATCACATCATGCGTCGATCCCAGCGCGCCACCCGGCATCCGCATTGAAAATCGTATATCCTCACCCACCGGCAGGCAGGCGCCAAGATCGAACAAAACACCGTTGGCGGATACGTTTCGTGTCTCTGCCTTCACTTCGCCATTGTGCGTAAAAAGCACCACCGGCAAGGAAAGAGGAAACCGTACCGCACACCGAATTTTCTGTCGCGGCTCGACTGTCTGCACTGGCAGGCCCGGCTCAGATTGTTTGACTTCCGTATGCTTGTCCATAAACTGCTTCCAGTTTCCCGCGGATCATTTCGTTTCACTCTACATAATTTTTCCCAAACGCCATACGGCACCAAAGTTTATACCTGTATTCCCTTAGTAAACCCGCCTGTTTCCAGGCCTCGCCCCCCAACGCCACGCAGGCTTCAACTCGCTTCAGCCGGAAAAAGCGCTGCCGAAGCACCAACCCATTCCAGATCCCGGTTATGGTCCACGCCCATCATCTTGCCCCGCCCCAGCCGCGCCAGAGAAAGTGCAGGCGTCAACTCCCCATCCTCCGGCCACAGATACAGGATGCGAAACTCCGCCTGCGTCATTCCGTGCGGCGTGGCAATCGTCGGCACAAAACGCATCTTTTGCTGCACCAGGTAGCCTCCACGCTCGTTCGCCGGAATCGCCGCCAGTTCCCTCCGCGTCGGAGCAAATACGATTCCCTTTCCCGCAAATGAAAAAAGCGGCTTCAGCAGCAACTCTTCATAACGCGCGCCGGCGTCGCTCTCTGGCGGCAGTGGCACGCCCGCCGCTTCCAGCGTGGCGCGACCTCGCCCTTCCATGAAGTCGTCCAGAAAGACTGCCGGCGGCACAATTCCCGCTCCGCTCGCGTGCTGCGAAAGCCACGGCACAGAGAACTTGCTGACCAGAAAATACCAGTTTGGATGTCCCGCCCACTCCACCGTCCACGGCCGCTCCAGATCAAACCGCAAAGCAATCTTTCTCGCGATCAATTCATCGGCAATCGCGCGATTGTAAAGGCGCTCGATGCGCACCTGCCGGCCTGCTGCATTGCGAAAATACAGCTCGTTGCCCACCGCTTCCAGTTCGGCAATATCCACCAGTGCAATTCCCAGCCGCTCGATTGTCACCAGAAAATCCGGCAGAGTCTTTTGGTGCCATGGATCGACCTCACTCAGCACCACTTGCCCCGGATCGCTCGTGCCCACAACGGTCCGGCGCAGCAGCTCCCAGTAGCGCGCTTCATCCAGCCCGCTCAAAAACATCCCCAGATTTGCGCTCAGCCCAAAGGCACTGCGATACGCCTCGCACAGCACTGCCTGAAATCCGTAGAGCGAAGGGAATGCCTGAAGCTCCACAAGCCGGGGCTCGAGTTCCCCGCGCGCCCCTTCAACCAGCGCAAAGTCTGCCGTCAGAAAATGCGGATGCATCGTCTCGCCTGCCACGCGGTAACCCTTTGGAATGGCCCTCCGCGCCGCCGTCAAATACTCTGTATCCGCTAACAGGGCCTGCGTCATCTTCGCGCCCGCCTGCGCCATCTTCTCCAGCAACGCGCGCGGCACAAAGACCGGCGTCTCCGCCAATCGAAACGAGATCGGCGCTCCACATCGATCTTCCAGCAGCTTTCGCAACCCTGCGTAACGCTCTGGCGTAAATCGCTCGTTGAAACGCGCGCGAAGGCTTTCAATCACGATCCGCCTCCTGGACCCATCATTCGGTGTTGCGTTCACGATACGCCATGGCACCGTGGCTCAGCGCCGGTAACCCTGCGCGCCGGGAGCTCCTCCAGAAACTCGACTCTGTAAACATTTTAAGTTCATTATTTTCATGAAACTACACTCAAAACTTCGAGCTGGGTTCCGGTACGAAAGTCACGGTCCAAAAATAATTACAAAAAAAGTTACCTTTGTGGTAGCGTTTGTGCCACTTTTGGGGTAGTCTTTGGAGCGTAACTCATTTAATTGCTTTGGGGGCTTTCCAATGTTCGCTCGCCTTGTGATGTTTTCCACACTCGCTCTTGGTACTCTCGCTCTTGCAGCCGCCACCATCCCAATGTGCCCCTTCCCAACAAGCAACAAGATCGCCAAAGCGATTCCCATGTGTCCTTTCCCGACGAGCAACAAGATCGCCTAAGTTCGACTGCGCCCTTCGAGGGGTGCAGTCGACAAGGAATTGATCTGGCGTGCTAGATTAGACGAGACTGAAACAGCTGCCGCTAGGTGCAGACCATGAACCTTGGCGATATTCTGTGGCTCGCCGGAATTTTTTTTGAAGCGACGGTGCTCGTTCTGCTGGTATTGCGCAGTGTTTGGCGCTCGATGCCAGTATTTACGCTCTACTGTGCATGGGATCTGGTCAATAATGGCCTCATTTTCGGACTGGGGAACCATGGCTCCGATGCCTTCATTCGATTCTTTCTAGCGACGACCGTCGCTGACGCAGTCTTCATCCTCGCAGTTCTGACAGAAGTTTTCTGGTCGGTTCTCCGTCCACTGCACCGCAGTCTGCCTCGTTACACCATTATTATTCTGTTGGCGTTCTTGAGCGTAGTCGCCATTATTGTGTGGCCCCTCACTTCGGTTGAAGGCTTTGGGCGTTTTACAGGACTTATCATCCACATTCAGCAAGTATCTTCTTTACTTCGAATCATTGTGTTTGTTTTGCTCGCTGCATCGAGTCACTTCCTTTCTCTCGGCTGGCGAGACCGCGAACTCCAAGTGGCGACCGGGTTGGGATTCTATTCCATCGTCAGCTTCGGGGCCATGTTGGCTCATACGCACAAGGCAAATGTCTTCCAGTACAGCAACTTGAACGAGCTGGTTATCGCGAGCTACCTATGCTCCCTTCTTTACTGGGTGTATAGCTTTGCCCAGAAAGAGGCTGAGCGGCGCGAGTTTACTCCCCAGATGCAGAATCTTCTGCTCGCCATAGCCGGTGTGGCCCGGGAACAGCGCCTTGCGCTGGCCCAAGCTGCGGCCGAGCGCAGCCGCAGCGAGTCCTGAATCGCTTTTCTCCTGATATTCCGCTGACTTTCCCGCATTCCCGGGTGCATTTTTCTGTTGAGCGGGTACGACGGCACTCTAGTACTTAGGTAACTGCATCCCCTAAAAGACGCATCGGATCCGGTGAGTTTTCCGCACACTCGCCCTTTAAATTCTGCTATTAATGTGAGGTGCAGTGAAGCCCGGATCGCAGCAAAGCCTGCGGACGGCGATAGTGAGACCAGGAACGAAGGATACTCAATGCTTATCGCTCTGCTCCAACTTGCAGCACTTGCCTCATTGGCGATTCTCCTTGGACGCTGGAGGGCAAGTGTACGTCGGCGGAATGCAGCCACTTGGGACTCGCTGGTAGCGCGTCTCCGCGTGGACTGGTCCGCCCGCGACCTGAGCGACAGTTTCCTCTGGAAGGAGGGCACGGATGCCACTCCGCAGGAAATCTGGACACGCATTCAAGGTGCGCACGGGCTCTGGGCCATGTACCAGAATGCCGGCGTCATGCTTGAAATGGTCGATTTCGCAACACGCAGTGGAGCGTGCAACGACTTGGATCTCATGGCCACTCTGCGCAGTGATGCTCTCCAGATTCGGGTCTGCGTGCTGATGGCCCTTGCGCAATACGCGTTTACCCATGCCAGTGAAGGTGTCCGCATCAATGCCTTCCGCGCTGCCAATCTCTACACCGGCATGGCAGCCCGCATGACCCACCTGATCCAGGAAAGTGCTGCGGTGGTTCTGCCAGACTTTGTTGCAGCCATGTAATGCACAATTTCCCGTCAGCAGCAAGAAGCCCCCGGAATCCGGGGGCTTCTTGCTGCTGACGGTTCGGGTCAGGCCTGGTTCTCTGCCAGGAAGGTGTTGATCCTGGAGAATTCCTCGTCATTCAGCCGGAAGGTCAACGCCGGTACCACACCGTCAACCTGGGCCGCGCTGCGCCCGCCCACGATGGCGGCGGTAATGGCCGGATGCCGCAAGGTCCAAGCCACGGCAACCACACCCGGCTCAACCTTGCGGGGTGCTCCAATCTGGCGGAGCAGCTCAACCAGCTTGAGATTGCGGCTCAGGCGTGGCTCATTGAATTCGACTGCACGCTTGCGCCAGTCGTCCGCCGGAAAAGCCGCCACGCGCTCGGCCGTCATTTTGCCGGTCAGCAACCCCGACACCATAGGCGAGTAATTGATGACACCAATGTTATTCGCCAGCGCGAACGGCAGGATCTCTTCTTCAATCGCGCGGCGCAGCATTGAGTAAGGCGGTTGCAGGCTGGTGATCGGCGCAATCTTCTGCGCTCGCTTCATCTGTTCCACGTTGAAGTTCGAAACGCCAATCCAGCGAATCTTGCCCTGCTCGCGCAGCTTCGCCAGCGCCTCCCAACCCTCTTCGATTTCGGCTTCCGGGTTAGGCCAGTGGATCTGATAAAGATCGATCGTCTCCACATTGAGCCGGCGCAGAGAGTTCTCCAGCTCCTCGCGCACCGAGTCGGCCCTGAGCGAGCGGTAGATCGAGCGATCCGTGTGCCAGCGCATCGAGCACTTGGTAAACACAAGCGGCTTGTGGCTCGTCGTCTTGAGCGCCCTGGCCACCATCTCCTCGGAGTGCCCCAAGCCGTAGATGGCTGCCGTATCAATCCAGTTGATGCCGTGGTCCAGTGCCCGATGGATGGCCGCAATGGACTCGTTGTCGTCCTGTGGTCCCCAGGCGAACTCCCAGTTGCCGCCGCCGATGGCCCACGCGCCAAAGCCGATGGGCGTCAGTTCAAGGTCAGAGTTTCCAAGCTTGCGAAGAGGAAGAGATGCCGTGGTCGTCATATCTCCACTTTAGATCACGAGCCGCTTCTCTGGCTGCGGCTTTTGTCTAGCTTGTGCACGACGCGCGTCAGGCGGCGATGAGAAATCGCCCGTCGCGCATGATCTGCTCTTCTCCAGCGTCGGTCTCCAGCCAGATGTTAAAGCGCAGTCCAACTACGTCGATATGCGTGGCCGAGCGCCACGGCGCGCCTGTGTGCTCACCGTAGGGATTGCCAAAAGCAATGTGGATGCCGGGAAATTTTTCGTCCTGCAGGATATTGCCAATCACGCGCTCCACACCAAGATTGGTGCCGATGGCAAACTCGCCCACTCGATCTGAGTTTTCGTCCGTGTGCGTGTAGGCCCAGAAGTCCGCTTCGAGCTGCTTGTTGGTGCTGGAGCAGCGGACGATGCGGTTGCCGGCAATCTCGATTGTCAGCGGCGTTTGCTCCAGCAGCCCGTAGCGCGCGCAGAGCCAGTCACCCACCACTCCATCGACGACGAACGTTCCGTTCACCTCGCCGGGCGAGGTAAAGCACTCGCCGCCGGGCAAGTTGCCCCATTTTTCAGGGGAGATGATGCCGGAGGTCTTGAACCATTTGTAATTCGGATTCATCTCTGCCGTGATATTCGTTCCAGC
>JAJYAE010000217.1 GCA_021779695.1 Acidobacteriota bacterium | reverse complement strand
CGCGCGCGGCGCCTTGGCCGCAAACTCCTGCACGCGATTTTCGCCAAAGAGCGCAAGCCCCAGAGCCGCTGCTTCTGCCATCGTTTCGGCTGGGTAGGTCTTCGAAACGGCCATCAGCTCAATCTCTGCGCGCGCACGGCCAGCCTTGCGGCAGGCGACCGCGATCGCCACTTCCACGCGCGCGAGATTCTCAGCCAGCGCTGTCATTGCGCCTTCGTCCTGTCCGTCCGTCACGCCTCAGTGCCCGTGCTCTTCGAGGAACTTCTCCGCCTCCAGCGCGGCCATGCAGCCCGATCCGGCCGCCGTAATCGCCTGCCGGTAGCGCCGGTCCTGCACATCACCGCAGGCGTAGACGCCCGGTACCACGACGCCGTTGTGCGTGGTCAGCACGTTGTCCTTCGTGCGGATGTAACCGTCCGCATCCAGATCAATCTGGCCGTGGAACATCTTCGCGTTGGGCTCATGTCCAATGCCGAGAAACAGCCCGCTCACGTGCAGCGTCGTTATGTTGCCCGTCATCACGTCGCGCAGGCGCAGGCCCTTCACTTCCTGCTCCTCCACACCCAGCACTTCTTCCACCACCGTGTTGGTGCGCAGCTCGATATTCGGATGGGCGATGGCCCGCTCCAGCATAATCTTGCTCGCGCGGAAGGCGTCGCGACGATGCAGCAGCGTCACCTTGCTCGCGAAGCGCGTCAGGAACAGCGCCTCTTCCATGGCGGAGTCGCCGCCACCCACCACGGCAATCTCCTTGCCGCGGAAGAAGAATCCGTCACACGTGGCGCAGCTTGAGACGCCGTGGCCAATCAGCGCCTGCTCGCTGGGCAGCCCCAGCCAGCGCGCGCTGGCGCCCGAAGCCACAATCAGCGTGCGCGTGCAGATCTCGCCTGCCGAAGAATGCAGCGTATACGGATGCTTACTCAGATCCACGCTGTTCAGATGCGCAAGCTGAAAAGTGGCGCCAAACTTGGCCGCCTGCTTCTTCATGTTTTCAATCAGCTCCGGCCCCTGAATGCCCTCCGGCCAGCCGGGAAAGTTCTCGACCAGCGTGGTGATGGAAAGCTGCCCGCCCGGCTCATGGCCTTCCAGCACAAGCGGGTTGAGCCCGGCACGGCCGGTATAAATGGCGGCGGTGAGTCCGGCGCAGCCGGAGCCAAGGATGACGGTATCGCGTGTCTCGCTCATGAGATTCTCAAAGTCGATTCTAGATGGTCGCAGCGCCCCGGACTGTGCATGGGACCGCCTGTACTTCATTATGATGAAGCACATGGCCAATCTGACTCTGATTTACGGAATGCGGCTCCTGCCCGAGGGCGAGGTTACGGAGATCCATGATGCAACGCTCAAGCTGGCAAATGGTCACGAGGCACACGTCACCATGCACATCCTGGAAGGCTCGCGCGAGCAGATTGAGGAGCAACTCAGGCACAGCCTGGATGCCTTCTTTGACTTCTATCCTGAGCTTTAATGCGCGCCCGGCCATCCGTTTTGATGGGCCGGAGTTACACTAGCGCGCGGCGACCGCTTCCTGATCCGAGATGCGGGCGGATGTCTTGTAGCCCCCCTGATCCGGCTTGCTTCGACGGACACGGAGGTTGCCCAGCGCGTAATCAACGTAGCGCGGCTCAAAGTGCGACGTCTCCCCCATGAATCGGCACGTGGCCACAACCTGGTCCACGATGAACTTGGGCTGATAGGCTGCAAAGTCAAGTTCCTTTTCGTGTTTCAGGACGTGGACAACATATTCGAAGGCAGAATCCGAGATCGTCATGCCCTGCCGCGCCGTTTCTTTGTCGAAAATGATGCGGTAGTTTTCGTAGGAAGGCGCACCAATCTCAATCTTGTACGGCAAGCGTCGCAGAAATGCCGGATCCATCAGATCTTCCGGCTCCAGGTTGGTCGAAAAGATAATCATCTCTTCGAACGGGACGCTGAAGGTCTTGCCTGTGTGCAGCTTGAGAAAGTCAACGCGATTCTCAAGCGGCACGATCCAGCGGTTCAGCAGATTGGTCGGGCTCACCAGTTGCCGGCCAAAGTCGTCAATGATGAAGCAGCCGCCCAGCGCCTTGACGTGGAGCGGCGCCTCGTAGAAATTACCCACTTCGTCGTATCGCAGATCCAGCATGTCCAGCGTGAGTTCGCCGCCGGTCACCACGAAGGGCCGTTTACATGGCACCCAGCGCGCGTCAAATGCCTCCCGTCTGAAGATCGAGCCGGGATCGTCCTGCTCCACGTCGGTCGTGCTCAAGGGCACATGAATCTGCGGGTCGAAAACGCGAATGATCTGCCCTTCCACCATCACCGCATAGGGTACGTAGATCACATCGCTGAACACATTCGCAAAGCAGTGGGCAACAGAGGTCTTGCCATTTCCCGGAGGACCATACAGCAACATTGCGCGTCCTGAATTCAGCGCCGGACCACACTGCTCAATGATGCTGTCGTCGAAAGTCAATTCGCCCACGGACTTGCGGATGCGCTCAAAGCTGACCACCTCATTCGTCAGCTTCTGCATGTTCACCTGATCGTTGAACTCTTCCAGCGTCACTGGCGCGGGCCCCGTGTAACGAAGCCGATTCAGCGCATCGAGCGTCCAGCGGCGGCCTTCCTCCGTAAAGCTGTAGCTCAGGTCAATGGGATTATCGGCCTGGCGCGACCCAAGCGTCTGCAACAGATTCCGACCCAACGCCATCTGGATCAGGTCAATCACAATGTGATACGGAAGCTTGATCGCTTCCACGAACTGTCGAGTGGTCTCAAGACGGTCGCGATAGATCAGCTTCAGCAACATTCCCATGAGATCGATTTCATCGATCCCAATCGCGTTGATGTCCTTCGGCTCCTTCGGGATCCGGTGCAGGAAGGATTCAAGTGTCGGCTGATCAATGGCGCCAATGGCGACAAGGTTGTCTCCCAGACGGCCGCCATGGTCTCGCAGACGCCGCACTGCCTCCGCAACCTGTTCCTCAGTAACGAGTTTGGCTCGTATCAGTAAATCGCCTAAACGAAGTCGAGTCGAAATGGCCGTCTCCTTCCATCCCAGCTACAAAATCAAGGGGCGCTGGCATGTATCTTTGCTGGACACTTTCGCTGTGTCTACTACTAAACAGCGGTAACCGCAAAAAAGTAACTCCCACGGAAGTGGAATGGGTGCCGGCTCCATCAATGCATGAGTGACTTCTAAGAGTTGTGCCGCCTGCGTGGAAAGCACCGTGCCCACAGTTCATCGTGTCATGCTCCGCATTTCCAACCTGGTGACGACGCGTGCGACCAGCGGCGGAATGAGCCTTGCAGTCGCCTTTCTTGCACTGATTCCATCCCAGCTTGTGGCGGGTGGACCAAAATACGTGGCCGGAGTTAACTTCTTCAATCCAGGAGTAGTTGGCCAGCCCGTGCGCTGGCAGTCGGGACTGGTGCAGTACTTTGTCGATCAGGGCCCCCTTAATGCCACGGTCGATCATCAACAAGCACAGCAATGGTCGATGCCGCCGCCGCAGTGTGGAGCGCCAGCCCGCTGCTGGCCACACAGGTCGCCACGGCCATCTCCGCCCTGGATGGCACGGTGGTTTTCACGCCTGCCTCCATGCCTGGCATCCCAACCAGTCTGGTGGGTGTGGCGGCCACTGGAAACAGCAGTACATTGCCTGTCGCGCTGGAACGCTATCCTTGATTCGCCAGCCTGGAACCCGGACGGCCGCTTCTGTACAACGGCTCCGAGCCAATTGGGTCCGCACCCGTTCTGGCTTGTGCCGAGCCCGTAATTTAGTATTCTGTTAACACATCCTTCTTGCTTCGGCGAGCCACGTACAACTCCTATGACTCCAGTCGCTTTGGCGGTTGACGATCTCCGGGATCAGTATCTGCGCGAGATGGCGCTCGTCCGGCAAACGTGTGACCGCACAGGCGACGGGACAGCCGCCATCCGCAGGCGCTCCGCCGTTGTGGACCGCATCCTGATCGAGATGTGGCGACGGGCCTTCCTCGGTCAGAGCGCGCAACATGTTGCCCTGCTTGCTCTTGGCGGCTACGGCCGCAAGGATCTGTTCCCTTTCTCTGACATTGATGTTCTCTTCGTCTTCGCCGATGAGAAGACAGAAGCGCAATCGAAGGACATCGTGCGCTCCATCATCCAGGGCATGTGGGACATTGGGCTCCGCGCCAGTCCCGCTTCGCGCACCCTGAAGGAAGCCGGCAGGTTCGACCCCGACAACCTCGAATTCACCCTGGCGACTTTGGACCGTCGTTTCCTCGCCGGATCCTTCCCTCTTTACCAGCAGTTGCATCAGACCGTCTTTCCGGGGCTCGTCCTGAGTGAGTGGAACACGATCACCCAGAAACTGGGGGAGATTGCTCGGGCGCGCCACGCGAAGTACGGCAATACGATCTTTCATCTCGAGCCCAACCTGAAGGAATGTCCCGGCGGCCTCCGCGACTACCACCTCGCTGTCTGGTTTGCCCTCCTCTTTCATTTGAAAGAGACAAAGGAATGGCCCCGTCAGAGGGGAGGCGTCTTCCAGAGTGCCCGGGGCGATGCCGAAGCGGCCTTCGACTTTCTTGCGGCGGCTCGCTGCTTTCTTCACTTCCGCCACGGCCGAGACGACAATACTCTCGACTGGCAGTCCCAGGATGAGGCCGCTGCCAACTCCATCGGGCTGGAAACTCGCGGCACCGCCGATCCGGCCTACTGGATGCGCACCTATTACCGGCACGCCCGCGTCATCTACCGTCGAGCTGTGTTACTCATGGAGCATCTTCCCGCTCCGGTCAGCTTTTATCGCCAGTTTCGCCGCCGTCGCACTCCGATCGCCGGCACGGATTTCATTCTTGACCAGGGGCGCATTGATATCCTCCCCGGCGCACAGTTCAGTGATACCAGCGCCATTCTCCGCGTCTTTCCGCTGATGGCAACTCATGGCTATGCGCTCTCCCAAGCCGCAGAGGACCGCATTACGGATGCATTGCCTGCCCTCGCAATCCATATTCCGGAGGGCCCCTACCTGTGGAACGCCCTCCGTGAAGTCCTGCTCGGACCGCACGCCGCCCACGCACTGCGCACCATGCATGCCCTTGGCATTCTGGAGATGCTGCTCCCTGAGTTTCACGGAATCGACGCTCTGGTGATCCGCGACAGCTATCATCGCTACACAGTCGACGAGCATACATTTCTCACCATCGACAACGTCCACGGCCTGCGACAACCAACCCACGACTACGAGCATCGACTGGCGCAGCTCCTGCCGGAGATCGACCGCCTCGATCTTTTCCTCCTCGCCCTTCTGCTTCACGACACCGGCAAGGGTCGACGCACCGGCGAACATACCGGCCAAAGTGTTGAGTTGGCGGCCAGCTTCCTGGCACGCCTCGACTTCGATGCCGAGGAACGCGAAGAGGTCCTCAAGCTGATCCGGTTACACCTCGAAATGTCGAACGCCTTGCGGCGCGACATCTTCGACCCGGAAAACATTCGCAACTTCGCGGACAAGGTGGGCAGCCCGAGCATGTTGAAGATGCTCACGCTGATGACCTATGCGGATATCAAGGCGGTAAATCCCGAAGCTCTCACCCCATGGAAGGCCGAAAACCTGTGGCAGCTTTACATGACCACGGCAAACTTCATGGATCGCTCCGTAGACGAGGTTCGTTACCACGCCGCCATTGACCCTACGTTGCTGAATCGAATCCGCGCCATGGTTCCGCCTTCTCAATACGATGCGCTTCGGCAGTATCTTGAAGGATTGCCACAGCGCTACCTTCAAACCCGCCTCCCGGAGCATATTCGCAATCATTTTCAGCTCGCCCTCCAACTTGAAAATGATCCGGTCCAACTCGATCTGCGACCCTATCGCCAACTCTTTGATCTCACCGTGATCGCCCAGGATCGCAGCCGCCTCTTTGCCGATGTTGCTGGAGCACTCGCTGCGTGGGGGATGAACATCGTCAAGGCCGGGGCATTCTCAAATGACGCAGGCGTGGTCGTCGATAGCTTTCAGTTCGCTGACGTCTTCCGCACAATCGAACTGAATCCCAGCGAAAAGGGCCGTTTTCTGGCTAGCCTGCACGATGTCATCGCCCAGAAAGTCTCCGTCGAACAGCTGCTCGAAGGCAGACGTCACCTGAATCACAATGGGAATGCCAAGGTGGAAGTCTCCACTCGACTGCAATTCGATTCCGAATCGTCGACCCACTCCACTCTTCTGCAGGTCATTGCCCAGGATGTGCCAGGTCTTCTTCGCCAGATCGCGCTCACACTCAGCGAGCAGCAGTGCAATATCGAAGTCGCACTCATCGATACTGAGGGCGAGACTGCCATCGACGTCTTTTACCTGACCAGTCAGGGTGAGAAGCTGAAGGAAGAACAACAGGTCGTCCTGTCCGCCGATCTGACGACTGCCATCGACGCCATGCGCGCCCCAGTCGCCTGATCCCGTATTTCCAGGCAAATTGCCGTTCGAGCAGTCGCAGATGCCGCCGACGAGCCGTGCTCCTTTCTTCCTGAGCCTTCCAATCGATAGGATGAGAACAGCCAATAGCCCGAGCGCGGCTTGGGCCTAAGAGCTCCGTCCGCCGTTGGCAGGCTTTGCATTCTTTAATCCCGAACCGGTGGCGCATTGCCCCGCGCAACAAGCACGTCCCCCGTTTACGCAACATTTACACTAGAGTCATTCACTCTCATGAGGATGCCATGCCAGCACTGATTGACGCGATCGACATCCGGCGCAAAATGTACTTCGAGATGGACGGTGCGCCCTACTATTGCATGGATGTCGAGATTTCGACACCAACCGCGCGAGGAGGTCAGACTCTGGTTCGAGTCAAAATGCGCAACCTGCTGACGCGTGCCGTCTTCGACAAGACATTCAAGGCCGGTGAGAAATTCAAGGAGCCTGACCTCGAGACGATTGAGGTCTCCTATCTCTACTCCGACAACGAGGGCTCTCACTTCATGGACCAGGAGAGCTTTGAGACCATCACCCTTCCTTCGGACAAGCTGGGCGATGCACTCGAGTTTCTGGTGGAAGAAGCACTTCTCAAGCTCGACAAATTCAACGGCAATCCGATTGGACTGCAGCTCCCGGAAAAAGTGGAGCTGACCGTGACTTACACGGAGCCAGGCGTGCGCGGCGATACCGCCTCCGGCGCAGTCACGAAGCTCGCCCGGCTGGAAACCGGACTGGAGATACGCGTTCCCTTCTTTATCAAGGAGGGCGAAAAGGTCAAGGTCGTCACGGAGACACGCGAATTCGCCGGCCGCGCCTGACGAACGAGGCATCATTCTCCGAGACGTTCTGTCTCTGATATGAACGCGCTGTCGCATTACATTCTTCTCGCGTTCGCGGCGCTGGTTGCCTCCACGCTCGCGGCCGTTTCGGGATTTGGCGGCGCCGCTATCCTGCTGCCTCCGCTCACGCTTGTGTATGGCATTCGCCTTGCGGTTCCCATTCTCACCGTCGCGCAACTCATCGGCAATGCCAGCCGAGCTTTTTTAAACCGCAAGGAGCTCGACTGGCGTGTTGTGGGATGGTTCGCCCTGGGTGGAGTGCCAATGGCCCTGGTGGGCAGCATCCTTTTTGCTCATGTACCTCTGCGCGCCTTGACCCGATTGCTCGGCGCATTTCTCATCCTCCTGGTGGTCTTGCGTCACAGCGCGGGCGCTCCTCGTTGGAAGCCTCCACTGAGATCTTTC
>JAJYAE010000216.1 GCA_021779695.1 Acidobacteriota bacterium | reverse complement strand
CGATCACCGCGGCCCCGGCGCCTGCGGCTTCCTTCTCACCCGCAAATCGAAAACGCCTCGGATCAACTCCGAGGTGCCAGCATAGCTACATCACCCGAGGCGTTTCCGATCTTGCCTAGCGGTGATGCCTAGCGGTGATACGCTCGGATTCCAAGGAGCGGGAACCACGGACATGGAAGAGTTGGTTCGTGGAAACGCCAATGGCTTCGCTCTATTCGACTGCCTTCCACTTCCCCAATGCGGTCTATGATCGGTAGGCTCAATGATATTATTCTCCCGGAAAAGTTCAGAAGAAGCCGGGGCCCAAGTTATGACAGGACTTTACGGAAGGGTAGCAGCTGCCGCTTTGTTGGGATGCGCACTAATCGAGGTGGGTACCGGCGCTGCTCAGCAATTGCAGACCCTCTACAAAGATCAGCGGGAGCAAATCTCTGGAATCTTGAAGACCGCATATTCTGAGGTCAAGAAGAACTACTACGATCCAAAGTTTCAAGGGTTGGATTGGGACGCCCGATACCGGGAGTATTCCGAGCGAATCGGGACTGCACATACTATGAATGAGGGTTTCCAGGTCATTGCCGCATTCCTCGGGGGGCTCAAAGATTCGCACACCTACTTCGTTCCCCCCCTTCGGATGACGCACTTTGACACGGGCTTCCGGCTGACGATTCTGGGAGACGACTGCTTCATCACTCGCATTCGCCCCAAGTCGGACGCCGAGTCGAAGGTGCACGCTGGCGATCAGGTGGTGCTGATGAACGGCTTCAAGGTAAACCGCCAGGATTTTAAAGCCATGATGTACTACTTCGGAGTGATTGCGCCACAAAAGTCGACAGAGCTCCTGTTGCGGTCGCCGACGGGAGAGCAACGCAAGGTTTCAGTGAATACCGAAGTGAAGGTTTCGCCCATGTACCTCAGCGCGGGAGTCGACTTCACCAATTTCTGGCGAATGAGCGGGGACCAGTACGAGTCGGAAAGGGCGCGGATTTCTGAAGTCGGGGATGTGATGATCTGGAAGGTGCCGCAATTCAACCTTGGTATGCAAGAGGTCGAGAATGCCATCGGAAAGGCCCGCACACACGCAGCGCTCATTCTGGACTTGCGCGGAGATCCCGGAGGCGCGGCTGACTCGCTCAAGATGATGGTGGGGTCTCTGTTCGATCGCGATATCAAGATCGCCGATCGGGTTGGCAGGGGCGCTCCCAAACCGCTCGTCGCCAAGCACGCTGCGCACCCCTTCGAGGGAAAGCTCATCGTGCTTGTGGATGAAAACTCTGCGTCCGCCGCAGAACTGCTGGCCCGCGTGGTTCAACTAGAACATCGCGGCACCGTAATTGGGGATGAGACCTCCGGTGCCGTAATGGAAGCGATCTTTCATCCGGAGCTTATGGGCACCTACCCTTATGCGGTAGCCGTCACCGACGCCAATCTTTTGATGGGTGACGGGAAGAGCCTGGAAAAGACCGGAGTCATGCCGGACGAAGTGCTGATTCCGACGGCGGCGGACCTGGCGGCGGGGCGCGATCCAGTGCTAGCCCGTGCGGCTGTGTCAGCCGGTGCGAAACTGGACTCGACAGAAGCAGGAAAGTTGTTTCCTTTCGAGTGGAAGCCGCTTTAGCCTGGCCATTTAGGACGGTTGCTCATAAAGGGTCGGGGCTTGGTACTCAAGCGCTCACACTGTTCCGTTCGAATTGTCGCCTGTTGGGAATTTTGGTCCATGCATCCAGCGCTCCTGCGCTAGATTTTGCGCTAATTTGTTCTTCGGGTGCGTCTTTCTCGCCTATTTTGCTCATTGAAGAGTCAAGAACTTACATGTTTTCAATGGCGGTAGAAGCCGTGACCTGTCAAAGCTGCTTCTGCTCGCGAATCGATATCCAAATGCAATTGCCCTACCCCAGCAGGTCAGACTGAAGTTGATCTCCGGGCGAAAGCCCTGGCCTACGATACGGCCGCGCCGCCGTGACTGCACGATTCCAGCGTCTATCCTGAAGGCGGGATGGAGTTGTGTACACCATTCTTCGCAAACAAGGCGAAGCGCGGAAGGCGGGGCTGGCCGCTTGCCAAAAAGTCTGGGTCTGGAGCAAGTTCGAGTGTTCGTGCCTCACGCGCATATACCCACAGATAGAAGAGGGTCATTGACAGCAAGACAAATGGAAGTATCGCGGATTGTGCAGCCAGCGCAATTTCACGCGAGGCCCCCGTGAGCTTTGCCCTCCTAAAGATCAGAACAGCAATCAGCCAGACGTTATCGCCGGTCAGAATAATTCCTGCCGTCGTCAGAACGGCTGCCACCCTACCTGTCCATCCTCCCCGGGCCCAAAGCATCGCACAGGCCGGAACGACCAACATAATCAGCTTCGTATCGACAATCCGATGGTAAACCGGCAGCATTGTGATTGGAGCGATCGCCGCTAATGCCAGCCACGCATTCCGGTTAGAAGGTCGGGCACGAAAAGTGATCCACATCCAGACGACGATTACCGGCGCACAGATCAGATAACTGACCGGATTGTAGAAACGCGGGTCGTCCCGAACAGCGCTGACGATTGTCTGCAGGCCGACCACAACGTCCATCCCGGCTCCGTAGCGATGCACCATCCCTGGATCGTTGATGGCGCCATGCACAGAGAATGTACCCAGATTCTCCTCCAACTCTCGCAGCCAGTGTGGCGACAAGGACCAGACCCACACCAAAGCTGGAATGCCAATCGCCATAACGGCAGCGAGGGCCTCGAGTGCCCGCTTCCGAAAAATGCCGCCTGCGAGCAAGAAGTACATCCAGACAAACCCAGTGTCGTGCGGCTTAATTGCCAGACTCACAGCCATGCAAACTACGCCCAGCACGGTAAATTGTTGTCTTTGAAAACACCACACTGCAATTGCGCACAGTCCGATCACAACCCCGGCCGCATTGCCACTTACAAGGATGAATTCGCTATTGGCCGCCAGTATTCCCAGCAAAAGACCTGAAAGTAACGGCGCATCGTCCACCGCGCAGCTCCAGGTTGCTATCACCGCAGCGATGATGCAGATGCTGGACAGCGTGAGCCAGACTATCCGTGCCACTGCCAGAGGGAGGGCAGCGACGGGTGCAATCAACACATGCATGGTCGGCAGATAGACGTCCCGCGTCGCAATCTGCACGTTGTCTGCCGAAACCGCGGGGCTGTTCCCCCGCTCATGGTGGTAGACCTTTAACACTTCGCTCTGCATGTAAGGATCGTGATGCTGAAGCAGGCTTCGCGTTGGAAAGTATAGTGTTGTGAAGTCCGCAAGAACCGAATAGTCGCTCTCCAGCACAACGCCGCAAATTACGAATAGCATGCACCCCAGAAACAAAGCATACCCGCCATTGAACCGTGCTCGTGTCATGGAATCCTCGCAGCAATCTTAAGGATGCACAGTTGGGAAGTCCATCCCTTTCCCTTCTCCGTTGCGATCGGCTTGACTCGCGAAAAATGGCATTTCGACGCGGGCTCCGGCATGGTTTTAGGCTGCTCCGATTGACGGTCAGAACCGGAAACTGCTACCCGCAATTCGAATCCGCACATGGATCGGCATGAAAGGAGCTGCCTGGGCGCGCAACCGCCACCACTTGGAGGCTCTGTCCAAACGGCGGCCTGCAAATCCGTGATTCAAACGCGTGGACACATGGAAAGATGGCCCGATCGAACAATCGCACCGCGGCAGCATCGAAGGATCGCTTCTTCAACACGCAAAAACTCAGCCACCACGCAAAATAGCCCACAAAATTAAAGTAGTGGCACTGCACAATTTGAAATCCCGCTGACTGAAGCCTGCGTCGCAGCTCCGGCCGCGTGTAGCGGCGAAAATGGCCGAAGTCCCCGTCGATTTCTGCATATATCTCAGGTCGCGCGGGCACAAACAAGCAAAGAGCCCCCGCTGCCGGATAAAGCAGGCGGTGATACGTGGCCAGCTCATCCTCATCCAGTTCAATGTGCTCCAGCACGTTGATGCTCAGGATCGCATCCCAATGCGCGTCCTCCTTCAAGTCCTGAATCGTTCCCTGCACGAGTTCATGCTCCGGCATCCACCGGCGCAGTTGGGCACAAAAACCCGCGTCCGGCTCGACGGAAACCAGCCTCTGTATCTGGGGGAGGTGCGTGAGCGCGGCCGTAATCTGCCCGATGCCCGCACCCACTTCCAGCACGTTCCCGCGCAAATACGGGCCAAAATCCCGCACCAGGGCGGCGCGATAGTTGGCTGCCTCCCGCAGAGCGGCAAATTTAAAATCCGCCGTCTGCGGCGCGATGTTCGGTGGACTTGTCATTTGCGCAGGAAGTTATATTTCAGGATGCACCACAAGGCGCGAAAACCATCTCGCCATCCGACCTTCTTGCCCTCGGCATACGTGCGACCCGAATAGGAGATCCCGACCTCGTAGACGCGTACCTTGGCCTTGGCTACCTTGGCCGTAATCTCCGGTTCAAACCCGAAGCGGTTTTCCTCAATCTTCATGGGCTGGATGACGGAGAGGCGAAAGCATTTGTAGCAGGTCTCCATATCCGTCAGGTTCAGCCCTGTCGCCATGTTCGAACACATCGTCAAGAAATGATTGCCGACCGAGTGCCAGTAATAGAGAACGCGGCGGGCATCGCTCCCGGAGTGAAAGCGCGAACCGAACACCACGTCGGCCTTGCCGGATCGAATCGGCGTCACGAGCCGCCCATATTCGGCGGGATCATACTCGAGGTCGGCGTCCTGAATAATGATGATCTCTGACGTTGCAAGCCCAATTCCCGTGCGCAGGGCTGCTCCCTTGCCGCGGTTGATCTCATGCCGCACCAACTGGACGCGTGCATCGCTCCGATCCAGGCCGGCAAGCTTTTCCCAGGTCCCGTCCCGCGAACAGTCATCGACGATGACAAGCTCCCGCACCAGCGGTTGGGCCAGAATCGCTCGCACCACCTCATTCACTGTCGCGGCCTCGTTGTAGACCGGCATCACGACCGTCATGCAGGCCTCAATCCCTTTGCTCTCAATCTTCGAATCCATCTGCAAATGTATTATCACGCGCCGGGTGGCCCGCCCTAATATTTCTGATATTCCTGACGAGCACTCTCTCGTCAATCCTCCACCGCCTAACAGGCGGTGAAGGGTTCGCAAAAGTGATCCTGGCCATCGGAGAGCCATACACATCATTGACCAGTGGGCGAGCGGGCTTTTGTGGAAGTCTGGGGCGCGGCAAGTGATTGACAGGCGCGGACGAAGGCGCGGTCTCCACACAGCGGGCGGAGTTTGCACAGGGGTTTTGCGCGCGGCTGTGGGAAGGGTGGGAAACGAGGTGCGGAATGGAGTGGATGGTGGAGGTTTTCCAAATGTCCAGAAATCCACGGACGGGTTTTGGAAAAACAGGGTGATAGGGAAAGGCGCATAGGGAGCGGTTTAGGGCGATGTTTCCACTTTTCCTCGGTGAACTACGGGTACTACTAGGTTTTTATTTCTTAAAAGCATCTTTTCCTCCCTAACCGTCGCGTGGGGGACTCTTTCAGCTCATCTCCGGTTAGCCGATGACATAGGCATGATCCCAAGGCGTCTTTGAAGAGATAAGATTGCGGTCATGCTTTTGCGCACAACAGTGGAGCGAAGCGACGCTCGCGCCGTGCTCTCCAAACTCGGCTTGGCATTTTTTGCGCTGCTGCTTATGAGCCTACCGAAGTTGCAATCCCAGACTGTCGCGATGACGGTCGACGATCTTCCGTATGTGCCTGGCGAGTGGAGGCCGCTTAGTCCAAATGACGGAAGGAGCGCTTTGCAGACGAACAGGAAAATTCTTCATACATTCTCCCGTCATCACATACCAGCGACTGGGTTCATGGTTGAGCAGCATGGAGAGCAACTTGGGGCGCAAACGAGCCGCAAGATTCTGAAGCAGTGGATACGACCAGGATTCGACTTAGGAAATCACTTTTACTCTCATGCTGACTTCGATTCGATTTCTGTGGAACTCGCAGAGAAGGAGATTTTGCGCGGGGAGTCCACTATAAGACCGCTTCTTGAAGGTGTCTCCCGCGCACCACGCTATATGCGTTTTCCTTATAACCACACCGGAGAAACACAAGAGAAGCATGACTCAATGGTCGCGTTCCTCGCTGCGCACGGGTATCAGATGGCTCCGTGCACGATTGACAACTCAGATTACGAGTTCAACCACACCTACGCGCTCGCGCTTGCACGGCATGACACGCAGACAGCGGAAAAGGTCCGCGCGGATTACATTGCCTATACCGCGGCAGAGATTGATTGGTATACAAAGCTAGATCGGCAGGTCTTCGGGCGCGACGTGACTCACATCATGCTGCTGCATGACAGCCCTCTCAATGCGGATACGATTGAAGCCGTCATCGGGCTGTTTACGCAACGCGGTTATCGCTTTGTCACACTGACAGAGGCATTGCGAGACCATGCTTATGCCACACCAGAGACCTACATTACAAAGTTTGGTCCCATGTGGGGGTACCGCTGGGCAAGGGAGCTTAACGTCAAGGTGAATGGGCGCGATGAACCAGATCCTCCAGCATGGCTTGACCAGTACGTGAAAGAGGCCCATACGTTGGCAAACTGACTGCGACGACTCCCACCCATGGCGTCCGCTGCGCAGACCGCATAGATGGGACACCGGGCGCGATGAAGAAGGGCGCAAAGAACAGCCGCGGATCGCTCCACTTCGGTCGGGATGACAACCGGTAGACGGCAGGGGTCTGGTATAAAGGCTGCGCGGTGTGGATGGGCGCGGCGATACGCGGCGAGGAGGCGGAATGCGGGGAGTGTGGACGGGGCTGGTGGTGCTGGCGGTGGGTGTGGCGCAGGGCGTGGCTGCGCGCGCGGCGGCTTGCGCGTGGCTGGCGAAGCTGACGCTGGATGCGACGACGATTACGCGGGCCGAGGCGGTGACGGGCGGAACGCTGGAAGCGGATGGACAGACGCTGCGGGAGCTGCCGGCGCTGTGCCGTGTGGCGGGCGTGCTGCGGCCGTCGGCGGACTCGGAGATCCGGTTTGAAGTGTGGATGCCGGAGTCGGGATGGAACGGGCGGCTGCTGGGCGTAGGGAATGGCGGGTTTGCGGGGTCGATCTACTACGAGCAGATGGCGGGCTACCTGAAGCGTGGCTATGCGGTGGCGGGATCGGATGCGGGGCACGAGGCTGAGTCGGCGGATGGAAGCTGGGCGTATGGACATCCGGAGAAGGTGAAGGATTTTGGCTGGCGTGCGGTGCATGCGACGCGGGAGCGGGCGGGCGAGCTGGTGCGGGCCTACTACGGAAAGCCGCAGGAGAAGGCGTATTTTGATTCGTGCTCGGATGGGGGGCGCGAGGCGCTGATGGAGGCGCAACGTTTTCCGGAGGACTATGACGGGATTCTGGCGGGCGCGCCGGCGAATGCGTGGACGGCGCTGACGACGTCGGGCCTTTCGCTGATGCAGACGCTGATGGATGATCCGCGGTCGTATGTGCAGCCACGCAAGCTGCAGGCGATTGAGGATGCGGCGCTGGCGGCCTGCGATGCGGCGGATGGCGTGAAGGATGGCGTGATTGCCGACCCGACGCAATGCCACTTTGACCCGGCGGTGCTGACCTGCAAGGGCGCGGAGACGAGCGCGTGCCTGACGCCGCAGCAGGTGAAGGCGGTGCAGGGACTGTATCGCGGCGGCGTGGACGGCAGCGGGAAGCCATTCT
>JAJYAE010000215.1 GCA_021779695.1 Acidobacteriota bacterium | reverse complement strand
TCGCCAATGATGATTGCGGCATCGGCACGGTCGAGCATGGCGTCCAGATTAGCCGCCATAGGCACAAACGGCGCGTGCGGGTTGCCCCACTTGTGGAACAAAATGCGAGCATAGGTCACGGTGGTGCGGCTGGCGGTGTCGGCTGCGACGCTGCGCAATTCTCGTATCGATTGATGAGCTCTTCGCACCAGTAGCAGCGACCGCACGTTACCTTTGGATGCAATTGTGCAACCGGGCAGGATGCGCAGGGCCGGGTTGTTGGCGAGCGATGCAATGGGCACAAGTCCGATTTCAGCCTGGCCGCTGCAAAGGCGATCCGCACACTCTGAGGGGAGCATCCAGTCTAGCTGGTAGCGTCCGGAAAGTGCTGTATTCAAAGGGGGATGTTCAAAGTCCCACATGAGTGGGGCGGGGTTTAAAAAACGGATTGCAGCAACACGATATGGGCGATGCAAGGTCGAAGTCACACTCCATTAGACACACAAGGCTGGGCTAAAGATGCGCGCTGTAGGGCTTGAAGCCCTGCAAGGGGCTGGCTTGACTTCCTTCCTTCACCCGCTTATTGTGAGCGCAAATCCAGCGAAACTCCAGATTGCTTTTAACAGGTTAGCGCACCCGTGTGCACTGGCCACCAACGGAGAAGTCATGACTACCTTGCCGTATCAGGCGGCCCGCACAGGCACCACAAACATTGAGGAAGACGAACTGGCATGCCTGGCTCTCACCCTCGTTCCGGGACTCGGCCCAAGACGCATCTTCGAACTGCTTCGTCAGGTTGATTCAGCCAGCCGAATTTTTGCCATGTCCCTCACAGAGTTGGAGAGTCTGCGTCTTCCTGTGCAGGCTGTGCAAAGCATCTTTGAAGGCAAAGCTCGCCAGATGGCCGAAGACGAATGGGCACGGATACGCGAACAGGGTGGGAGCGTTGTCACGCTGGCCAGCGCCGACTATCCCGAGCGGCTTAAGGAGATCTATGACCCGCCTCCGGTGCTATGGGTCCGTGGCGAGGCAAAGCTGCTCTCTCGGCCTTCTGTCGCGGTTGTTGGAACGCGGCATCCTTCGCAATATGGCAGCGGAGTCGCCGAAATGCTGGCACGCGATCTGGCGGCGCGGCGTCTGCTGATTGTGAGCGGCATGGCCCGCGGGATCGACACTTGCGCCCACAAGGGCGCACTGGCGGCCCGTATGCCCACCGTGGCAGTGTGGGGAACTGGGATCGATGTGATTTATCCAAAAGAGAACAAGAAGCTGGCCGAAGAGATTCTTGCGACCGGCGGGGCCATCGTAAGCGAGGTGCCGATGGGCACATTCCCTGCGCCGCAGAATTTTCCGCGCCGCAACCGGATCATCAGTGGGCTGAGCATCGGCGTGCTGGTTGTTGAGGCCAGTGAAAATTCGGGTACGCGAGTGACAGCGCGATGCGCAGCAGAGCAGAATCGGGATCTATATGCTGTGCCCGGCAACGTGACGGCAAAGAATTCCTGGACGCCGAACACGCTGATCAAGCAGGGCGCAAAACTGGTCGCCTCATGGGAAGATGTGTGGGAAGATCTGCCCTCACAAGTTCGTGAAGAACTGGAGGCTGAGGGCGGCGCTGAATCCAAACCGGAGGCGCAAGCATCTCTCTTGGCTGAACCGGCATTGCGACCGGAGGAGGCGATGGTGCTCGAGGTTCTGCGCACTGATGAAGCGGTGCAACTGGACGAGCTGCTGGAATCGCTTGAGACGCAGTTGACCTCATCCGAGGTGTTCACCGCGCTGTTCGAACTGGAGATGAGTGGTCGAATCCGTTGCCTGCCCGGCAAGAACTATGTCCGGTCCCTTTGAAATTTTTTTCAAGTGCGATGCCGGCATCGGACTTTCCCTTGCAAAATCGCGCGTTTTGAAGCTGTTGCGCGTAACCGGAAAGATGCAGGCGGAGCATGAAAATCGATTCTCCTTGTGGAAACGAAGCCGTCTTTCGTGTTAGTTTCCAGTTTTTGTAACGTCTATTGTCTTGTGAAAGAGAAGCCGCCTCGCCGAGCATCTCCCCTTTGGGTAGCGGCGCGTAACGGAATGGACTCAACTGGAGTCCAACAGGCCAAACGGTTTGAGTACGCAGAATAAGGATGGCAATGAGCAAATCACTGGTGATCGTCGAATCTCCCGCGAAGGCCAAGACGATCGAGAAGTATCTCGGCAAAGGTTTTGAAGTGCGCGCATCGGTCGGCCACATCATGGACCTGCCCAAGAACGACATTGGCGTGGAACTCAAGCAGCGGACCTTTGAGCCGGATCTGATCGTTTCCCCCGGCAAAGAGAAGGTTGTTGACCAATTAAAAAAAGCTGCGGCGAAGGCAGACGAAATCTATCTGGCGCCTGACCCGGACCGCGAAGGCGAGGCCATTGCCTATCATCTTGCGCTGCAGTTGGGAACATCGGCCAAAGAGAAGAAGAAGATTCATCGGATCACCTTCAACGAGATTACGAAGAAGGCTGTGCAGGACGCCTTTCAGCACGCGCGGGATGTGGACCGGAACCTTGTGGACGCACAACAGACGCGTCGTGTGCTGGACCGTCTGGTGGGCTATCAGATTTCCCCCTTGCTTTGGGACAAGGTGCGCCGCGGGCTTTCCGCTGGTCGTGTGCAGACGGTTGCGGTGCGACTGATCGTAGAGCGCGAGCGCGAGATTGCGGGGTTCAAGCCAGTGGAATACTGGACACTGGAAGCGCAGCTGCATCCGGAGCGGGAAGCCGACAGGAGCTTCAAAGCGCGCTTCGTCGGCATCGAGGGCGAGCCGGCGCGCGTAGCCAACGGGACTGACAAGGAAGGCAAAGCGCAGTTCCTTTCCAACGCGCTGCCGGACAAGAAATCGATGGACGATGTGGTCGCTGCCCTCAACGGCGCGAAGTGGACGATTGCATCGATTCAGGCGCGCGAGCAACAACGCCGGCCTCTGCCCCCTTTCATCACGAGCCAGTTGCAGCGAGACGCTGCGAACAAGCTGGGCTTCAATGTCCGGCGCACAATGGGCGTCGCGCAGCGGCTCTATGAGGGAGTGGATCTGGGCCCCGAAGGTACGACGGGTCTGATTACCTACATGCGTACCGATTCTCCGCGCGTGGCGCCGGAGGCCAAGGTGGCGGCGCGCGAGTGGATTTCAAGAACGCTGGGTGCAAAGTATCTGCCGGAGAAGCCCAACGAGTTTCGCGGCAAGAAGGAAGCGCAGGATGCGCACGAAGCCATCCGGCCCACCGATGCTTCGCGCACGCCAGAATCGATTGCGAAGTTTCTGAGCGATGAGCAACTGAAGCTTTACACGCTGATCTGGAAGCGATTTGTTGCGTCGCAGATGGTGCCCGCGGTCTACGACATCACCACGGCGAATATCTCTGCGGTGTCTTCAAAGACTGGAAAGACCTATGACTTTCGCGCAAGCGGTTCCGTTCTGCGTTTTGACGGCTTCCTGCGCGTCTATGAGATGTCTGACGAAAAGAAGGATGACGAGACGGAGTCCGCAAGCCGGCTGCCGAGCCTGGACAAGGTGAAGGCGCTGGAGTTGGAGCAGTTGCTTCCAGAGGACCACTTCACGGAGCCGCCGCCGCGCTACAACGAAGCATCTCTCGTGAAGGAGCTGGAAGAGCGCGGCATCGGGCGGCCTTCAACCTATGCGTCGATCATCAACACGATTCAGGACCGCGAGTACGTGGTGAAGCACGGCGGCTCGCGCGGACGCTTCTATCCGACCGAGATTGGCGTGGTGGTGTGCGACCTGCTGGTGAAGAATTTTCCCTACATCTTCGACACCAAGTACACCGCGAAGCTCGAAGAAGAGCTGGACGACATTGAAGAGGGCAAGGAGAAGTGGACCGATCTGCTGAATGGCTTCTATGACTACTTTGAAGAAGAGCTCAAAGATGCCGGCAAGAACATGGAAGACATCAAGCGGATGGAGAAGGTCACGACGGAGAAGTGCGACGTTTGTGGTTCACCGCTGGTGCTGAAGTGGGGCAAGTTCGGCAGCTTCTATTCGTGCTCCGCCTACAACAAGAAGGACCCGACAAGCTGTACGTTCACCAAGGAGAACATTGCGGCCAAGCCGGACATGAATACCCCGGAGGCCCAGGAAGCGGGCGACACGGAGGAGTACTGCGAGAACTGCGGCAGGGTGATGGTGCTGAAGCGCGGCCCTTGGGGCCCGTTCATGAGCTGCCCAGGTTACAGTGAAGATCCTCCGTGCAAGACGATCCGCAAACTGAGCCAGAAGCAGCAGCAGAAGCCCCCGCAGCCGACAGGGGAGGACTGCCCGGTGTGCGGCAAGCCTCTGGTGCTGCGCCAGGGTGCCTATGGAGAGTTCGTTTCGTGCTCGGGCTACCCCAAGTGCAAGTACGTGAAGCAGAACTTGATTGAAGGCATGAAGTGCCCGAAGTGCGGCGAGGGCGACATTGCAGAGCGC
The DNA here is from genome assembly GCA_021779695.1 of Acidobacteriota bacterium. The sequence continues at coordinate 3,264 of JAJYAE010000215.1, read as the reverse complement.
AAGGCGCGCAGAGGCAATGTCTTCTGGGGTTGCACGAATTACCCCAAATGCGATTTCACCTCCAACAACAAGCCGGTTCCGCAGAAGTGTCCGCAGTGCGGGAGCCCGTATCTGGTGGAGAAGACGCTGAAATCTGGCGTCTACCTGGAATGCCCGAACAAAAAGAAGGGTGGCGAAGAGGAAGCACCGAAGAAGCGCGGCAAGAAGGCGGCCGAGCCTGAGGAGAGCGCCGTGGTTTGCAGCTATTCGAAGCGGATCGGTGACGCTCCACCGCCACCGACGGCTGAGACGCATGGACCGGTGCTGGAAAAGGCGGAAAGCAAGAAAGAGCTGCAACCGGCTTGATTCCGAGCAGAGCGTTGGATAGAGTGGCAGAGGCCCATCCAAGAGCAACGGGCAGCGGAGATCCCTGAATGGAACGAATGCTTGCGACCCCGGCTGACGCCGAGATCATTCTGAAGCTGTATGAACTGCGAACCGAGAGCATAATGCGGCAGGCTCGTGCCTGGATGACGGCCGAATGGTGGCCGGCGACAGCGGAGGATTTCTTCGCCGTGGTCGGCAATCCAGCCGATCCACATAACGCGTATTTCCGGCAGGTGACGACCTACTGGGAGATGGCGGCGGCGCTGGTGCTGCACGGCGCTGTTTCGGCGGATCTGTTTGTGGACTGCAACGGCGAGGGATTCTTCCTGCTGGCGAAGTTTTCCCACATACTGGACGCGATTCGGGAGCGAATGCCGACATTCATGAACAAGACTTCCGAAGTGGTGGCACGGTTTTCCGGTGCGGCCGCCCGTTATGACACGACGCTGAAGACGATTGAGGCGCGGCGCAAGGTGCTGGCGGCAAAGCAATAAAACAAGGCCGGAAGTTTCATTCGGGCCAAATTGCGTGCCGGGAGCGCTTGTGCATCAGGCAACCGATAGCGCATGATGTTGAGCGGGAGGTTAACTTCCCGGGAGGTCGATCGTGAAACGGATTTTTGCTCTAGCTTGTTTGATTCTGATGTCGGGTGCAGTTGCTGCGAGCGCAGCAGACTCGAGCATTAATGGGTGGATTTCGGATTCGATGTGCGGCGCAAAGCACTCGGGTGCAACGGCCAACGCGGCCTGCGTGAAGAAGTGCATTGCGGGCGGCATGAAGCCGGTATTTGTGGATGAAGCCAAGCAGCAGGTATGGTCAATTGACAATCCGGATGCGGTGAAGAGCTTCTACGGTGACCATGTGACGGTGAAGGCCTCGATCGACAAGACGGCCAAGAGCGTCCATATCGACTCAATTTCCGCTGCCAAGTAGATTCCCCCTGCTCATGGCGGACTCGCCATGCCGGACAATCTCTGATAGTGTCGTATCCGTCAGCTTATGCGGACCGCCTCCGGCTGTCCGCATAAGACTTTTTGATTGAACCGGAAAACTCATGGCAAGAGCAATTTGGAACGGCAAGGTTATCGCAGAGAGCGAGACGACAGAGGTCGTTGAGGGGAACGTGTACTTCCCCGAATCCAGTCTGGTGAAAGAATATTTTCGTCCCAGTTCAACCACGTCTACGTGCCCTTGGAAGGGACAGGCGAAGTATATGAGCCTGCTGATTGACGGCCAGGACAATCCAGACGCGGCCTGGTACTATCCCGATCCCAAGCCCGCGGCGCGCAAGATTAAAGGCTATGTGGCCTTTTGGCGCGGAGTAGAAATCGAAAAGTGAGGACGGATTCGACGGGAGTGCTGGCAAGTGTCCGGCAGGGGGTGAGTGCCCTTGCGCTGGTGTTGGCTGCCTCCCTGACGGGCTGTGTGGGCGGCGCGCGCCATGCTGCAGCGACTGCGCCGGCTCAGGCCCAGGCAGCACCAGTGCTCACCGGGGACGCGGCACATCCAGGCCAGACTCAGGGCTGGGTGGAGACAAAGCTCTTCTTTGGTCTGGGATCCGGGGACCACCCAGAGCAGGGAATCAGCGAGGCGGAGTGGCGGGCATTTCTCGATAAGAATGTGACACCGCGGTTTCCAGATGGCCTGAGCGTGGTGGACCTCTACGGGCAGTGGCAGGGCAAGAATGAGAGCGCGCCGGAGCGGCTGCACACAAAGATGCTGCTGATTCTCTATCAGGACCGCGCGGAAAACCGGGCGAAGATTGACGCCATTCGTGCGGCGTGGAAGCAGAAGACCGGCGATCAATCTGTACTGCGAGTGACGGAAGCCGCAGACGTGTCGTTCTAGCGACTGGGAAGCTCTTAGTAGGCCTGCAACTGATCCAACGGCAAGCGCACGCGGAAGCAGGTGGACCCGGGCTCCGAGCGGACGCTGAGGTGGCCGCGGTGCTTGCGGACGATGCGCATGGCGTTATCGAGGCCGAGACCGAGGCCCTGTCCGGGCGCCTTGGTGGTGAAAAACGGCTCAAAGATGCGGTCCTGCAACTCGGTGGGAATGCCGGGGCCAGTGTCCCAGATTTCGACGAGCAACAAGTCTCCTTCCATGCGGCAGGTGAGCTTCAGATGGCCCTGGCTGCCGAGGGCGTCCAACGCATTTTCGATGAGCGCGGTCCAGACCTGGTTGAGTTCGCTGCCATAGGCGCTGATCCTGGGCAGGTCGGGCTGATAATCGCGCTCAACGGTAACACCACCCATGCGGGACTGGAGCATTTGCACCGTGGCGTCGAGGCCGGCGGGTACGTCAATCTCGAGAATTGGTGCGCGGTCCATGTAGGAATAGGCCTTGACGGCGCTAATGAGAGCGAAGATGCGATCGGTGGCATTGAGCAGCGTATCAACGGATCGCGTGGAGCGCAGGTAGCGGGCGAAGTACTGGAGGGCAATACCGATCTCGCGCGGCTCAAGGACTTGACGCAGTTCATCGAGGTCGTTGACGGTGACGAACTGGTCGCTGAGCTGTGCCGCAATCTCCCAGGCATCTTCGCAGGGCAGCTCATTGAGCCATTTGCGGAGGGATTCTTCGCGGGCTATGAGGTTGGCTGCGTTACGGTGGTCGTCGGGCGTGCGGCTAAGGACGCGCTGCTCCCACTCTTCGATGGACTGAATCTGGTGGTCGCTGAGGCAGAGGTTGACTAGCTTGAAGCGATTGGCGCGGTTGGCGCGCAGCTCGGTGACGAGGCTTGCCGCGGCGCGCTGAGCAGCCGAGGCGGGGTTGTTGAGCTCGTGGGCGAGATTGCCGGCGAGTTTGCCAAGCGCGGTGAGCTTTTCGGCCTGCTGCTCGATGCGGGTGACCTCGCGGACGCGGTCAAGGAGGGTGGAGACAATCCGCTGCTTCATG
>JAJYAE010000214.1 GCA_021779695.1 Acidobacteriota bacterium | reverse complement strand
ACCTCACCTGGTGCTCGCGTTCTGGCGACGGCGCAATCGGGACACGTATCGCGCAGCGATGAGGTGGGCCTTGGCCGGAGTAGGCTGCACGCTGGCCACTATCGTCGTAGTAGTCCTGTGCACGGCCTCCTACTCGGGGACCAGATACCGCAACATTTTCCCGGCAGACTACAGCTACGCTTACGGCGCGAACCGCCCCTTCGCACCCAGTCTTGCTCATACCTCGACCAATGGAGCTTTTGACCCGCGCTCGCTTGCCGGATCGGAAAGCTGTGGCCAGAGCGGCTGCCACACCCAGATCTACAACGAATGGAAGACGAGCGCGCATCGCTATGCTGCCATGGATCCCATTTTCCAGGGAATCCAAAATGTCATGGCGAAGCAAAATGGACCTGAATCGACACGCTACTGTGGCGGGTGTCATGATCCGATCTCCCTGTTCTCCGGGACAAAGAACATTTTTGTTGCGAATCTGACCAGCCAGCTTGGCTACAACGATGGAATCTCGTGCCTTGCCTGCCACTCGATTCAGAAGACCGATATTCAAGGAAATGCGAACTATACGATTGCGCAGCCCAAGGAGTACCTGTGGCAGTGGAGCGCCGATCACACGGTGGGCGCTGTGGCCCGCAACTTCCTGATACGCACGTGGCCTGCCCAGCACAACAGGCTCAACAAGCGCATGTACAAGACGCCGGAATACTGCGCGGCGTGCCACAAGCAATTCATCGATGCGCAAATCAACCGTGTCGGCTGGGTACAGTTGCAGAACCAGTACGACAACTGGGCTGCCAGTCACTGGAACCATAAGGGCGATCCGCGATCGACGATCGAGTGCCGCGAGTGCCACATGCCGCTGGTCGCATCTACCGATCCCGCCGCAGGCGACGCGATGGACTACAACCGCAGTCCAGATGACTCGAAGCACCGGAGCCACCGGTTTCTTGCAGCGAACAATTTCGTGCCGACTCTGCTGCATTTGGATGGCGCCGACGAACAAGTGCATGGGACGAATGCATGGCTTGAGGGCCATATCGATATTCCCGAGATTCGCAACAAGTGGGCCCAAGGACCGGTAGTGAAAATTCGGATCGAAGCCCCGTCCACTGCCGAGCCGGGAAAATCGCTGCCGGTTCGTGTCGTAATGACTTCGAACAAGGTTGGCCATGATTATCCGACCGGCCCGCTCGACATGATTCAGAGTTGGGTTGAGCTGCGCGTAACGGATGCGGGCGGCCACGTGATCTACACCTCGGGCCAGCGCGATGAAAGAAACTTTCTGGCACCCGGCACGTTCCTCTTCAAGGCCGAACCTGTCGATCAATATGGCAATCTCATCGATCGCCACAACCTCTGGGAAATGGTTGGCGTGCGGTACAGACGGTCACTGTTCCCAGGGTACTCCGACACTGTGGAATACAACATTCCTTGCCCGTCCGGTGGTCCGGTCAAGCTTCAAGACAATTCTCGATCGGCACAGGAGTATGCCGTTCCCGTGAAATCTGAGACTGGAGATCTCCACATCGATGCCGTCCTGCATTACCGGAAGATCGATCAGTTCCTGCTGAATTACGTGATGGGAGCACATTCGGGTCTGACTGCACCCGTGGTCGATGTCTCGCACGCAACAGCCACCGTATGTGTCGCGCGCAGCGGAGGATCAGCCCCATGCCGGTGACGACGTTGGCTGAACGCAAAGTGCGCGGGTCTCGGCGGCTTCGTCGCCTTGCCTGGACTGCCGCCGCACTTCTGGTGCTGGTTGCGATCACTGCGATCGTGACTTGGCGCATCCGCAGAGAGAACCAGCCCGATGAGTATTTTCCCGGAGAAGCATCGAACGACATCACCAATGTGGCCGCGGATCGCGGCTCAAGCAAAGCCACGACGCCCGCACATCCTGTAACCAAGGCCGTGAGTTCTCGTGTCGTGGATCGCCTGCTTGATCCAGGTAAGAAGCTGCCTGCCGGAGCCCCTGCGCCATTCCTTACTGACGTAACGAAGGAAGCAGGCCTCGCATCGTTCCGTCAGTTCGCGGGAGCGCGCACGTCGCAACTGCCCGAAGACATGGGCTCCGGCGTAGCCTGGGGTGACTTCGACAATGATGGCCTCGAAGATGTGTTCGTCGTCAGTGGCGGAGGTCCGCTCAACGCGCCAGTCTCTCAGCTTGCACCGTCCGTTCTGTATCGCAACCTGGGTAACGGGCACTTTGAGGAGGTCAAGGGATTTCCCGACCTGCGCATCCATGGCATGGCCGCCAGTTGGGGAGATTATGACAACGATGGCCGCCTGGACCTGGCAGTTACAAGCTACGACCGCATCTACCTTTTCCACAATAACGGTGACGGCACATTCACCGATGTCAGCCACAAAACCGGCCTCGACCGATATCGCGGTTTCTGGGCCGGCGCATCCTGGGGAGACTACAATCGCGACGGCTATCTGGACCTCTACGTTTGCGGCTACGTACAATACAAGCCGGACTCGCAGAGGAACGGAACAACATCGGAACAATTCGGGATGGATGTTCCTTATTCACTGAACCCGGCGTCCTTCGAGCCAGAACGAAACCTGCTGTTTCGCAACAATGGCAACGGTACATTCACCGAGGTTGCCAAGGACCTTGGTGTCGCCAATCCTGATGGTCGCAGTCTAGTAGCTCTTTGGCACGACTTCAATGGTGACGGCTGGCCGGACCTATACGTAGCCAACGATATTTCGGAAAACAAGCTCTATATCAACCATCACGGGAAGTTTGTCGATGCCGGCAAGGACGCGTGGGTCGAAGAATACCGCGGCTCCATGGGTTTGGCTGCAGGAGACTTTGACCGCGACGGCGACGATGACCTCTTTATCTCGCACTGGATCGCACAGGGATTCGCACTTTACCAGAATCTGCTCGAGGAGCAGCGCGACAAGAGCGGGAAATCAGAGCTCCATTTCACGGATGTGGCAGCCACAAACGGCATCGGACAGCCATCCATGCAACGGGTTGGTTGGGGTACGAGCTTCGTCGACATCGATTCCGATGGCTGGCTCGACCTGATCGTCGCCAATGGCAGCACTTTCGAGCAGAAGGAGAGCATTCCGCGCCGTCTGACTCCGATGCCATCGTTCCTCTTCTGGAATGCGCAGGGTGATTTCTTTCACGATCTCGCACCGTGGAACCGCAACTTCTCGCAGCCGCACGTCAGCCGTGGCCTCGCCGTGGCTGACTACAACAACGACGGCGCGATGGATGTGGCTATTGTGGATCAAGGAGAAGGCGTTCGGCTCCTGCGGAACGATATTCCCCAAGAACATTGGGTCGAGTTTCGCCTGCATGATCGCGTTCCACCCTTGAACGCTCCGGTAGGCTTCGGAGACGGCGCCACCGTGATTGCCTGGGTGAAGGGCGTACCGCTTCGCCGGACCGTTGGAAGCTCGTCGTATCTTTCGCAGGACAGCCATCGCATTCACATCGGTCTCGGCTCTGCGACCAAGATTGACCGCCTGGAAGTGCGCTGGCTTCGCGGTGCACCGGAGAACTGGGCAAACCTGCCGGCGGATAGGATTTGGGACATCACACAGGGCGAGCCGGTCGCCAAGCCATTTACACCTCCCGCCACTGGATCCGGTCAGCCTGTAGCGCAAGCTGCGCAAATGGACAAAGCAGCAACCCAGCAGTTCTGGGCCAAGCAGCACGCTGCCATGGATGCGATGAAACGGGAACGCGACTTTGCTCAGGCTGTCTCGCTCTTTCGCGAGGCTCTTGCCATCAATCCCAACCATGAGGACTCTCATTACTACCTGGCGAATTGTCTGGTTGAATTGGGAGATATTCCCTCCGCCGTCGGCGAGCTTGACGCTCTCATACGAATCAATCCGCAGAATCATCGCGCTTATCAACGGAAGGGAGAGCTGCTTGCCGCATCCGCAAGCTCAAAGTCCAAGTTGGCTGCGGCACGCCGGACACTCGACGCTGCATTGCAGCTCAACTCCGAAGAGACCGGTACTCTTGTTCTTCTGGGAGAAGTGCAGCTTGCAGAGGGTAATCTTCCGGAAGCCGATCGGGATTTTGCACACGTTCTCCAGGCCAATGCTCGCGCTGCAAATGCTCTGTATTTCCGAGGTTACATCGCATGGAAGCGACATGATGATCGCCAGGCCGCCGCGCTACTGAGCCAGGCGCACCATGCACTTGGACCGGATTGGAAACCAGCGGGGACGGTCCTCGAAGGAGACGTTCGCCGTCGCATGTACTCAGAGTCGGGATTTCTCGGCGTGTTCGCCCAGCAATGGGATGGTAGCTCCAATCCTTCATTAGCCTATGCGCGGCTGGACGCCTACCTTCGCCGAGTGCATTGAAAACCCCGCTGTGTGACAAAAGTCCCTGCAGTCCGAATTTGGCTTCGTCTACCTTCAAGATCGAAGGAGATCTTTCATGGCCACAACGACACAGACGGTTCGCGACATTGCGACCGAGAATCCTGCGGCAGTTCGCGTATTCGAGAAGTATGGCATTGACTATTGCTGCGGAGGCCGAGTGCCTCTGGCCGAAGCCTGTGCAACCAAGGGTCTCAATATCGACAACGTGATCGCTTCCCTCGAAGCCGCTACTGCACCTTCGGCTTCCGGCGAAAAAGACTGGGCCAAAGAGTCGTTGGCCAATCTGGCCACATATATCGTGGATACCCACCACGCGTATGTAACCCGCGAAGTACCTCGCTTGAATGAACTTGCAGGAAAAGTTGTGAGCCGTCACGGCGACACCCGCGAGGAACTTTCTCGAATCCAGGCGAAATTGGCGGAACTCGGCGAGGAGTTGATCGCGCACCAGGGGAAGGAAGAGGTTGTGTTGTTCCCGTACATCGGTAAGTTCGAGCGTTACGCATCCGGAGATGGGGCAAAGCCGCGCAGTTGCTTCGGGACCATCGACCATCCCATAAAGATGATGACCCAGGATCATGATTATGCGGGGAATCTGATGGCCGAGATTCGCGGACTGAGTCAGGACTATACGCCCCCTGCGGGCGCCTGTCCCACCTTCCGTGCATTCTATGCCGGCCTGCATGAGTTCGAGCAGGATCTGCACCAGCATATTCACCTGGAAAATAATGTGCTGTTTCCCCGCGCACTTGCGTTGGAAGCATCCGCAGCTTAGCAGGAATAGACCCGAGGACTTGCGGCTTTGTCAGGGAGGAGATCCCTGAAGACTACGCACATACATATCGCTGGCTTTCAGGCAACATTCGAGATCATTGCCAGATAAGCGGATAATAATACGACGCTTGATCGCTTTCATGCGTCGTCGCGGGGAAGCGCGTGCCGGGAGCCAGATTGCGGAGATCGAGAGTCACGCTCAGGCCGGCCTGGAAGCCGTTGACGGCCGCGGAAAGCCAATGTTCACGCATCCAAGAATAAATCGAGTCCACGCTTTTCGCGCATGCTTGAGAAAAGCCACCCGGATGCGAAGTCCCAAACGGCCCATGCAACGGACACATTCTATCGCGTCGATTACCGGTTCCAGTCGCCGCGCTTGCTGCTCAACCCACTGTTCGGTGGCCCAACAAGCCGGCACGACGATGCGACAAACTTTCCAACGGCGGGCTACGGGCTGATCGTGTGGAATCAGCCCAACACTTCTTGATGATTCATCCCAAACAAGCGTGGCTATGCGCTTGAGTTGGCAGCCGCCGCCAACGCTCCAACTCGGGTCGACGAATCACGGCCTGCGTTGGGCGGAGCGGATGTGCCTCCGGATTCAGCGCCCTGTCACCGCCTAGTAGAATCTCACCAGTGACAAATCAGGAACTGTTGACACTCGTCCAACGAGGCGAATCCGAACAGCTTGAATTCAAGCAGAGCTCTGCTCAGTTTCCCAGGGCCGGCGAGACCCTTTGCGCCTTCATGAACGGTCAGGGCGGGCAAGTGCTGATCGGCGTTCGGCCAGACGGTTCGGTTATTGGTCAAACAATCGCGGACAAGACCTTTCAGGAATTGGCGCAGGTTCTGCGTCGCTTTGATCCCCCCATTCCGATTGAAACCGAGCGGATTCCAGTGGGCGCGAATGGCCTTGAAGTCTTGGTTTTGAAAACCACATCTAAGTCTGACAGTCTGCCCTGCACCTACGACGGGCGTCCGTACCAGCGTGTCGGAACGACCACCTCTGTCATGCCACAGGAAACCTACCAGAGGATTCTCCTGGAACGCACACATTCGCGGCATCGCTGGGAGAACGAAATTGCTGAAGTAACGATCGATGAACTGGATGCCAAGGAGATTCGGCGTACGATCCAAACCGGAATCGCGGGCGGCCGATTGCCCGCCGATACCTCCGCCGATGATCTGACGGATGTCCTCGACAGGTTAGGACTCCGCGTTCGCGGAGCCCTTGTCAATGCGGCTGTAGTCGTGTTCGGTCGCGAGTTTCTGCCCCATTACCCTCAATGCCAGCTGAGGCTTGCACGATTTCGCGGCACCGACAAGAACGAGTTCCTGGACCAACGCCAGCTTCATGGACATGCCTTCGATTTGCTATCCGAGGCGATGCAGTTTCTGACCCGACATCTGCCGGTCGCAGGCCGCATCGAACCTGGGTTGTTCGAGCGTGTTGATGAGCCGCTCTTTCCTCCGATCGCGCTGCGCGAAGCATTGGTCAATGCCTTCTGTCATCGGGATTATGCCCAGGCAGGTGGGGCAGTGAGCGTGGCAATCTACGATGATCGCCTTGAGATATGGAGTTCCGGGGAACTTCCGCTCGGCATTAAGGTTGAAGATCTCAAGCGGGAGCATCTGTCGCGACCGCGAAATCCGTTGATCGCGGAGGTCTTTTACCGACGAGGACTGGTTGAGCGCTGGGGACGTGGCACGCAAAAGATTGTTGAATTGTGCCTACGAGCCGGCCATCCCGAACCGGAGTTCCTGGAGGTTGCGGGAGCAGTAGGCGTTCGGTTCCTGCCAAGCGGATATGTGGCGCCTCTTCGCGTTGCCCATGACCTTACGGATCGGCAACGCCGAATCCTTCAGGCCATCGCCGACGGAAGGGAACGCCCGTTTGCGAGTATCCGTGCGCAAATCGATCCTGCTTTGGCTGAGCGTACTCTACGGGACGATCTGCTTCATTTGAAAAGACTTGGGTTGATCGATTCCCGCGGACACGGCCGAGGAGCCGTGTGGTTCCTGGGTGCAGCGCCGAAGCTGGAGGGTGGACCGAATAAGGCGGAATAAGGCGGTCTAATAAGGCGGAATAAGGCGGTCCGATCGAAATGCCACGAATGAATCGCTCACAGATTCCAACTATCGAGTGGTTCGTGCCACACCATCCGGTCTAGAGCTCGCAGGCATCTGCCCTCCATCCATCGCCCAGCGATCCAGCAGGCCGGTGCGAGTATGGAGAGCAGAAGGCTCCCGCAAACTACATTAACGACTAGGTCTCGCATTCGCGGTGGAGACGCCTTAATTGGAGTTCCGCAGCGGGGACATACCTCATTCCTCTTGGTCTCGCCCGGATCCTGAAATGCCCTCGACTTCATCGATCTCGGCGCGACAGGGTTCTTCGTCGTTTTCATCTCCATCCTCCTCTTCTTCATCCAGACCATCTGCGCCCTGCCCGGCCACTGCAAATGCGTTTCGTTCACGTTTGTCCCGCCGGACGTCCAGCAGTTGTTCTCCAACCGTATGTTTGGGAGCAAAGCAGTATTCCACGTAGGCTTCAAAGAGCGACTGATTCCGAATGCCGCGC
>JAJYAE010000213.1 GCA_021779695.1 Acidobacteriota bacterium | reverse complement strand
GACGGCGAGCTTGCCGGTGGGGTTGACTGCGCCGGTGAGGATTTCAGCAAGAGCCTGTGCACCGCGAATGCCGGGATACCAGGCTTCCACAACGGCGGGAACGCTGTCGACCCAGGGCATCGTTGCAGGGCTGCCGGTTTCAAGCACGACGACGGTCCTGGGGTTGGCGGCGGCGACGGCTTCGATGAGTTTGTTCTGATCGGCGGAGAGATCGAGGGTGGTGAGATCCATGCCTTCCGACTCCCACTGATAGGCGAAGACGATGGCAACGTCGGCGGACTTTGCGGCGGCAGCAGCGGCCTGCAGATCATCGCCGGAGACAAAGGAGACCTTTGCCGCGGGCATCTGCGCCTGGAGAGCGCGCAGGGGCGAGCTGGGCAGCCATTGAACGTGGATGATGGCCTCCATCATGCTCTTGGGCGCGGGCGCGGGCACAGCGGAGCCACCGGGCGCGTCGACCTGCGCGGAGCCGCCGCCGGTGATGACGCCGACATCTGCGTGGCCGCCAATGAGAACGACGGAGCGAACGCTGGACGAGAGAGGCAGCAGGTCATGCTCATTCTTCAGGAGCACGATGCTCTTCTCGGCGATCTGTTGCGCGACCCGATAGCCGCCTTCGACGTCGGGGACCTGCCTGACGACCGGATGATCGAAGAGGCCGGTGGCGAAGATGGTGCGCAGGATGCGGTGGACGTGCTCATTGATTTCGTCCTGGGAGACTTCGCCGCTTTCGACGGCTTTCTTGAGGGGATCGCCGAAGAAGATTTTGTCGGGCTGCTCCATGTCGAGACCGGCATGGGAGGCCTTTACGGTGGAGTGCGTTCCGCCCCAGTCGGAGAGGACGAAGCCTGGGAAGTGGAAGTCCTTCTTGAGGACGTCGGAGAGCAGGTAGCTGTTTTCGCAGGCGAAGTCGCCATTGACGCGGTTGTAGGAGCACATGACGCCGCCCGCGTTGGAGATGCCGAGGGCAATCTCAAAGGCGCGCAGGTCCGTCTCGCGCATGGCGCGCTTGCTGATGTTGGCGTTGACGGAGTTGCGACCGCTCTCCTGGTCATTGATGGCGTAGTGCTTGAGGTCGCCGATGATGTTGTTTGACTGCACGCCCTTTTCGACCCAGCCGTCGAGGGTTCCGGCGAGGAGCGGATCTTCGCCCTGGTACTCAAAGGTGCGGCCGTTGCGTGGCTCGCGGGTCAGATTGACGCCGCCGCCGAGGGTCATGCTGTAGCCCTGATCGCGCAGCTCGCGGCCGATGAGCGCGCCGTACTCGTAGGCAGATTTTGTATCCCAGGCCGAAGCCGCGCCGAGGTTGTTGGGCAGCGCGGTGGAGTAGCGCCCGGTGGACTCGCTGCGCGTGACGCCGTAGGCAGAGTCCGCCATTTGAATGGCGGGAATGCCGAGGCGGGGAATGGCGTTGGTGTAGCCGGCGCCGCCGTTGGAGGCTGAAGGCGCGTTGGAGAAGAATGGCATGCCCTGGCCGTGCAGCAGCGAGATCTTTTCGTCGAGAGTCATCTCTTTGATGACGAGGTCGGCGCGCTGGTCAGGGGACAGGGTGGTGTCTGACCACGCGTAGTGTTTGGGTTTGTTCATCCAAGGCAGCTGAGCGACTGCGCAAGTTCCCGCGAGGACGGCGAGTCCAAGAGCGAGCGTTTGTACGATGCTTCGTTTCATAAAAGGGGATGCCTTTCTGGCCTATACCGAATCAGGTTTGGAGATTTCACTTGCGTTGAAAATCTTAGTGCATTGCTTGGGAGGTGGTCATTTCTTCCCTGGTTGGCCGCTTCATGAGGAAGGGCAGTGGAATGAGCAGCGCGACCAGCACGCCAAGGACGAAGAAGGTACTGATGAAGGCAAGCATGTTTGCCTGTGCGTCAACCATAATCTGCAATTCGGCCAGGGCGTGACGGCCGGCATCGGAGACGCTGGTGCCGGTGAGGACGGCCGATTGCTGGAGTGCGGCGAAGTAGCGATCGAAAAAGATGTTGCCATGGTTGAGGTGGGAGACGAGAGCGACGCGGCTGATCTGGCGATGGCGGGCGAGGTAGGTGATGAGGAAGGATGTGCCAATGGCGCCGCCGAGATTGCGGACAAAGTTGCTGATGCCTGAGATCTGATTGTTGTCTTCAAGGCGCATGCCGACGTAGGAGAGGGTGCTGATGGGGATGAAGATGAGCGGCAGGCCAACGACCTGGAAGATACGGAACCAAACGATGTGGGCGAAGTCGATGTCGGGTGTGATGCGCATCATCCAGAACATGCTGGCGGAGGTGAGCAGAAAGCCGATGGCAATGACTTTGCGGGGATCGAATTTGGTGCCGAGGATTCCCGCGACGGGCATGAGGAGAGCGAGGACGACGCCTGCGGGTGAGAGAGCCCATCCCGCGCGCTCCGCGGTGTAGCCGAGCTGGAGCTGAAGAAACTGGGGGATGAGGATGGTGGACCCGTTGAGGACCATGCCGAGGGTGAAGTTGGAGATGGTTGCGGAGGCGAAGTTTCTCTGCTTGAGGAGGCGGAGATGGATGATGGGATTGGAATGGGTCCACTCGCGCCAGACCATGACGATGAGTGCTGTGATGGCGATGACGGCACCGAAGGTGATGATGCGGGAGTCAAACCAGTCAAGCTGCTGGCCCTTGTCGAGGACGTACTGGAGAACACCGACGCCGATGGCGATGGTGCTGATGCCGAGGTAATCGATGTTTGCGCGGTTGCTGCCGCGCGCGGCTTTGAGGTAGGGCGGATCCTGCACGACGCGCTGAGTGAGCAGCAACGAGAGGATGCCGATGGGGACATTGATGAAGAAGATCCAGTGCCAGCTGTAGTTGTCGGTAATCCAGCCGCCGAGCGTGGGGCCGATGGCGGGAGCGACAACGATGGCCATGCCGTAGATGGCGAAGCCCATGTTGCGCTGCTCGGGCGTAAAGGTGTCTGCGAGGATGGCCTGCTCACTGGGGCCAAGGCCTCCGCCGCCGAGGCCCTGCATGACGCGGAAGAAGATGAGCATGGGCAAGGATGTGGAGAAACCACAGAGCATGGAACTGACAGTAAAGAGGACCACGCAGGTCATGTAGAAGCGCTTGCGGCCGAGTTGGGTGGAGAGCCAGCCGCTCATGGGAAGGATGATGGCGTTGGAGACGAGGTAGCTGGTGAGGACCCAGGTGCTTTCGTCGGCGGTGGCGGCGAGATTGCCGGCAATGTGGGGCAAGGCGACGTTGGCGATGGAGGTGTCGAGCACCTCCATGAACGTGGCCAGCGTGACCGTCATGGCGATGACCCACGGATTGAATCTGGGCGCGGCTACCTGAGCCATACCGTGGCCTCGACGGACATGCCGGGGTGGAGGCGGTCAAGATCCTGCTGGCCGGCGTCGAGGTGAATGCGCAACGGGAGGCGCTGGACGACTTTGACAAAGTTTCCGGTGGCATTCTCCGGCGGCAACACGCTTGAGCGGGAGCCGGTGATGGCGGGAGATCCAACGACCGAGCCGGTGAAGTCCCGGTTGAGTGCGTCGACATGGACGCGGGCCTGCTGGCCGGCGTGCATGCGGGCGAGCTGGGTTTCTTTGAAGTCGGCGTTGACCCATGTGTCGCCGGTCTCGACGACCATCATGAGGGGCTGCGCTTCGCTGACGCGGTTGCCGATCTCCGCACTGCGCTGTGTCACGATGCCGCGTACAGGCGAGAGGATGTGGCAGAAGCTGAGATTCAGTGCGGCACGCTGTAACTGGGCTGCGGCGACTTCGACGTTGGCTTCAGCCGTGGCCAGATCGGCCTGGCGAATGGCAAGCTGGCGCGGAGCGGTGCGGGCCACCTGAGTGCGCCTGGCAGCCTGGGCTTGCACGTCGGCGTTGCGCTCTTCGACCACCTTTTCCGCGGATGCGACGGCGGCCTGCGAGGCGGTGGCGTTGGCGTCGGAGGCCTTCGCAGTCGCGAGGTTGCGTTCGTAGTCCTGGCGGGAGATGGTGCCGGCCTGGAAGAGCTGCTCGTATCGCTTCAAGTCGTCGTCATCGCGCGTGCGGGCGGCGTCAGCCTGGGCAAGGCGGGCTGACGCGCCGGCCAGATCTTGAGAAGCGGCGGCAAGTGCGGCGTGGGCCTGCGCGAGTTGCGCGTCGCCGGTTGCAGCAGCCTCAGAGTTGTCAGCCTGGGTGATGGCGATATTGGGGCGCTGGGATTGCAACTGCGCGAGGGCCTGATCGTATTGCGCCCTGGCCTGGACGTAGGCGACCTTCTGCTCGCTGTCGTCGAGATCGACGAGTGGCTGACCGGCTTCGACGCGCTGGTTGTCCGATACGTAGACGTGGGCGATGGTGCCGCTGATGCGCGGGCTGACGGTGTTGATATGGCCATCGATCTGCGCATCGTCGGTGGACTCGAAGCCATGCGTATAGACGGCCCACCCGGTGGCTCCGGCACATAGAAGAAAGCCAGCGAGGGCGGCGAGCGCGATACGCTGGGGCCGAATTCCGGATTTCTTTTCGAGGGGGAGTTCCAGGGTAGCGGTCTGTGGCATACTTAAAACATACCGACCAGTCAGTTTCTTGTCAACAAGAGAAAATGATGGGCCGGTAGAATGGTGCTGCAAGCGAGGACGTGCGGATGGAAACGCTGGGGAAACAACAGCTTCGAACCCGGGAGACACAGGCGCGACTGCTGGATGCCGCGGAGAAGGTTTTTGTGCGGGACGGATATGAGGCCGCTCAGCTGGATGCGATTGCGGCTGCGGCGGGGCGCAGCAAGGGCGCGGTCTATACGCACTTCAAGAGCAAAGAGGATCTGTTTCTGGCGCTCTTTGAGAACCGGACGCGGGCGTATGTTGAGCGGCTGGTGACGAGACTGAAGCAATGCAGGACGCAGAAGGAAAGCATGGACGCCTTTCGCGTTTTCTTCATGGAACTGCTGGAGGATAAGGCCTGGCCGATTCTGACGATGGAGTTCAAGCTCTTTGCGCTGCGCCACCCGGAGTGGAAGAAGCGGTTCCGCAAGGCGTTTGAGCTTGCGAAGGGGCCGCGTTGGGAAGCGGACGAGGAAGGAATCTTTGGACCATTGAGCGGCGAGGAGAAAGAGGACAATGAACTGGCGATTGTGGCGCTGGGGCCGATTCTCTCAGGGTTGATCCTCGAAAGCCACTTTGAGCCGGGTCTGCTTTCAGAGCGGGGTCTGCAGCGAATTCTTGGGCGCATCTTCGACGCGCTCTTTCCGTCGCGTTGCGCCCAATGAACCGGCGTGAGAGCAGCTCGCATCCTTATTGAATCTTGACGGGGACACTCTTCGACGTTGATGAGCCGCGCCAAGCAAGCCGGAGCGTGAGATATACGCTTGCGGCTGAGGTGAGTGGATCGATGCAGAAAAGCTCTGGCGCAGCCTGTGAAGACTGCGCCGGAGCTTTTTGCGGCAAGTTCCCTTTCCGTCGTGCGCGCACCTCAGGGGGTCATGGAGACTTGCGTCTGCGCTGAGTTGCCGTTGGCATCCTGGACATTGATCTGCCAGTAGTAGGTAGTGCCGGTGGTGAGGCTTGGAACCGAAGGCGTATTGCTGGTGCTGCCTGTCGGATCCGTGCCCCAGGTGATGGAGGTGATGGTGCTCGCGAAGCCGTTGAGGTTGGAGTTTGGACCTGGAATCTGCCAGATGGTGTTGCCGTTGTTGTCATTCAGATTGAACTGGTAGGTGTAGCTGCTGGCGCTCGCCGGATCGGTCCAGGTAAACGTGGGTGTGGTGTCTCCGGGTACGCTGCCCGAGGGCGAGAGCCCGGTAGCAAAGGCCGTAATCAGCCCTGTGACCGACGCGGTGATGGTTTCCGAGGTGCCGTCGCTGTAGGTGACGAGGAAGCTGTAGGTGTCGCCCACGGCAGGCTGCGCGCTGTTTACGTTGATGTAATAGTCGTAGCCGACATTATTGCAACTGCTGCAATGCGCAATGTCGAGCGGGTAAAGAACGTTTGGACCCGCCGTCAGCGTTACGGAGACCGGCAGCTTGGCGTGCTCGCGCACATTCAGATTCAGTGCGTAGGAAATATTGGTGCCGCTGCCCGTGGTGGATTGCATGTTGTAAGTGGTAACGGTCGCGACGCTATTCGCGCCGGAGAGTGCGAGATTGACGCCGGTCATATTGCCCGTGACCGCGGTGACGGTGCTATTGCCGCCGTTGCCGGTGTTGGAGACGTCGCCCACGTCGACGATGCCATTTTTGTTCTGATCGAGGATGCCGAAGAAGTAGTAGGTTGTTCCGCTCGGCACCTGGACCGTGTAGGCATTGGGCGTGTTGTTGGATGGGCTCGCAATTGCTGTTGCATAGGCATTACCGGTTGTCTGGTCATAGAAGCCGACGTAGAGCGGCCCGGTTGGCGTGATTGTGGACGGCAAGGTGACCGTTCCAGTGACCGTGAAGTAGCTGGATCCGGAAGGCGCGCCTGCTGTCACGGAAACAGGAGAGCTACCGCCCCAGACCGTCCACGGACCGCAACTGCCGCCCGCATTGCCGCAGGCGCGGAAGTAGTAGGCCGTGCCGTTGGTAAAACTGCCCGTGATGCCAGTCTTGTTGTTGTTCAGAATCCAGACATTGACACTATCACCATTTGCCGTGAAGGTTGCGGAGGACGGGCTGCTGAAGGATGAGCTTGTGCTCCACTGGACGGTGTATGAGGTGACTTCCTCGATTCCGCTGGCATTGGTGATGGGCTTGTACGAGATGATCACGCCCTGGTCGGTGGCAGCGATGGCCTTGAGTTTGGGGCCGCTGGTGGGCGTGGTCACTGTGGGATCCGTCATTGCGACGCTGATGCCGGTCACGCTGGCATTGGAGACCGAGATGGAGGTGGTACCGCTGGGGCTTGTGGTGTTGAACTGGCCTTCACCGATGGGGTCCATGCCGGCCAGGAGCGTGAAGTTGCCGGGCGGCACGCCATGGATCGTGAAGGCGCCTCCGGATGTGAGCGCAGACTCGGTGATGCTGGTTCCTTCTTCTGTTCCCGTGCAGGATGAGCTGCCGTAGATGAAGAGATAGACCTGGCCCTTGCTTGTTCCGCTGTAGCTGACATTGCCGGAGACTGTGTAGCCGAGGCTTGCCGTGAAGTTTGCGGTGACAGCGCCGTTGTTCACTGTGACCGACTGGGTGGCGGGATAGAAGTTGGAGCTTGCTCCCGCAATGGATGGCGTGATGGTGTATGTGCCATTAGGGATGCTGGCGAAGGAGTAGCTGCCGTTATTGGTCGTCGTGGTCTGGACCGGCGAGGTGTTGATGCTCAGCGTGATGGGCGGCACGGTCGAGGAACTGCCGCAGCTCTGCGTGAGCGAGACCTGGCCACTGACCTGCGAACCTGCGGTGTTGACCGTGATGCTGTAGGAGGTGGGACCAGCCGTAGCACCGGTGTTGTCCTTGACGGCAACATTGGTCAACGGAACTGTGGTGGTGGTGGTGGGTGTGCCGTTAATCTGCAGCGTGTTATTGCCTGTGTTGGATGCGGTGAGGCCGTTCGACAAGGCAATGCCTGCACCGGTGACCGCAACACCGTTCACGGTCCAGGAGTAGGGGCCAGCGCCGCCAGAGGCCTGAATCACCCCACTGTAGGTCTGGTTGACCGTGGCCGAAGGCAGCGTGGCTGGATTGGGCGCCGGCAGCGTGAGCGGAGATGGATTGCTGACCACGATGCTGTAGGTATCGGGGCCGACTGTTTGATTGGTGGTCGAGTCGGTGACAGACGCGGTGAAGGTCACTGTCGTTGCCGTGGTGGGAGTGCCGGT
>JAJYAE010000212.1 GCA_021779695.1 Acidobacteriota bacterium | reverse complement strand
TGGTGCCTCAAAGCTGCGCCGTTGGCGATAGCTGCATTGCTGATCATACTCGGAAGGTGCAGCGAATTCTGTTTTGGGTGCTACTTCCGGTTGTGTTCCTACTCGTAATCAGTCCCTGGATCTTGCCCTTCTTCTATCGCTGAAAGGAACCTGTGATGCGTAAACGGCTCGCTGCTCTTCTCATCGGTTTGCCGGTATCGGCATTTGCCGCAGCTCCGCAAACTACTGTTCTCGACGTTCAGAACATGACCTGCTCCATGTGCTCCGTCACGATTCGCAAAGCGCTGGAGAAAGTGCCTGGGGTCATTGATGCAAAGGTGGACTACGATCACAGGACAGCGACAGTGAAGTACGACGAAGAGAAGACAAATCCGTCGGCACTGGTGAAGGCCACCACGAACGCCGGTTTCCCTTCGACTGTGCATATCGGAGCACAAAAGCCATGACAACGACGGCAGTCATTCTCGAATCCATGCTGACCTGCCCGCAGTGCGGTCATGCCACGTTGGAAAATATGCCTCTCGATTCCTGCCGTTTCTTCCATGAGTGCGCCCATTGCCACGCTCTGCTGCGGCCTCAACCTGCAGATTGCTGCGTTTTCTGCTCCTACGGCTCAGTAAAGTGTCCTCCAGTACAACTGCAAGGCCGCTGCTGTAGTTGAGTTCGTGGTGCTGCTTACTTTGCCGCCGGAGCAACTGAGATGTGCGATGTCGCCACGCCGAATCTCCCTTCGCGCGATTTCGAGAGAACGTCACAGTTCTATCCTGCTCTCGGGTTCCCAGAGGTTCGGCGGGACAGCGGCTGGATGATTCTGGAACGCGGGGATCTCACTCTGGAGGTCTTCCATCATCCCGAATTAGATCCTTTAACCAGTTGGTTCAGTTGCTGTCTGCGGCTGGACGATCTCGACTCGTTCTATGCGTCCTGTAAAGCAGCAGGACTGCCGGAAGGATGTGAGGTCAGCCTCGACTTCATCCTCCCAGAGTCGAATCGTGGGGTAGTCGCATCGGTGCTCTGATCGATCCAGATGGCACGCTTGTGCGACTGATTCAGAACGCGAGACGCAAGGGTTTCCCCAACCAGTGCAGCGATCCACAGCAATGCGCGGGTTGTTTTCGCGCCGGTCGTGGTACATGTCTTACTCGGCTCAACGCCATGCGGCAACTTCTCCGCCATGTTCAACGTTGTCAATGTGTGGATTTGAACGAGTGCGGTGGCATAGCATCCGCGTTGGCCGGAAGCAGCCGTTCACACTGACTGGGAGATGATTGGGCCAGCGCGGTTCAAACGGTTCACGGCATCTGACGCGACGTCGCAGATTGAAACTGCTCCTGGATTTTTGTCTTTAGTTCCTCATACTCTGCGTTATTAAAAGCGCCTGAGTTCCTCCAGCGGATACGGCCGTCCTGTCCCAGAAGTATTACGTATGCATGGCTGTCGTTGGCAACGTTGAGACGCTGCTTCCACAACTCCTCATTCTCATAGGACACAATTGTGCTTTCGTGCAAAGAAGGTGGCATGTCGCTCTTAAGTTTGGAGACAATGACGCCGCGAAGAAGCCGTGGGGCCGACTCCAGCATGATCACTGTGGAAAGTGCTACAGAGCGATTGGACCCGAAGTCTCTCAAGAGATCCCTGTCCCAAAGCTGGGTGTCTTTGCCTCCGGCCTCGCTGAAGGAAAACACGACTAGAGCGATTTTGCCTTCAACCGTCATCAAAAGATGCGCAGGATTTCCGGAGAGGCTTTGACCCGTAACATCGGACAAGGGGTCTCCAAGACGGAGAGGTAGGGCTGCAGGCTGACCGTGTATTGTCCATGCCGGCATCAATAGTGCGAGCGCGACAGTGAACAAAATATCTCCGGAGATCCTTCGGTTACGGTTCATCTTGTTCACCTCCTATGACACTTTCCCAAGAGTGTGGACGCGTGGTCGGTAGGCTTGGCCCAATCTTTGCGATCCCTGTAAATCATCGCCGGGCGTCGGCGAGTGCCACGCGAGCTTCCTGGTCGACCGTGCCATTGTTAAAAAATCGGTACGCGACGTCGGCGTACTTCTGAGGTTGTTCGAGCATTGGCAGGTGTGCCGAATTGGAAAGCCAGGAAATGCCCACAGTGCCGGGAATGTCGCACGCGAGCCGTTTCGCTATCGCAGGGCCAAAGTTTGTGTCCTTCTCTCCCCAAAGGATTAGAACCGGCTTTGTGAATCGGCGCATTGCCGGGACCGCATCCAGCGTGAGACGGTTGTTCGGCGGATCAAGCTGCGACGCGAAGAAGCGACGGAGACGTTGCCATCGAAGCGCACTCGCGAGGTGCTCGGAAGCGAACGCATCAAGCGTTTCATCGGTGAGCGTAGATTGGTTGACAACTGCGATTGAGTAGAGATACCGCTGGACACGCCGGGAGTGCAATGCGGCAAACACCAGCGGACTCGACAGAGGATTTGTGATCAGGTGGAGGTCGCCCGTCTCTGGTTTGCTGGGCCATTGATCGTAGGCTTCAACATTCGTGAGGATCGCCATCTCGATTCGGTCGGGATTCTGCTGCATGAGGAGTTGGAGGATAGCACCGCCGTGATCGTGGCCGATGAAACGAGCCGAACGAATTTCTAATCGGTCCATTAATTCCGTCACCATCCGCACGTCCTGGGGCAAACGATAATCGTCGTTCAGGCGCACGGGCGTGTCGCCCAATCCAAGAAGATCTGGGGCGATCACGCGGAAGTGTCTGGCCAGCAGCGGCACCACTTCGTGCCATTCGTAGACGCTGAAGGGACAGCCGTGTAGCAGAATCAAGGGTTCCCCCTCACCCTCGTCGATGTAGGCGACTTTATAGCTCCCCAGATCGATAACCTTTTTGCGCCCCGCCATAGCGTCATGGGTAGAATCGTCCGGCGGCACGGCGTATCTAGAATCGTCGCGAATGAAGGCCCCCGATGTGAATGCGAGCACGAACCAGCCAAAAGACAGGAACCCCGCTACGGAGCCGAGGGACGCCCAGAGTTTCCGTGAACGCGTCTGCTTGCGTGGATCACGCGGTGCCTGCGCCTTCCGATTGCTAAGAATCACAGTGACGACCTCCGTTTGCGGCATGATGCCGCATTGCAGCCTTTCTATGCGACGGACACACGGTGACGCAGCAGCGCACGACCGATTATGGGACCCCCGACTGCTATCGGGAGAAGCCAATAGCTGATCGCAGGAAGATCCTTCCACAGGGGCAAGCTCTTCCCGTTGTCAACGTAGAATGCAGTCAGCATGAGGACGTAGGACATACCCATTCCTGTAATATGCCAACGGATCCACCCGGACCAACGTTGACGCTTGGCCGTGCGTCCGACCAACGCTGCCGTGAAGGATAGGACACCCAGTACGAATAATGGATAGTCCCGCGTCCAGCGGGCCACTGATAATCCCGTCGCCAAGAAAACTAGGCCCGAGAGACACCAGAAGTAGATCGTGCCGAAATGGGGGTGCCGTCCCCGCCGCTTTGGGCTCAACATCGCTACTGCGCCGGTCAGGACACACACAAGGCCCAGCAGAACATGGAGTGCAACAAGCGCGAGAAAAATAGGCGAGGTAGAAGGCACCTCAATTCCGGCCACGTTGGTCATGTCCCCTAACCCCGATCTCTTCTTACTGCGGACCGGCCTTCGTGCGCCGACTCTTTAAGTTCTCGCTCTGGTCCGGCATTTATTCCTTTGAGGAACAGTTCAGCAGTGTGTCGGCCCATAGCCTCCCGTCCGGCTCGATTCATCTTCAGCTTCGTGGATGGAAACAGGATGGTTTCGGCGACTGCAAGATACTGAACCATCCCGACCAGGCTCGCGACTGCCCGCCGGGTGTCCAAGTCGGCACGGAACGCGGTGCTTGCTTTTCCCTCGTCAATGAGCGAACCAATCTGGGCAGCATGGCCGCTGGAATAACGTCGAATATCGGCGACGAGCGTGCTGTCGCCTTCGAGCATTGCCCGGTGCAACATGCGGAGCGTCAGTGCTTCCTCAAGCGTGACCTTCACCCAGTCGCTTATGAACCCCGCAAGTCGCTCCTGCGGCGTTCCATCGCTTACTCCGGCGCGTGCCAGTAACGCTGCCACCCGGCCCGCCGCACCTTCGAGCGCCGCCCGGAACAGACCGGCCTTATTTCCGAAGTAGTAGTAGATCAATTGGCTGTTCACTCGTGCCGCAGCAGCTATCTGACGAATGGTCACACCTAACATTCCGCTGGATGCGAAGAGCGGGGTTGCTGCGGCGACGATCATGGCTCTTGTAGCCGGGGTTGCTTGATCCGGTTCGGTCGCTGACCTGGGCTGAGATGGTGCTGGGGTTCGCCTCATCCGTTCCTCGCCAGCACGACCGTGGCCCACAGGGAGGCAACAAAATTCAGGAGTTGGAGGACGGCACGCAGGTTATGCCAGAACGCAAAACGATCGAGAACGCGCGCGAGGTTGGCTTCGTCTGAAGGTTCGTATTTGCGTTGACTGAAGTTGATCGGGGCCGCTCGAGCTGTGACCAGAGAATGCAGGACGGCCAGCACGCCTGAGATATCGAGCGGAGCCTGTAATGTGTTGGGAAGATGACAGAGGCGCCCGCTCACCGCCGCGGCCACGGCAAGGACCAGCGACGCGATGCCCATTGGAGGGTAGAGAAACAAGCCGTTTCCCTGATCGCCGGCCCTGCTGTACGCCGAATAGGCCAGGGCGCCGATTCGGCGGCGCGCAGGCAGTTGCTTGATTGCCTGGTCGAGGCTCATGCCCGCACCTGGCCCTATGACGGCTGTGGTCGCAATGGTCAGGATCAACGGAAGCTGCATGAAGCCTCCAGGTTCAGCTACCCCTGAAGTCTAGTGGTTGGGCGTCTTGTCTGTCAATCAATCGCCTGATTGATTCGCGCCGATACAAGGGGACATGGTGATCTCATCAATATTTCTCTCGTAGCTCCCGATTTCTACGGACATGTTGGAGTTTACAAAACTAGTTTTATGGTGCTATTGTCATTTCTGTTGAGGAGTATCCATATGGCAAATACTGCGACCGCGACACCTGCTCAAAGAGTTGAACACGCTCACCTCGGTACGGTCGACAAGCTGTTTTCGGGGTTGATTCTGGCATCGATGGCGGCCGGACTGATCTTTGGAAGGGCCGCTCCCAAGGTGGGAGCCTCACTGGAACCTCTGATCCCTCTCGGACTGTTCCTGATGATTTATCCGACCGTCGCCAAGGTGCCGTTCGGCGACTTGCATGGTGCGGCCTTGGAACGCCGCCCCGCTGGACTGTCAGTTTTTCTCAATTATCTGGTGAACCCGCTGCTCCTGTACGGCTTTGGATGGGTCTTCCTCCGCGGGCAGCCTGAGCTTTGGACGGGCCTTATTCTGCTGGGTATCGCTCCCTGCATCGGCATGGTGATGGTCTGGGCGGACATGGGCGGAGCGGATAACCCCTTGTCGGTGGTACTGATGGCATGGAACTCGGTAATTCAGATCGTCTCGGTTCCCGTCTGGATTCTGTTGCTGGTAGGGACCAAGGTGCCATTGCAGATCGGCGTAGTTCTCAAGAGCACTTTTCTCTACCTGATCCTTCCTTTGGCGTTCGGCGCATTGACTCGCAGGATCGCTCTGCGGCGGAAGGGACGGGAGTGGTTCAAGTCGCGCCTTGTGCCCGTGCTGAGCAAAATGCAGTTGATCGCCCTCCTGGCAACGCTGGTCGTGATGTTTGCGATAAAGGGAGAAGTGATCGTGAACCAACCTGCCCTCATCCTGAAGATGGCCGCTCCGTTGATCCTCTTTTTCTTCACACTTTTTAACGTCGGCTACTGGGTAAGCCGCGCCATGCACCTTCGGAACGACAAAGCTGCTACCGTGGGATTCCATGTCACGGGGCGCAACTTTGAACTCTCGATTGCGCTTGCTTTGTCTGCCTTCGCCTCGACGCCACTCGTGGCGGTATCCACTGTCGTCGGACCTCTCATTGAGATTCCAACAATGCTGGCATTGGTATGGTGGAGCCGGCATCTACAAGCGTCGGCGCCACAGAAGTCACCCATGACGAGCGCATAGAAAGGAGCAAAAACTGTGCCCGTTGCAATTGAGCCGCAAGTGAAGAGCTGCACGCCGGATGAGTGTCGCAAGATTGCAAAGAAGGCCATCGAGCTTCACCCTGTCCTCGACGATTCGGCGGTGATCGTTAAACGCGCCCGCTTATTCCAAGCGCTCGGAAACGATACACGGCTGAGGATAGTGGGTTTGTTCGCGGTGCGGGAATTATGCGTGTGCGACATTGTGGCGGCGCTGAAAGTACCGGCATCCACTCTTGTGCACCATCTCCGCATGCTCGAAGAAGCCAGCGTGATAACGCGCCGGGAGGAAGGAAAGTTCACTTTGTACTCACTCGACGTCGAGGTCTTGAGAAAACATCGCGTCTTCGAATAGTGAACATTGTGAGTGAGAAATGTCTCTCGGGCAGGAGTACACAGGTGGCCGAATACGACAAATTGCTGCGCCTCGCGAGAACTCGCATTGATGCGTGCTTATCCGGCGCTGCAGATTGGCCCGAATCGGCGGGAAGGTATCTGGAGCGCGGAAGAGGCGAGTGGCTCGCGCGCTACGGCTACCTCATCGCTGCGCAAATTGACCTCGCCATTCCATCACTTGGCCTCGTCGGCGCGAAGCCCTTCAACGGCCAAGTCAAAAGAATGGAGATTTTTCGTGCAATTCTGGACGTTTGCAAGATCTCAGTGGTTGTAGAGACCGGAACATGTCGCGGGGCAACAACAGAATACATGGCGAGGAATTCCAGTGGGCCAATATACAGTTGTGAGGTGAACCGACGATATTTTGAATATGCGAAATGCCGCTTAGCAGAGTGGACAAACGTTGAAGTTAAACTCACCGACTCTAGACAATTCCTTAAACAATTATTCGAGCTACCGTCCTTACGAGATCAAGCCGTCTTTTTCTACCTGGATGCACATTGGGATAAAGACCTGCCTTTGCTCGGAGAAATTTCGCTAGTACTGAATAGTCAGATCAGTGCAGTAGCCATGATCGATGACTTCGAAGTTCCATTCGACCAGGGCTATGGTTACGACACTTACGGCCGAGGCAAAAAGCTGTGTCTTCAGATGTTAAGTAGTTTTCGTGACCGGCTGGAATATGCTTACTTTCCCAGTCTCCCGGCAATGTCGGAATCTGGTCCTAGAAGGGGATGCTTAGTGTTCGCTACCTCGGCAGCTCTGGATCAACGACTTCAAACGCTCAAGAGCTTAAGGAGGGCAACGCAACACGACTGGAGTGTTTATTGAATTTAGTTCGACGTGAACCTCCCGCCAATGCCGCTCGCGTGCATGTTCATATCTCGGCGCGCCCATTGAAACCAAGGAGAAGAAGGATGACATCTGTATGCACCCGCGGTTGCTGACTACCCCTTTTTTCACGGTGCCTACCTTCGGAGTTCTGCTGGCCACTGCCTACCTCGCAGCGCTTGTGTGGTTGATGCGAGGTGCACGGCGAGAGGGCATAGATGCGGCTGCCATGATCTCGGTCGGCATCTGGGCGATCATCGGAGCTATTCTCGGCGCGAAAGTGCTCATGATCGTAAGATCGTGGCACGAGTATGCAGCAACGCCATCGCAACTCTGGTCGTTGTCCCTTCTAAGGGCTGGCGGCGACTTTTACGGTGGGTTCCTCGGAGGGGTCGTGGCTGCTGCCTTGGCTTTTCGGCGCAATCTTCAACTACCTTTCTGG
>JAJYAE010000009.1 GCA_021779695.1 Acidobacteriota bacterium | reverse complement strand
AGCCTCCAGATGGCGATTTGCGTCATCCTATAGACAGTGAGGTCGAGCGGGCTTCCCCATGACGATACTGATACCGACACCTTTGCGCTCCTATGTAGGCGGGCAGAACGAAATCAAAACTGAGGCCGCAACCGTTGCGGCAGCGCTGGCGCAACTGACGGCTGCCCACCCGGACTTGCGCCGTCACCTCTTCAACGAGGAGGGCAAGGTACGCGCCTTTGTGAATCTCTATTTGAATGACGAAGACGTGCGCTACTTGCCGGCGAAGGAAGATACCGCCGTCGCCGCAACGGATACGCTCTCGATCATTCCCTCCATTGCCGGAGGAAGTGAGCGTCGGGCGCGCAGGCATCTGACCCGTCCGCGCGGAACATCCTACTGAGACAGGAGACGCCCATGGCATCCGTACTCGAACCGATTCCTCTGCCGGAGCTTACGACCGACGAGTTGGCACGCTACTCCCGGCACCTCATTCTGCCCGAGGTAGGCATCGAGGGCCAGCGCAAGCTGAAGGCCGCGCGCGTGCTCTGTGTGGGCACCGGCGGGCTGGGCTCGCCGCTGGCGTTCTATCTGGCCGCCGCGGGCGTGGGAACGCTCGGTCTGGTGGACTTTGACGTGGTGGACGCGAGCAATCTGCAGCGCCAGATCATTCACTCAACGCGCGACATCGGACGCAAGAAGCTCGACTCCGCCGAGGAGAAGCTCACTGCGCTGAATCCATCCCTGCGCATCGTCAAGCATGAGACCCGCCTCACCAGTGCCAACGCGCTCGAAATCCTGAAGGACTACGACATCGTGGCCGACGGCACGGATAACTTCCCCACGCGCTATCTGGTGAACGATGCCTGCGTGCTGCTCGGCAAGCCGAACGTGTACGGCTCAATCTTCCGATTCGAAGGCCAGGCAAGCGTCTTTGCCGCAGAGGATGGGCCCTGCTATCGCTGCCTCTATCCTGAGCCGCCACCGCCGGGCCTGGTGCCAAGTTGCGCCGAGGGCGGCGTGCTCGGCATCTTGCCGGGCCTGGTCGGCATGATTCAGGCGACGGAAGTCATCAAGCTGATCCTCGGCAATGGCACGCCGCTCGTCGGGCGCCTGCTGCTGGTCGATGCGCTGGCAATGCGCTTCCGCGAGCTGAAGTTGCGCCGCAACCCGGAGTGCCCTGTCTGCGGACCCAACCCCACCGTGAAAGAATTGATTGACTACGAACAGTTTTGCGGCATTGAGCCCAAGCCCAAGGAGGAAGTGAAGTTGCAGAATGGAATTCCGCAGATGACAGTCCACGAGCTTAAGCAGCGCATGGACGCAGGGGAAGAGGTCTTCATCCTTGATGTGCGTGAGCCCTATGAATACCAGATTGCCAACATCGGCGGAAAGCTCATCCCGCTGAACGACGTGCCGCAGCGGCTGGCCGAGATCGATCCGGCGCAGGAGATTGTGGTGCAATGCAGATCAGGCGCGCGCAGCCAACGCGTGGCGGAGTTCCTGAAGCAGAATGGATACTCCCGCGTCGTCAATCTCGCGGGCGGCATTCTCGCCTGGTCCGATCAAATCGATCCGTCGGTCCAGAAATACTGACGCTTCGCAGTCAGCTGCGCTGCATCGGCCGGGAGCGTTCATCGCCCTCGTCGATGCAGCAGGCTCTTCCATGGCGTCTTAGGAATTAAGCATCCCTATTGCAGCAGTGCTTGAACTTTTTCCCGCTGCCGCAGGGGCAGGGATCGTTGCGCTGCGCGCTCTTGAACGCCGCCTGCATCTCCTTCTCTGCCACCCATCGCATCACGTTTGCAGGGGCACGGCCACCCGCCAGCTCTGCTGCCATAAATCGCATGAATGGATCAACGTGACGGAAGAACATCTTGTAACCGGCGCAAAGATAATTCAATCCGGGCTCCCCGTCTGGAGTCGTCAGGAAACGATGCTTTGGGCACTCGCCGTTGCAGGCAAAGCGCACATCGCACTCCCGGCAATACTTTGGAAGAGTTGACTCCTTGGCTTCGCCAAAGGCGTGCTGCTGCGTGGAGTCCACCAACTCCCGCAAGGGCGACTTCATGATGTTTCCGAGCCGGTTTTGCGGATAGACAAAGTGGTCGCAGGAGTACACATCGCCACAGTGCTCGATGGCGAGCGCTGCGCCGCACTGCTTCTTGAAGACACAGAGGCTCGATTCGAGCCCGGTCCACATCTCCAGACTCACGTCAAAGAGCTGGACATAGCATCGCCCGACATCTCGCCGCACCCACTCGTCGAAGATCGCGCACAGAAAGCGGCCAAACTGACGCGGCTCGACAGACCACGGCGCAACCTGGGCGGCTCCGGTAAAGTCCGGAGAGATCAATTGCAATCCTTCGGCAGTGACCTGGTGAGCAATCCGCTCCACGATCGGGATGAACTGCATGAAGCCGCTCCCGTGGTCGCGCAGGAACCGGTAAACCTCCAGTGGATGATCGGCATTCGCGCGGTGGACCGTCGTCAGCGTGTTGAACTCCACGCTGTTGCGCCTGAGCGTCTCAATGCCGCACAGCACGCGGTCAAAGGTCGGCTGGCCTCCCTTGTCAACGCGATACGCATCGTGCAGCTCCCGTGGCCCATCGATGGAGATCCCAATCAGGAAATCATGTTCCTTGAAGAGCGCGGCCCACTCATCGTTCAACAGCACTCCATTGGTCTGGAAGGCATTCTTGATCCGCTTGCCGTTGGCGTATTTGTTTTGAAGCGCGACGAGGTGCCGGAAATACTCGACGCCCAGCAGCGTAGGCTCGCCGCCCTGCCAGGCAAAGTTCACCTCCGGTGTGTCGTGCGCTTCGATGTATTGCCGGATGTAGCTGTCCAGAACCTCCTCGCGCATGGCCCACCGGGAGACCTGCGGATAGAGAGATTCCTTCTCCAGATAGAAACAGTACTTGCAGTCGAGATTGCAGATGGGCCCGATGGGCTTGGCCAGGACATGGAAGTTACTGCTCATGGGTTCTCCGGGGAGGGAGTGGCGTCCGGGTCAGCAGGAGAGCGCATGCCGTCCAGCCAAAGCCGTCCTGCGTGGCTTCATTCTTTCACCTTCGCGCAGTGTACGGGCGATCCCCGACTCAAAATCCTGCGCGCTGCGGGGAAGCGGCCTCCTGCTGGACGATGGCCTCCGCAGCATTGGCCAGCAGAACCCAACTGCTGGCGGCGGAGACGGTGGTTTCATGCTCAAACCACAGCATCCCAAAACCGCTGATGCACTCAGGATAGTCAGGCTTGATGACGATGTACCCCGGAATCATTGCGCCCGGGATGGATGAGTTGTCCCCGCGATTGTTGGAGTAGGTGTGCTGCCGGGAGACCGTGCCTACTGCCGCAATATACGACTCGCTCGAAACCGGATGCGTGCCGAGCAGATAGTTGGCTGCGCGCAGCGTATACTCCGGGCTCACAAGATCCGGGAACACCTGGTGCAGGAAGTACATCTCAGCGCCGAAATCCGCAACCTGCTCCGCGCCACCCCAGTCACCGCGCGTCGGTGGCACCCCAAAGGGCGTCTTGTCCAGTTCACGATTCAACTGAGGAAGCCACCCGGCAAGTGCGGCTCTAAAGCGCTCCTTGTAACTCGGATCGAGATAGGGTAACGCTCGCACGGCGCTCCAGCCGCGAAACTGCATGTGCTGCAGCATCTCTGGAAACAGCTCTTCGACGCGCTGCTTGTAGGGCGCCGAACCGTTGGTTGCGATCATCAACTCCAATGCAGCCGACCAGTCCGGAGAACCAAAGCGCGCGGCGCCTTCCCACTTCGGACTGGGAGCCGGATGCGTCTTCTCGTCGTTCCACAACTTGATCGCCGCATCGAGGCATTCCCTGGACAATGGGTCATTCCAACCTTTCAGCACCCGCGACGCCGCAGCGAGTGAAGCCGCCGCGCCGTATTGATTGAAGGTGGAATAACCAGTCCACGCCCAGCGATCGTCAAGACTACCGGACTCGCCGCCCTTTCTCTCATCGGGGCCTAGGCCTGGATTGTAAAGAAGGTTGTCAGTCTGCGAGGCCGCATCGCCCACAAAGGTGTACTCCGTCAGCCACGCCGACTGGATGCCAACGAACGGATGCCCGACAGCGTGAATTTGCGCAAGCTGCTGCAGCACGCCATGCTCCACCTGCTGCACGATATCCGGGACACCATCCGGCTTATGCATCTCGACCGAGCGCGCCTTCTCGTCGACGGTGAGCTCATCCCACTTCATATGAAACGTGCTGTAGGCGAGGGAAAGGTTCTGGATCGTCGCGTACTGGCCATAGTCGTCGTTGTCGAAGTCACCAGCATCGAACCAGCCGCCGACATTCAGGCCCGGAATATGCTCGCCTGGCTTGTACGGCGAGTACGTGTCCGGTCCCATCTCATAGCCATCAAAGTGCGGCGTGTTGGGCGGAGCCTGGCGCGCGTCATCCATATGCGCCACGCCATGCCACACGTGATACCCGTCGCGCACGGACACGTGATCCATCTGCACCGCAAGAAAGCCATCCAGCGTTGTCTGCCACGTCCTGTCATAGACGTTCTGCGCGATGGGGAAGACATCACTGCGCACTCCGCCATACTCGATCACATACAGACCAGGCTTTTTGACAGAGGAGAAATCGAATCGGGAATAGGCATAGCGAAGCCATGGGGCTGGATTTGAAACAGGACCGCTGAATGCTTCCTTGAATGTTCCGTCGTCAGAGAGGCGCAGCAATCGGGCCGTCTTTGGCGCGTGATCGTTGGGATCGAGCTCCAGGACGGCAACTTTCCTGAAGCCTGCCGCATAGCCGGCCTGGCTATGAGCAATCACCGGGGGACGCGTCCAGTCCCGAATGTAGTTGGGCCGGATGTGCCAGACAAGAGCGTCCGTCGTCTTGCCCGCAGGAATCAGCGTGCGGAGCACATACCAGCCATTTTGTGCTTTATCCCGGCCGTCGAAAATCTCAATCGGACCACTCTCAGAGGAGACCTGGATCCGGTTCAGCGGGTCGGTCGGGGCCAGCGTCACGCTGGTGCCCGAGGCAAAGGGTAAGGGTTCCGTGTACCCCTCGGCCTTGTGCCATTGCTCCACATACCACTCCCGCTTTGGATCGCCGGGGCTGGGCGGGGCCGACTTCATACGGTCTTCCGGATAGCGCGGCATGACGCCGAAGACCTTGTCGTCCACCACGTACGGCTTGTCCATATAGAGCGACGGCAGAAACTCGAGATTGTAGCCAGCTCGGCCCACAAGACTTGCGGGGAGCGGCTCGTCCAGGTTCACGCTGACGCGCACTCCGCCCGGCTCCGCTGCGACTGTCACGTGGTAGCTCACATGGTAGGCAGGATACGAGAGGTCGGCCGTGAGTCGATTCTGTTCCGGATCTGCATGATGTGCCTTGATGGTCGGAATCACGTCCCACTGCTCCGGTGTGGGCAGCAGGCGCAGGCTGCCGTTCGTGGCTATGCGATTTCCATGCAGGATGATCTGCATCCCCGCATCCTTCTGGTCAAAGAAGATGGGACTGAAGGCATCGTCATACAACATGATGCTGACGCCGCGCGCATCCAGATAGCCTTTCGCGGTTACCTTCAGCGCCAGGCCCGGCTCCGCACCAAACGCCGAGACGGTCAGAAACAAAGGGAGGAGCAGGATCGCAGAAAGAAGATTTCGCCGTGGAATGAACATGGGTGAGCTCCGGAAGGGATTTCGTGCGGAATGAAAATCATAGTTCGGAATCCGCGCCACTCGCAACCAGAAGCAAGCGTGGCGGCTTTACTTTTGGAAGGAGACGATCTTGCGGATGCCCTGGCCTTCTTTCACTTCGTAGATGGCGTCCGCCTTTACATCGTGGAACTCCTGCACAACGCCGCTCGGCCACTGGATCCGGACTGTCTTCATGACGTCATCCGTCCCCAGGCCGAAATGCAGTCGGAAGTCACTGGTGGAGAGATAGCTGCTGCCGGCTCGCACCTCTTCAGTTTGCGTGGCACTGGCGGTGGTTACAGTCACGCGTGCGCCGATGGCCATCCGGTTGCTCTTCACACCAATCAGATGAATCAAAGCCCGGTGATTTCCATTCTGCGTCTCGTTCAGGAACAGAGACGGAGGCGCACCCACGTTAAACACAACCACGTCAAGATTGCCATCATTATTGATATCGCCAAACGCCGTTCCTCGCCGCGAGTACATCGTTCCATCATTCAGCCCGGCTTGATTGGCGATCTCCTTGAAGGCCAGGTTGCCCTCGTTGTGGTAAAGCTGGATCGGCTCCTGAAAAGGAGGCTCCGTGGGCAACGCGCCCAGCAATGAAGAGAAATTCCCGGAAACCATCAGGATGTCTTCCCATCCGTCGTTGTCAAAATCCCCAAAGCCGACGCCCCATTTGATCGGTGTGAAGGTCTTGCCGGCGATTCCGGTTCTGGGCGCAATATCCACAAAGTCCCCGTTTCCGCGGTTCCAGTAGAGGCTCGCGGGCTGGTTCCCATAGCGTGTCACGAAGAGATCCAGCTTGCCGTCACGATCGATATCGCCAAAATCCGCCGCCATGTTGCCATAGATTTGCCCGCTGTCCCCGGCGGCCGTGCCAGACATGAAACCCAGCTCCTCAAAGGTGCCGTTCTTCAGATTGTGATAGAGGTAGTTGTAGCCACCATCGTTGGTGACGAAAAGATCGGGCCAGCCATCGCCGTCGTAATCACCCCAGGCTACGCCCATTCCATGCAGCTTCTGCGGATCGCTGACGCCGGCCTTCGCGGACACATCTTCAAAAGTCCCGTCTCCCCGGTTGCGAAACAGAAAATCGGACTCGCCTTCCATGCTGTCCGGCAATTGCACCAGTACGCCCTTGTACGCAAAAGAGGTGTCGGGAGGCAGATGAAAGGCGTCTGTCTTGATGTAGCGCGCAACGAAAAGATCGACATGGCCGTCTCTGTCGTAGTCGGCCCAGGCGGCGCCCGTGCTGAAGCCGCCGACCTCCAGGCCAGCCTTCCGGGTTACGTCCTCAAACTTGCAATCGCCCAGATTGCGGTAGAGCACATTGTGGCCGTATCCGGTGATGTAAAGATCAGGCAGGCCATCGTTATCAAAGTCCGCCACAGCAATTCCGGTTGCATATCCCTTGGTCAGTAAGCCTGAGGAACGGGTGACGTCTGAGAAATGAATCGCGCCCGGCTTGCCGTCCTGCTTGTAGAGGGTCACCATCAAGTCGCCCCCAGCCTTGTAACGCGCGATGGTAGAGTCATTCACGACCGCGATATCGAGCCGGCCATCGTTGTCGCAGTCAAACAGTGCGACGCCGCCCCCGCTCATCGTGTCGAGAATGTATTCTCTCGCGGTGGTGGTCTGCGGCACAGTGGTGAGACCGGCTTCCCGCGAGATGTCGCGAAAACGGATTGACTCAGCCGGCGTCCGGCTGGAGTTGGCGCCTGCGAGTTGAGAGTGGGACGGGGTGCTTTCTGATGCGGGGGCTCCCTGCGGTGGAGACGCATCACGAATCTGAGCAGTTTGTGCAAGCGCACTCAGGGAAAGCAACGCCCCCAGCACCGCGATCGCAATTTCCACCATACAGTCGTCTGTACTCTAACACACGCAGATTCACAGGGTATCCGCGTATGTATCCTCAGCAACTTCGGTAGGGTTGCCCGCGCGCAAGGAGACGGCGCGGGTTCTCACTTTCCGGCGGGTGCGGCATCGCGAGTCTGATCCGGGTCGCCCCGCTCCTGGGCCTGCTTCAGCTTGCTGAAGATGGATGCATTGGCAGCTTGCTTCATCTGCCTTGTCTTCTCGAATTCAGCTTTCGCTTCTTCCTTCTTACCCTCTGACTGGTAGAAACGGGCCAGGCGCCAATGCACATCCACATTGCTGGGGTCGAGCCTTTCCGCCTCTTGCAACTCATGGAGAGCTTTCTCCTTCTGGCCCTCATTGGCATACAGGTCTCCCAGATCGAGATGCGCAAGCGCAATGCCTGGGTTTCTCGCGATGGCGCGCATCAACAGCGGCTGAGCTAACTCGGGGTGGCCCATACGAATCTCCGAGTCCGCAAGATAGGTGAGCGCCTGGGCATGGTCCGGATTGTTGGCCAGCTCTGCCTTGAACTGGTCCGCCGCCTCGCCATACTCCATATGACGCCATAGCAGATAGCCCAGGCCGAAGTGGACGTTGGGCAATTTTGGATCCGCATGGACTGCCGCACGGAACTGCTGCATCGCGGCGAGATCATTCTTCATTTCGTCGTAAGCCTCGCCGGCGAGCATGTCCGCCTCTGCCGAGTCCGCATTCAGCGTGAGAATCTGGTGATACACGTCGAGCACGCAATCGTACTGCCTGGACCAGAGACAGCTATGCGCCAGCAGCAGACGAAACGGAAGATTCGAAGGATCGTGCGCGGTGGCGTCCTTCAGATACGGGATGGCCGCGGCGTATTGTCCGTCGCCATAGTCGGCGAGCCCGATCAAAGTCTCCAGTCGCAGCGCCTCCGGAGACGAACCTGGCTCGCTCTTCAGCAGTTGATGGAACTCCACCGACGCTTCCCGCAAATCTCCTGACTTGAAAAGCGCCAAACCGAGATCCATCCGAAGTCCGGGCATTCCGGGACTCAGCGCCAGGGCCTTCCTGTAGAGCGGAATGGCCTCGTTGTACCGCTCTTGATGGGCTTCCAGCAGTCCAAGGTGGGCGTATCCCTCGGGATTGGAAGGAGCCAGCTTCACGAAGGACTGCCATGCGGCTACTGCTTCCTGGACCTGCCCCTGACGCTCCAGCGCGAGCGCCTGCTGACGCGCCTTGTCGGCACTCGGCTCTGTCTGAGAAAAGGCGGCGGCAGGAACAACTCCCGCGAAGATCGCAAGCAGAATGATCCACATCCGGACTGGCTTCACACACACCCTCGTTCTCAGTCTCAACCACTCTCCACTTGGCATGCAACTGCCCGCCTGCTTCATGCACTTGCCAAAAAGAAATGGCGCGGCAGATTGAAATCGGCCGCGCCAGCAGTTTTGTTTCGGTTAGAACTCGAACTTGCCACCCAGTTCAATCAAGCGCGGTGAGAAGTCGTTGGTCACCGTGCCAAAGTTCGGGTCGTGACTGTTGGTGTCGAGGCCTTGAGGGATCACGTGGTTGAACGTGTTGAAGCTCTCAAAGCGCAGTTCAATGCGAGGTCCTTCGTGCGAGGTGAGTTGGAACGTCTTAAAGAGCGAGAGGTTCCAGTTGAACAGCCCGGGGCCAACCACGGAGTCCTTGCCGGCATTGCCGAAGCCCTGGTTTGGACCGCCGTTCCAGGGTGAGATTGGATCGGCAAAGGAGTTGGTGCTGAACCACGAACCAAACTTCTTCGGGTACTTCACCTTGGACACCAGGTTGGGACGATTGGTGGTGCAGCAGGCCAGGCCGACTACATCCGCACCGCTGTAGTGGATGTACTGCGGTATGCCGGTGTGTGCCTGCGTGATGCCGGAGATCGACCAACCACCGGCCAGATTGTGTGCAAGTCCATTCGTGCTGTTGGCAAAGAATGGAAGCGCATAGACGTAGCTGATGTTCAGGTTGTGGCGCATATCAAACGTCGTATCCGAGCCGCGATCGTACTTCGGATTGAACGGGTTGGAAAGACCGTTCAGATCGTTCGATACCTCGTCGATGTTGTGGGACCATGTGTAAGCGATCTGCGTTGTAAGGCCATGCCGGTTTTCCACGCGGATGCCTGCCTGCAGAGAGTGGTAGTCGAAGTTGGTCTCGTTCTCTTCCTGATTAACACTGCTGTAGCCGGGGAATATCCGGTACAGGTTCGCGTTCAGCGACCCATTCGCCACGCCCTCCCTCAGGTCATAGGGGTTCGATGAGTTATTGGCATCTGCCAGCGGCAGGGTATTGATCTGGCGGGTGTCGTTCTGGTCCCAGCCGATCGAGCCTACATACTGAACCACCGAAACAATGGATGGCGCCAGCTCATGCTGAATGCCAAGGCTGAATTCAGCCGTGCCCGGCGGACGATAGTTGTACTGCAGGTTGGTCAGCGTCGAGGGGAACGTCTGCGAAGTCGTCTGTCCCGTCAGGGCGCTGGTGTTGGGGTTAGAGAAGTAGACGTTGGTTGCGGAGGGTTGGAATGCAAAAGGCGGGTTCAAGGCGGCGTTGTAAACATCGTTGCCCTGAACGCGTTCATAGAACATGCCAAAGCCACCGCGAATGACTGTCTTGCCTGTTCCCCCGAAGTTGTACGCGAAGCCGAGCCGCGGCTCGAAGGTGTAATAGTAGTTCTTCACGTTGCCGCGCGGAAAACCATTGGCACCGGCGATCTGCATGCCGTTCAGGTAGAACTGCTGGTTGTTGTAGGTGGTCAGCTGCGCCGGATTCACGGTTCCATCCGCCGCCACTGGGTTGCCCAGCGAATATAAGTAATCCGCGGGAACAAAGTTTGCAAAAGCGTTGTAACGCTCAAAGGCATGCGGCAGGCCGTCATAGCGGAGGCCGATATTCAGCGTCAGCTGTGGCGTGGCATGCCAGTTGTCGTTCACGTACATGCCGTAGTTATTGTTCACCCAGTGCTTGTTGTAGAGGTGCTGAAGCTGGGTAAAGCTCGAGGTGTCACCCAGCAGGAAGTTCACATAGGAATCGCCTGAGAAGTTGCTGGAGTTGAAGACCGCGGTTCCCTGGGTGTTCGCCTGCAATTGCTGGTTCTTGTAGTCGTGCAGGAGACTGAAACCGAATTTGAACTGGTGACGGCCCTTCGTCCAGGAGAGATCGTCCCTGTATTCAAATCCCTCATAGCCGTTGTGCCATGGGTAGTAGCTTTCGCTCCAGTTCACATTCAGCGGCGTGCCCACTAGGTCAATCTCAGGCATATCGTTGATGGCCTGATCCTTGAGCGGGAAGAACGTCTTGGCTGACCAGCCGTTCGGCTGGGAGAAAGATGCTCCTGCTCCATTGACCGGAGTCAGCGTGATCTTGTTGCCGCTATACAGAAGCGCGGTTTCGTTCAGCAGATTGGGCGAGTAGGTCTGCGTCAGCTTGATGACCGCCGTGTAAGAGGGGTTGGTCATCTCAGTGCCCACAGTTGGATAGCTGCTGTCGCCCCAGAGCGGAGGAAAGTACTTCTGATCCAGCGTGTCATGGAGATAATGCCCCATGAGCTGGAACTTGCTGTTGATTGTGTGGTCGATGCGGACGATGTCCTCACGCACATTCGTCGGCTGCGGAATGGAAGCGATGAACTGCGTCCCGTTGTTGTAGTTGGGCTTCGGGAACGTACCCGCATTGACTTCCAGGATCGCGTTGGGATCCAGGAGATTTGCGGGGATGACGTTGCCCGGGAAGGGCTTGCCGGGAGTCAACCCGTCGGCTTGATAGAGGGCAAGCTTGGCGGGGTCCGTTGTCACCGGTACAACAGGCGTTGCACCGCCGGCTGGAATCGTATACGCCAGGGGCTGGCCCGTAGTTGGAAAGTTGTTCGCCAGAATGGTGTTGGTGATCGAAGGCGTTGTGCCCTGAATCAGTTTGCGCCATTCTTCATTCCAGAAGAAGAAGGTGCGGTTTTTCGACTCGTTGTACACATGCGGAATCCAGAGGGGTCCGCCGATGTTGCCGCCGGGCTCGTTCAGTTTGAATTCCGGAACTGTCTTGCTAAAGTAGTCCGCCGAATCGTATGCGGTGTTCCGGTTGAACTCGTAAACCTCACCGTGGTAATGCTGCGTGCCCGACTTCAGCACCATCACGATGGTTCCGCCTGAGCCAATGCCGTAGTCCGGGCTGTAGTTGCTGTCCAGCGTCTGGAACTCTGCGATTGCGTCCTGAGAAGGAAGGTTCATGAAGCAGCCGCCGCAACCGCGGTCATTCTGCTCCGCGCCATCCAGCAAATAAATGTTGTGGGACTGCCTGGTTCCGTTAAAGCTGATGGCATTGGAAGAAGTCAACGCATTCACGCCACCGAAGGCCGGCAATGTGTTGGCCACGCCCATGCCGAGTGCCGCAAGGGAGGTAATATTCCGGCCGTTGGTTGAAAGTTGCTCGACCTGCCGGCCGCTGATCAGCGTACTCACTTCGCTGGTTTCAGTTTGCACCTGCAGCGCATCCGCGGCCACCGTCACCGTTTGTGCCTGGCTGCCTACTGCGAGCGCAACGTTCTCTTCCAGTGTTGCGGCAACGTTCACCACGATGCCGGTCTTGGTGTACTTCTGAAAGCCAGGCGCCGTTGCGGTCAACGTATACGTAGCAACACCCAGGTTGGGGAAGCGGAATGCGCCTGCCGAGTTGGCAGCCGATTCGCGCGATTGCCCCGTTGCAGTATTCGTGAGCGTGATCTTCGCGTTCGGCACCAGGGCGCCGGTCATATCTGTAACCGTGCCGTTAATCGTTGCGTTCTCCTGGCCAAGGACCTTCGGCGCGGACCCTATCAGGAATCCGAGCAACATCATCACCGAGAGGACTCGCAGCCCGCTGATGCCCCGTAGATACACACGGGGAACACAATCCTTCAGATAGTGCATGGTTTGCCTCCTGAGCAAACGGTTACTTGAGAATTTGCTTTGTATTCCAGCCGCTTTTCTGCGTCTTTTGCGACTTGCTGGAAGCTGACTTTCACAAGTTACGACCTCGTGCCAACGGTTCATCGGCACGAACGAGCAGGATTGGATGGGCAAGGTGTACCCAAAAATTTCCAATCGCTGAGGGGAAAAACCTGCCAGTTACAATGAGTTCACGCCGAGCCATTCCGGCGCAGGATCATTCTCGTCAAGTTCGATGGTGCCTTTTGCGTGTCACAGGCTCATTGATCGAGCAGGTTCAGCGCAATCTGAGAAGCTAACGCTCAGAGATCACAGAGAAAGCGTTTTCCCCGAGCCCAACTACTTTCGCCCAATTCACATTGCTTTGTCAAGCTTCTGTAAAAAGATCGCTTTGATCCCCACGACACGATCGGAAATTCTCTGGCAAATCGATATTTTCAGTAGAAACTTTTACTAGGCAACCGGCGTCTAAGATGACTTCCGGCTGTTTACCAGGGCCTGTCTCGACGCTGGATCGATGTGAGTAAGCGATTTCTTGCCACGGTCAGCACCTCCTCCATACACCTCGCAAGTCTATTTAAATAAGTCTCTTACCAGGTAAAAGGAGCCGGCCGGCCCGATGGCTGTCCTGCCGCTTCGATGGTCAGTCTGGTTCGAGCGCCGCACCGCCCAT
Source organism: Acidobacteriota bacterium (assembly GCA_021779695.1). The sequence continues at coordinate 18,744 of JAJYAE010000009.1, read as the reverse complement.
CCCCAGGAAAGAGATGTCCGATGCTTGCGCCGCGGGCTCCCTGCATCGAGGAACAGGACTTGCCCAATGGAAGGAAACTGCCGGGCGGGATGCGGATCAACTGCAATGCGCTGCGCAGGCGATGATTGGGGTTTCGACCGACGTCGAGAAAACGCGGAACCGTCGCCGGCAAACGATGCACTGCTCTGGCAAATCAGCAGGTTGAATCCTGTCTGCAAATCGAGCGCGAGGTCAAGTGATCATTCCTCATCGCGCGGCGGCTCGAGTTTGAAGTGAGGAAGCCCTGCAGAGCGTCGGCTCACTACAGGGCGCACTCATTCCTTTAAAATTCCTCTCCGAATGCCACTTCCCCTTGCACGGCGATTTGGTATGCCGAGACGCGACGCTCAAAAAAGTTGGTCAGCTCCTGAACATCCTGCAGGTCCATGAACGCAAACGGATTTTTTGTGCCGAACGCGGGAGCGATTCCCAGCCGCTGCAGCCGCGCATCCGCCACGTAGCCCAGGTATTGCCGCATGTCGCGCAGCGACAGTCCCGCAACCCCGCCTGACAAGAGATCTTCGGCAAACTGCGCCTCAGCATCAACAGCTTCATGGAGCATTTGCACAATCTGCCGCTCCAGATCCACATCCCACAACTCTGGTTCCTGGCTTCGCACGATCCGTACCACTTCAAACGCAAACTCCAGATGACAACTCTCGTCGCGAAACACCCAGTTTGTCCCGCCTGCAAGGCCATGCAGCAGCCCCTTGGATCGGAAATAGTACACATATGCGAATGCAGCAAAGAAGAATAGCCCTTCGATGCAGGAAGCAAAGCAGATCAAATTCAACAGGAACTGGCGTCTGTGTTCCCGGGTTTCCAGCCGATCGAGGCTCTGAATGGAATCCATCCACTTCATGCAGAACTCGGCCTTCTTGGAGATTGACGGAATGTTCTCAACTGCCGCAAAGGCCGCCGCGCGCTGATCCGGATCCGGCACGTAGTTGTCGAGCAAGGTCAGATAGAACTGAACGTGAACTGCCTCCTCGAACAACTGCCGCGAAAGATACAGGCGCGCCTCCGGCGAGTTGACGTGCTTGTAGAGATTCAGCACGAGGTTATTTGAGACGATGCTGTCTCCCGTCGCGAAAAATGCCACGAGGCGCTGGATGAGGTGTACCTCGGCCGGCGTGAGGCGTTGCCGAAGATCGGTGAGGTCAGTTTGGAAATCGATCTCTTCCACCGTCCATGTGTTTTTGATTCCATCGCGGAACATATCGAAGAACACCGGGTAACGCATCGGGCGGAGCGTGAGGCATAGCCCCGGGTCAAGTATGCGATCAGGGGCGGTCACAGAGGAGGCAGCAGTCGTTTCAGCAGACAAGGTCATGGGATCTCTCTTTCAGGAGCGGTCGAGCGGTTGTGACGGATCAGGAGTGTTACTGGCAAGCTTCGCAACTGCCGGGGTTCTCAAGCGAACAAGTGACGGCGGCGGTCGCAGACTGAACTTGCGAATCGCTCATGGATGTTCCCGGCACAGTGGTCTTGGCGATTCGGGTGGCGGGCCGGGAACGCAGGTAATACGTAGTCTTCAGGCCCGTTTTCCACGCGTACATGTACATGGAAGAGAGCCTTCCGATGTTCGGCGATTCTGCGAACAGGTTCAGGGATTGCGACTGATCGATATACGCGCTGCGGCTGGCAGCCATATCGATAAGCGAGCGCATCGGGATCTCCCATACCGTGCGATACAACTGCCTCAGCTCGTCAGGAATTCCTTCAATACTTTGAACGGAGCCTTCCGCCAGTTTGAGCCGAACCCGCATCTCGTCATTCCAAAGGCCGCGATTCTTCAGGTCATCGATCAAGTAGCGGTTGATTTGCAGAAACTCTCCACTCAAGGTTTCACGCTTGAAGAGATTCGACACCTGCGGCTCGATGCACTCGTAGCAGCCCACGATGGAGGCAATTGTGGCGGTGGGAGCAATGGCAATGAGCAGAGAGTTGCGCACACCAGAGGTGAGAATGCGCTGGCGAAGCACCTCCCAGCGCTGTAAATCGGCCGGTGCGACATTCCACAAATCGAATTGGAACTGGCCCTGCGCGAGACGCGTCTCGGCAAAACTCTGGTGCGGGCCATAACTCTCGGCAAGCCGGCACGAGGCCGACAATGCTGCGTAGTAGACCTCTTCCTGAATTCTGGCTGAAAGCTGCTGTGCCTCGGAAGAATCGAATGGCAGCCGCAGTTGGAAGAACACGTCCTGTAATCCCATCAGGCCGAGCCCCACGGGACGCCATCGCGCATTCGAGTCGGCGGCCTGCGAGATGGGATAGTAGTTAATGTCGATCACGCGATCCAACATCGGAATTGCTGTCTCGACGGTCGTTACGAGCTTATTGAAATCGAAAATAAGACGACCCGCTGCATCCTGCACCACGTGCCGGGCCAGATTGATCGATCCGAGATTGCAAACTGCTGTCTGATCCCTGGAGGTCACCTCAGTGATCTCCGTGCACAAGTTGGATAGATGAACGACGTTCTCCGGCCGACCCGTTTGGTTGCACTTCAGATTCGTGGAATCCTTGAAGGTCATCCAACCGTTGCCGGTTTCGGCCAGAGTGCGCATCATGCGCGCATACAGGTCTCGAGCCTTGATCTGCTTGCGAAACAGTTGTTCGGCTTCAGCCTCCTCGTACGCGCGATCGAACTCATCTGCATAGAGGTCCGGAAAGTGCGGAACGTCCTTCGGATCGAACAGTGACCATGGGCCGTCGGATTCGACGCGGCGCATGAAAAGATCGGGAATCCAGTTCGCAAGGTTCAGATTGTAGGTGCGCCGCGCCAGGTCTCCGGTGTTGTCGCGAAGTTCCAGAAACTGCTCGATGTCCGCATGCCAAGTCTCCAGATAGACACAGCACGCTCCCTTTCTCTTCCCTCCTTGATTCACTGCCGCCACCGAGCTATCCAGCGTCCGGAGCCAGGGAACGATGCCGTTCGAAAGACCATTCGTCGCGCGGATGAGAGAGCCCTCTGATCGCACGCGATGAAAGGCAAGGCCTATGCCGCCGGAGAACTTGGAAAGCAGTGCAACGTCTTTGTAGGTGTCGTATATGCTCTCGAGCGAGTCGGTTGGCGAATCGTGCAGGTAGCACGAAGACATTTGCGCATGCTTAGTGCCCGCATTGAAGAGCGTCGGTGAAGACGGCATATAGTCGAGGGAGGCAATGAGACGATAGAACTCCACTGCCTCATTCGGGGTTCCTGCGAGCCCGCAGGCAACACGCAGAAAGAAGTGCTGGGGAGTCTCGATTACTTTGCGCGACAGCGGATCGCGCAACAGGTAGCGGTCATACACGGTGCGAAGGCCGAAGTACTCAAACAGATCGGACAAGGTGTCGTCGATGGCATGGTTCAGCTTGCGCGCGTGCGTCTCAACGAACTCTGCTGTTGCGCGGCTAACCACACCTTGTTGATATCCGTACGCTATGGATTGAGAAAAGGAATAGAGATTGAAGGACGAGACTTCCTTCACGATCGTGCCCAGAAGCAGACGGGCTGCCAGCTTGGAGTACTGTGGCTCCTCCGCAATCAGCGAGGCAGCGGTGTCAATAGAGATGGTGTCCAGTTCCCGCGTGGTGGCGCCATCGTACAGGCCGCCAATGGTCTTTGAAGCGACGCGGATCGTGTCGACATGGTGCAGTCCGTGCGCACAGCGCTGGACCGCGCGCACGATCTTGTTGACGTCAACAGCTTCCAGCGAGCCATTCCGTTTGCGGACGTGCATCACCGGAGTTTCGTCCGGAGTTGGAAACCCTGGGTTGATTTCTGAAAGCGAGGATTGAACAGCGAGACGATCTGTGGTGGCCATCGGACGACTCTCCCTGGCCCCAAGGAAACATGCGAAGAAACAATGGAAAGACCCCGAAGCGAGCAGCCGGGCCATTGCCACCTCGCCTCCCCTCGGAGGCGTTAGCGATTCTTTCCAGGGCAGGTCTTCGGACTTGCAGGTTCAAACCTAATCGCCAGACTTCCCGAATCCGTCCGGATCCAGTGTCTTTGTTGGCTTTCGTACCTGCTTACCGCTGCGGGGCAGTTCCGGATTTTCACCGGATTCCCTTTTCACTCTTCAGGGGAAGAGACCTCGGAATGCATTCACTATACGTTGTGCCTACGCCATCCACAAGGCCATATGTTGTGAATATCGCGCCTGAATCAGTACCGAAAAGTGCGGTGGGCTGGATGACTCCGGGGAACGCGCCAGAATGCCGCGATCCACATGGACGCACCGTTGCCATCCCTGACAGATGTTTTGGAGACTCGTTGCCAGGCTGACTCAAGGAGGGTACAAGGAAGGCGATTCACATCCAGAGGCTGACCGCACCATGGGGCCGCGCAATTGCTCTTCGCAGGGCGTTTTTGACGCACGTCGGGTCGCGGACCTCGCAGTTGGCGACCTGCATGTCGCGCGCCATTGAAAGAAAGATGAGCTTAAACAGGAGTGACGGTTCAGCGGCGCCATTCTGCATCGAGGCGGCAGTAACGCAACAGCGCTACTCCAAGATTCGCCATTTGGGGATTCCCCGGCAAAAGCGATACGTCACTTTGCCGCGCTGGAGCCGCGCTCCATGGGAAGGAGATTATTTAAGTTGTTGGATTTTAACTGGAATAGTCTTGCTGGTGCCGAAGAAGGTACTCGTCAACCTATGCTGCGTATCTCATTGAAAAAAAGCAATTACAGTGCTTACCAAGACGTTATGGTAATGTTTTGGTAATGGTTTTCAGGGGGACGCATGGCAGAGATTGCCAAGGACCGCAAGGTCACGCTGATGTACTACGCCAAGACTGCTGAGGGTTGGAAACGGTTGCCGATTGTTGAAGGCGGCAACGGCAAAATCAGGCCGGGTTTTGCGCTGGTGAGCGGCAAGCCCGTCAAGTTGGAGGGCAGATATGTACTGCGCTTCTACCAAGACGGCAAGGTGAAGTATGAAACCGCCGGAAGCAACGCAACGGAAGCCAAGAATAAATGGGAGCAGAAGCGGCTTGCCCTCAAGGCGCATGACGCAGCCGAAGATGCAGGGCTTGCGATTGTGCCAGAGGATACACGCAAGGCTCTTAAATCGTCTCTGGCGCAGTTTCTCAAGACGGTTGAGGGCAGAGGATCTGCGGTTGCCGCCGATGCGTACAGACTGGCCTGTGACGAGTTCCTTGATGTGCTGGGGAAGGACGGCAAACGTTACGCAGACGAACTCACAGAGCACGATATGACCGCGTACTACGTTGCCCTGCGTAATCGCGGCCTTGAAGAGCGGACGATCTACAACCGCCATTGCAACGTCATGTCCTATTTGCGCTACATGGGTTTGGATGTGAAGAAACTCGCACCCCGCGCACCCGGCTATGAGGAAAGGGCGGTTGAGACGTACACGCGGGGGGAACTGTCCGCGTTCTTTGGGCATCTGGAATCCGTCAAGGATGACTACAGCATCCTGATATTTAACCTGCTGCTCAGATGCGGTCTGCGAGAGCAGGAAGCCATCTTCACACTCTGGCCAGATGTGGAATGGGACCGCCGCACTCTGCACATCCAAGGTAAGCCGTCCTTGGGTTTCACCGTGAAGGACAAGGGACAACGCAGAGTGCCCTTGGACGGGTTCATGCTTGAGCTACTGGCAAAACGGAAGGCGGCTTATCCGAATTCGCGCTATGTCATCGGCACACGCAAGGACACTCCAAACTGGAAAATGCTTCTGAGGCTCAAGCGCAGAGCGCAGGATGCGGGTTTGAACTGCGGCGTATGCTCCGGTTGTATGGAGCATGACGAGTGTGGACGCTGGTACTTGCACAAGTTCCGGCACACCTATTGCACGTCCCTACTGCGGAGTGGTTACGACGTGCGGACGGTGCAGAAAATGGCCGGTCACTCAGACTTGCAAACGACCATGCGCTATTTGGAAGCCTTGGAAGCGGAGAAAGCCGAGGAAAGCATTAACAGCGTGGATTGGGGCGGCAACTAAGCCGCCCTCCGCAACGCTGGCTTCGGCTGAACGGTCATTCTGGCCTCAAGCCAGCGAGACACGTCACGCGGGTTAAGGCGGATTGTGCTGCCCAGCTTGAGGGCTGGCAGACTTCCCCGCTTCACATACTCGTACACGGCTTGCTTGGACACTCCGAGCATTTCGGCAACGTCCTCAACCTTGATAGCCTTGCGCTGGCTGGATAGATAAGCAATCAGGTCAAATGTTTCTTCGGGCATATGCAACTTGACTCCAATAAAAATGCCCAAACCGCGTGCGGCTTGGGTCATGGTTTTAACGATGTGATTTTCGTTGTGGGACATTGCCCCCGTTTGGACCATGTGGGACCGCGTAGAGACGCCGTAGAAGCCCAGCAGGAGCCATTCTCGTACTGTTTGCGCCAGTGTTGAATGACGGTCACAGCCGCATGGCTGCTGGCTATTCCCTTGTGCTCATGCTGCCTTGCGTATCATCTGGTGACAGGTGAGGCAGTAAGTATCGCCAGCTTCGATCCGGTCCCTATAAGGGGCGGTCGTACTGGCCTCCTGCAAGGACTTGCACACTCGCGTACCCCATGCGGCACGAGGGGAGTTGTCCCAAGGGTTGCGGGTTTGGAGGATTTCCAGCACATAATCTGCGGGCAGTCCCAGAGCGCGAGCGATGAGGGCTGCACTCTTCTTGCTTGGCAGATGCCGGTGCCTCCACCAGTCGAAAGCCATGCTCTTGCTGATTGTGCCCTGGCTGCGCCGGTACAGCGCCCACCAGCTTAATCCGTGCTGGGCCAGAAGCTCCCGCACACTAACCTTGCTCGTACTCATGTAATCTCCTCTGCACGTCTGCACAGTATGCAGACGACGCTCTGCACAGTTGTGCAGTCCTCTTTAGCGCACCGTTCTGCACCCGCAGATAGTCCGGTGCGGACTCTCAAGCTGCCTGTCTGTAAGGCAGTATTCGCGCTTGCATCGCAGGCACCGCGCTTGCCACTGCCTCAGTCCGTCTGGCGAATCCACCAAACGAGTCATAACGACGATGAACGGCGCAACGGTGCGCCCTAGCCAGTTCACCCGGTGCGCGTCGTAGCGGCTTGGGTCGAATGCCGGGGGTCGGTATTGCGTATCTAGCTTGACCATAAGGTTTCCTCAGACGTGCTGGGCCAGTCAGGAGTGCTGGCCCATGCACGGTGTTGGCGCTGCGCTAGATGAGTCGCAGAGCGCGGCCAGCATTTTTCAGCAGGTCGTATCGGGCGGGGTTGTGCCTCTTGAGTTCCGCTGCCCGCACACTTGAGCCTGGGCCGAAGTATTCCTTGATCTCTGCGCGGAACGCTGCCGTATTCACGCTGGGGTCAATCCCGCAAGCCTGCAAACGACCAATCGCGTCGAGGGAATGATTCCAGACAGCAGGACCGAGTTTATGGGCCATCATGTCCGCGTTCTGCACTGTGGATGTGGCGCTTGGTGCGTTGCGTGTGCTTCTCAGGGCATCGAGCTGCATACCCAGAAGGCGGCTCTTCTCTCGCTCGGCTTGTAGTTCTTGATAGAAGGGATTGCTCATCCGCTCTTGTTCCGCTGTGACCATCTCAGTAGCGGTCTGGCGAGCATCCCTGTGCTGCGCCTCTGTGAGCCGGTCGGGGCTGACGCCGTGCTTCTGGCATGTGGTGCGAATGAGTTCTGCGGTTTTTGCTTCAATCTTTGCTGCGGTTTTTTCTTCCTGAGTGAAGACTTGCATGTGGTGTTGCTCCGATCTGAAATGTAAGTTGACCTCTCCTACAGGGTCACGAAAGGGCGGCTGGAGTAGGAGAACCGCCCTTCCGGCGCGTGCTGTGGCGTGCTCAACCCTAGCAAGAATCGGGGAGCGGGCAAGCCCATGCCCTGCCACAGGCACACTAGCTGGAACGTTCTCAAGCCATGCCAAAGTCAAGCCAGAGTTTCGTTCTCATCTTCAATCGCTGCGCCGAGCAGTTCGCGGATGATCTGATTCTGGGTCGAGTGCTCTGGCCGCAGATGTACCAGACCGAAGGTTTCCGGGGCTGGAGGTGGTGCGGGTTTGTCCCAAGTACGGCGGAACAGGTCGAAGAACGCGGTGAGTGACTGATTGCCAAAGGCAGAGCTGCGCTTGTATGCCGCTACCTTGCCTCTGACGAGCGCACGTGCGTACCTCTGCCAGTCGATGAAGGTTCCAGTGTAAAGGTGCCCGGCAACCGCGAGGGTGAGGGTGGCGCTTGAATCCAGCATGTTGAGTAATCCTTTCTCTTATTTTTGGGCACACGACCCCCCTTTAAGGGGAATATGCCTTACACAGTTCAAGTAGCGTCTGAAGGGGTTCTTGAGGGGGAATTACACACCCTCATTACGCCTTGAGACACTACTGACTGCACGGAGCTATTCAATCCGCTATTGGGTCAGTTGCTTCTTTTTCAGAGTGAGCACACTCTTATCGTCTGGATTGCTCCAGTATTCCCATTCACCGGGTCGTTAAAGGGGTCGATGCCGTTGCCCGGATTTCGATTGTGCTCTGAGGGTGAAGGGTTCACCGGGAGAATCCCAGCTATCACACACCTGACTCACCGCGCCGTTATGCGCGTAGGGTTGGGTTTACACCAACCGTTCTTAAGCGTCCCATTTGCTCAGGGCTGGCACCGCTCGCTCACCCTCTCTGGATTGACCAGAGCACTGACCTTAACGCTACAAAAGGAAAGGGACCGCTGTCGCGCGGTCCCTCATTTCTTCTCTCACTAAAATAGACGTAAACGGACCGCCTAAATTGTTAATGTTCAGCAGGTACTCTCAAAAAAAACTACTACCAGTCCTCTTCTTCGTCGAAGACTTCCCGGTACCTCCAACGGGAGAGCATGGCCGGGACTGAACTCGGTTTCACCGGCTTTCTCTTACCCCGCGAAAGCATGTCTGCAATCTCAATGAGGCTGGCACCCTCTTTACGCATTTTTAACGCATAGTCGGCTCGCAACCGCTGAAGCTCTCGCTTGCCGAATCTCTCTGGGATGGGAACTGCACTCAAGCACAACCGATCCAGATGCTCTCCTGCGCTTTCGTCTTGGCTGTCCTCGCCATGCAGTATGACCTGCATTCTGCGCCGCTCTGCCCCTTGTTGGCGCATCCAATCTATGTACCGGAACTTTAGAACCTTTGCGGCCCATGTGCTAAACGCCGCCCCATTCCGGCCTTCGTAAAGATGGCACTTCCTGTCTATGTGTTCGACCAACTCGGCGGAGGCGTCTTCGTTGCCTTTGGTTATCATCCCGGCCAGTTTCTGCAACGCTGATAACAGCGTGAAGTTGTCTCCGGCAGCATACGCTCGATCTATAGCTTCCCTACACACCTTGCTTGCACTTGCTTTGTCCTTGCTCATCTACTCCACCAGTGAACAGACACACCCGCCCTCGCAGGCATGACCACCCACAAAAAATCTCCTGTTTTTAAGTGTGAGAATAGTGTATCATATTTTTGACGATTTGTCAAGCACATAATCGACTTTTTGTCAAGTGGCGTACTGCATTATGGTATGACTAGCGGATCGTTGAGTCTCACGGTCCAAGGGACCGGCCTGTATCCGCTGGAGCACAATGGCCAGCGCGTCGTTACTCTGGCGATGGTTGACCGGGTTCACCGCAAGGCCAATTCACACCAGAACTTCAACAGCAACCGGAAGCACTTCGCATTGGATGACGACTACTTCAACGTCAACATTGCCTACTTCCGGCTGAAACAATTCGGCGACAATTCCTATGCCAGGCATAGGGATACGCTGCAAGGCGATGATTCGGCTTCGGTTACGAATGACCCGCGCTGGCAGATTCCGCGTGCCGGGCGCAGTCTGACGCTGCTGACGGAGCGCGGCTACTACAAGCTGGCGACCACGTTTGACGATGACAGGTCATCGGGGCTAGGGCGCAACGTCTTTACGTTGCCCTGCCGGTCGGCCCGCAGGTCACAGAGGCATTTACCCTCGCAGTCGTTTTCCATACAGAGATCGGCACAACAGACCATGCAGCCGCCCAGCGTATCTGCTGGGAAGGACCGCTCACAGGACCAACACACATCTGACATAGCTACTGATTCCCCTTCACCTTGGATTGATCTACCAGAGGAACCATAGAGCATGTATACGCTCATGTCAATGAAAATAAACACTTTACAATCCACGCTGAGGTATTTGGAAAGTCAAGGGTTTGCGCCGCACACTCTGCAATCCTCTGGTCGTGCTGGCCTCAGCAGCCGGAAACACTTGACAGAGTTCCACCCCGTTGGAAAACTTTCGCGACACCACCGCGTCCCCCCGGCAAACGTTGCGCCCTGCCATTGTTGCCCCGCTAGGCATACGTGCTGGTGAAATCGCTACACTGCAAAGCCGCTATGGAGACTAAGTGACTGACACATATTGACTTACGATTTTTGTTGACAGGTCTCTCTCGTTGTGTAACGTTAACTGCAATGTCCGTTGCTGTTTACGTTACACAGAGGGAACCATGGTAAGGAATAGGAAGGCAGTCTGTTATCTACGAGTATCAACCGCAATGCAGGGCGCGTCCGGGCTTGGATTGGAAGGCCAGAGGGCAGCGATTGATAAGCACCTCGCATTGGCTGGCTTGAATCTGGTGCAGGAGTTTGTAGAGGTGGAATCGGGACGCAATAACAAGCGGCCTCAATTGCGGGCTGCTCTAGCCGCATGTCGCCGTCATAAGGCCGTGCTGGTGATTGCGAAGTTAGACCGCCTCAGCCGCAACGTGCATTTTCTCTCTGGCCTCATGGAATCGGGAGTGGAGTTCGTAGCGTGTGACATGCCGAGCGCGAACAAACTCACCTTGCACGTCCTGGCTGCTGTAGCTGAGGCAGAGGCGGAGATGATTAGCCAGCGCACAAAGGCTGCGTTAGCCGCTGCTAGAGCGCGTGGGACGCAGTTAGGCGGCTTACGATCCAACAGCGCAAGTATCGGCGCGTCTGGTGCCGCTGCAAGCGTCATGGTGCGGCAACGCAATGCAAAGTTCAACGCAGAATATCTACTCCCAGCCATTCAAGAAATGGGAGACGGCCTGAGCCTTCGCCAGATTGCCGCAAAGCTGAATGAGGGCGAATTTACCGCACCACGCGGCGGACAGTGGACGGCAATGCAAGTGCAGCGCGTCCTAGCGCGGTCCTGAATCCGTCCGGGTTGACACGCGACAAGACTGGTCCCACCATTGGGCAGGAGATCTAAATGTTCGAGCAATTCGACGAGTACACGAAGCAGATCGAGGACGAAAAGAACAAATGGAAGGACGCACCCGCACAGTGGGAGCTACTGAAGCACTTCGTTTCTCAGCTTGCGGATGGGGAAAGGGGCTTCGACGACCATCCGTTTCGCTGGACAGCCGATGAAAACGGCACGGCGATTCTACGGCTTCACGAAGTAGCAGCGCAGTTCATAGACGAGAGCAAGAGGAACGTTGCGAGGAAGGGCTATCGCATTCGGTTCGGCCAGCCCCAAACGGCGCACGGCGCGTTCTCAGAGGCTCCGCTTGAACCCGAAGAATGGAAACTCGAACCGGGCACTCTGGAAGGCGAGTTCATCTGGTTGATTGATGGTAAGAGACACCTCCCCGAGCAACTAGCGCAGGACATCGCGTTTAAGGTCACGGAGTGCCATCAAGAGTTCGAGCAGCGCAGCAGACTGGATGGGGATTTTGAACCGTCTTAGGCTTGGTAATACACTGGGGCCTTGGTAATACAAAACGGCCTTAAGTGCCCTATTTGGGCATATCTGGCTTGACTGTATGGAAAGGGTATGTTACTAAGAAGTGCTTTGCTTTTAGCTATTTAGCTTTGTTTTCAAGTAGATACACAGATAGCTGGTGCCGAAGAAGGGACTCGAACCCCCACACCCTTGCGAGTACATGGACCTGAACCATGCGCGTCTGCCAATTCCGCCACTTCGGCACGGGACACAGAACCGGCTTTGAGCCGGCCTGGCAGTATCTTTGAGTCTCGCAAATGCGAAGAGCTGTGTCAAATTCAATGGGGCACCTCTCGTTACATGAAGAAACTGTTTGACTTGGGCGCTTGCAGGGCATCATAATTCGCCCAACTACCGTCCCTGCGACTGCAAGTCGAATTGCAAAGTCCCCCAACGCGCGGCCTTCTGTGCTGTCGGATGACCTCCAAGCCGTGAATGCGCGCGGCAACTGACTTGAGCTTTGAGCGTTCCGGGATGGCAGAGTGCAGTCGGGCCAATTTCCTGTATTTCATCGCTGTAGAGGATCGACGCCGCGCCTGGGACTGTTTGTTTCATCCCGGCTTGCCCTTGAGGGATTTCTGTCCCGGGGCAAGACCGGGGACCGACACTCCTTGCAATGGACCATGGGCTCGTGCAGAGATCCATCAACCCTGGGCCAATGGGCACCCGGGGTGGGCCATGAAGTCCCGCACAATCCATCTTGATGGGGTGAAAAATCACATGATGCTCTCGCGAAAAGTTGTCGCCTTCGCTTTTAGCGCGTTGTTCCTGGTTGCCTTCTCCGTCCCAATGCGAGCAGAGGTCTCAAAGGCCGCCGAGGATGCGCTCAGCAAGGATCTGCTTGGGAAAGATGTCAAACCGCTATTGGACATGCCGGCGTACAAAGAGGGGATCGACATTTACTACGTTCCCCCCAAGGGCAAGCGATCCGATGACCGGGGAATTGATCTTCAGGGTCTCACCAAATGGCTGAAGGCCAAAGGAGTTGGTGTTGAGAAGGGCGAAGACGTCGTCATCACGAATGTGAAGGTAGACAGTGACAAGGTGGAGATCCACCTGGGCGGCGGAGGCGAAGGGCGCCGCGGCAGCAACCACGCCAACAAAGTCGGGGCAGGCTTTAAGCGTGCGGGCGGCTCGCGCATCAATTTTCGTTACCAGGCACCGGTGACTGACCTGGACCTTCAGCCTGTGATGTTTCTGAAGTTCATGTCTCGCCTCCTTGACGTCAGTGAGCTTCAAGGCGCGCTGGATGCGCAGCAGATGCCGGCCGAGTACAAGGATGCCATTCAAAGTCACAGCGTCATCAAAGGCATGTCCTACGAAATGGTCCTGTTGAGCTTCGGCAGCCCCGAACAGAAGAAGATCGAAGACAGTACCGACAGCTCATTCCATGAGACCTGGTACTACCTGAAAGACGGCCACCGCTGGGTTCTCCACTTTGTGAATGGCAAGGTGGATCAAGTCCAGACGTTCTGAGAATTCTCCCTTCGAAGCGGGAGGGGCGCATCGACGCGTCCTGGAATCTACGATCCCTGGACGCGCAGCAGGATTCCGCTTCCGCTTCGAAGCAGCAACCGCCCCTTCGGTGTCACCAGGATGAACTTGCCCGTCCGGCTGCTTCGCCCCGCATCCGCCACCTGCAACTCCGGATAGCCGTAGACGCCGCATGCGTCGGAAGAGAACAGCCAGAGCGCCTGCGGACCCTTGTTTCCTGCAATGTTGCCGCGGCAGGGCGAGCCGGGATGAGTGCGCGGCGTGACCAGTACGCCGTAGGGAGCCGGCTTGCCCACCACCGTTTCGCCGGAGGCAACCGGGCCCCCGCCACGGTAAACCGTCTCTCCGCCAATCTGCTGGGTTGTCGCCGTGTCCGGTTCAATGCCGCGTGTTGCAATCTCTTCCGGCATCTGCGCTTCTTCCACGTCCAGATACGACGCCAGCGCACGGAGACTGGTCGTTACCGGAAGCGTCTGGCCGTGCGACTGAATCTTGTCAAAGCGCAGGGAAACTTCAGACTTCCCATCGCGATTGGCCGTTACCGCAATGATCTGGCCCACCACCTTTGCGCCGCGATGAACCGCGGTTCCAGGGATGGATTGCATGATGGTGCCTCGAATGGTCTGGCCGACATGGACCTTGCCCGCGTTCAGGCTGTGGTCCAGGCTAACCGGCAGAATCGTTCCATTCGGCAGAGAAGACTGTGCCGCCAGGGCCAGCGGCGCTGCGAGTATCCCCATCCACGTGACGCGAAGTAATCCCACAAGCAACTCCCCTGAGCCGGGGTCGAATGGCTCGCAACGGGGATCCCGTCGCGGGGGTGCATATTGCATGCTGCCCAGGTCCCTTCCGGCACCGGCCCGCTGTCCTCATTGGACTGTATCTGGGCGTTCCGGGATGCCTGCCTTTTTTTGCCGAGGTGGAAGCCCTCATCATCGCGCCCAAAGTGCACTTCTTCGTGTGGTAGAGTGGGAATCCACAGGAGGTCGGGTTCCACATGGCGACGGGGATTGAGCTTTCAGGCAGCAACCAGACGATTGACTTGCAGCAGCAGGTCACACGGCTGCAGGCTTTGCTGGAGGCGTCACGGCAGGTCCACTCCACCACCCGTGAAGACGAGGTGCTGGAGCAGGTGCTGCGCATCGTAGTTCGCGAGCTCGAAATGGCCGGAGCGGCTTTCCCGAGTCTGGGCCGCTGCTATGGCTCAATGCCCGAGGGCTACGACCAGCGTGAGTCCTCCGCGCTGCCTCTATATTTGTTGCAGGATCGCGAAGGGAACCGACTGGCGGACCTCGTGGTGGCCCCGCCAGACGGACGCGAGCTGACTCTTTACGAGGCTGACTTTCTGGAGGGCCTCGCCCTGCAAGCCGCCGTTGCCCTGGAGAATGCCCGCAACCACGAGCGCAACCTGCACTGGGCCCGCGTGCAGCAGGACCTTGATGCCGCGCGCAATATTCAGATCTCTCTGCTACCTCAGGCCCTACCCCAAATCCCCGGCTATTCACTGGCCTTTCGCTCGGACACCTGCTATGAGGTCGGCGGCGATTACGTGGACATTGTGGAACTGCCAGACAAGAGCCTGCTGCTGGCGGTTGCAGACGTCGCAGGGAAGGGTCTGGCCTCGGCCATCATGGCCACCAATTTCCGCGCGGCATTTCGTGCCATGGCTGTCCAGGACCTGCCCATGGACGAGCTTGCCACACGCATGAATCAGCATCACTGGGCGGAAGGCGAAGAAGCCCGCAGGCGCTATGTAACTGCCATCTTTCTACGACTTTGGCCCGAAGCTGGCGAGGTGGAAGCGGTCAATGCCGGCCACAATCCGGGTTTTCTGGTACAACCCGGCAAGGACCCTTGCCAGCTTGAATCCACCGGCACTCCTCTCGGCATGTTGCCGGGCATGCGCTACTCCAGCCAGCGCTGCGGGTTTACACCGGGGAGTCGTCTGCTCTTCTACACAGATGGCTTGACGGAGGTCTTCCAGGGAGATGAAGAGTTTGGGTCAGAGCGACTTCTGGATGCTTTTTCCAAGTGCCCAACGCAGAATGCCGATGATATTCTCGTTGCATTGTGGGCGGCCCTGATGGGCTTCGGCGGTGGAGGTCCCCAATCGGACGATATGACGGCACTGGCGCTTTGCCGCGAGACGCACAGCACGGAGACCGCGGGATGACAAACACAAAGACCACCAGTGTGGAGGTGCGCTTGCCCTCGCGCCTTGGGTATGAAAAGGTCGCGATGAGTACCGCAGCCGCAGTGGCCAAACTGATGGGCTTTCGGGAAGAGCGCATTGAGGATTTGAAGACCGCCGTTGCAGAAGCCTGCATCAACGCCATTGAGCACGGCAACCGGCTGAACGAGGGCCTCTCAGTTGGCGTGGTGCTCTCCTCGGTGGACGACGCGCTGGAAGTCAAAGTGATCGACGACGGCAAGGGCTTGAAGACCATTCCCCCACGACCCGACATTGACCGCAAGATTCATGGCGAAGAGGACCCTCGCGGCATGGGCATGTTTCTGATTCAGGCTCTGGTCGACGAAGCCGAGTGGGTCAAGGGCGGAAACGGCAAAAGTAGCTACGTCCGACTCGTGATACGGCTGGACAAAGAAGCGGATTAACCCCAAGAATATGGAGATCGAATCGTGCAGACAGAGACCAAGGCGCGCGTAGACCAGCTTAATTCCCCAGCCGGTCATCCGGTGACCGTGTTGCGTTTTGAAGGCGATATTGCCAGCACCTCCAAGGATGCGGTTCTCGGAACTTACCAGGCCCTGCCCAAAGAAACCAATAAGCTCGTGCTTCTGGATTTCACGAAAGTCGAATACATCAACTCGAGCGGCATCGCGCTCGTCATCCAGATGCTCATTGAAGCTTCGAATTCCAATCAGAAGGTCTACGCCTTCGGCCTTTCGCCGCACTTCACCAAAGTATTCACCATGGTTGGCATCACCAAATATGCCGGTCTCTTCTCCGGCCAGAACGAAGCGCTGGCGGCGCTCTAGCCCGGCATCCAGTCAATCACACGACATACTTCAAGGCAGGGCTGCGCGGGCGCGCGGCCTTGAGGCAGTGGCGGATTCCAGTTGCTGAAACCTGATGCACGCTTGACGCGCTCCTCTTACATCCCATCCGCAGCATTCCGCGTACAATGACGGCTATGAAAGTGCAAGAAATCCAGAATGCCCTGCGCGAGGCGGGCGTGGATGGATGGCTCTTTTACGACCATCACCACCGCGATCCCATCGCCGAAAGTATCCTAGGCCTCGATCCAAAGGCGCACATTACCCGTCGCTGGTACTACTTTGTGCCGGCCGCCGGTGAACCGCGCAAGATGGTCCACCGCATTGAACAGGGGCGACTGGACGCTCTGCCGGGAAGCAAGGGAGTTTACTCGAGCTGGCAGGAGCTTGCTTCCGGACTGAAGGCGATGCTCGGGGGCTTTCAGCGCATTGCCATGCAGTACTCGCCCAATAACGCCATCATGTACATCTCGATGGTGGATGCCGGAACGGTCGAGTTCCTGCGCAGCCTGGGTAAGGAGATTGTCAGCTCCGCGAATCTGGTCGCGCAGTTCGAGGCCGTGCTCACAGAGGAACAGATGGTGAGTCATGCGGCGGCGCAGCGCTCCATTGACTCCATTCTCGAAGAGGGCTGGAAAGAAATGGGCCGCAGGCTGCGGCCAGCGGATGGAGGACCAGGCGGCTTGAGCGAGTTTGACATGGTCACGTGGCTTTGCGAAGCCATGCGCCGCGCTGGTCTTGTGTGGGATAACGGTCCCAACGTCAGCGTCAATGCCAATACCTCCGACTCGCACTACGAGCCTACGGCAGAGCGCAGTGCCCCGATCCGGGAGGGAGACTTCGTCCTCATTGACATCTGGGGACGCCTCGACCGGCCGGACACCATTTTCTATGACATTACCTGGACCGGCGTTATCGGCCGCGAGCCCACAGAGCGCGAGCGGCTCGTCTTTAATACGGTGCGCAATGCGCGCGACGCCGCGATCGCTGCCGTACGCAGCGCATTCACCAGCAACAGAGCCATCTGTGGATTCGAAGCGGACGATGCGGCCCGCCAGGTGATCCGCGAGGCAGGCTTCGGCGACTTCTTTACCCATCGCACCGGCCACAATATAGCGCGCGAGCTGCATGGCCCCGGCGCGCACCTCGACAATCTGGAGACGCACGACGAGCGCACGCTGCTTCCCTGTACCTGCTTCTCAGTCGAGCCAGGTATCTACCTGCCGGAGTTCGGCGTGCGCAGCGAAGTCAACATGCTCACCGCGCCCGGCGAAGCCTGGGTCACCGGCAAGCTGCAGACCGAGCTCGTTCGCATCTGACCGACTCGGCACCGCCGAGCCGCGCGTTCGAGAGCCACCCCGGTGCGATATAGTCGAAGAGGAATGGCTGCAACCAACAACAAGATGGCCGCTGCCGGATCGGGTGAAGGATTTGTCTATCTACCCCTGATTGCCGGCTGGCTGGTGCCCGGGGCGGGTCACTTTCTGCTGCGGAAATGGGGCCGCGGCACCCTGCTGATGCTTTCCGTCGTGTGTATGTTTGCGCTGGGCATCGCCATGCAGGGCACAGTGTACTCAGACGCCCACGACATCCTCGCCATGCTCGGCCTCATCGGCGACCTCGGCAATGGACTGCTCTACATCGCCAGCCGTGCGCTGGGCCTCGGTGCGGGACAGGTGCAGGTGACCACCGCGGACTATGGCACCCGCTTCATCGTCGTGGCGGGTTTGCTCAACGTCATCGCGGCCGTGGACGCGCATAATCTGCGCACGGGGAGAAAGTCCTGATGTTCAACCCCACCCACTTCACCGCCGTGCTGCTTTTCGCCCTCTTTGCTTCAACGGTCTTCGGCATCACCCAGCGCGACACGCCGCAAAAGATGTTTCGCTACGGCGCCTACTGCTTTGTCCTCTTTGTCGGCTCCGTCTTTGTCGTCAGCTGGCTCATGTTCCTGATCGCCCGATAGCGCAGTCCGCTTCTATTCAGTTCCGGGCCGGCGCCACACTGCCGCGTCAAAAGTATGGATGCTTTCATACCCCTCTGAGCGATAAAGTTCAATCGCTTCGGTGTTTGCCGCGGTCACGGTGAGCGAGACCTCACTGGCGCCCTGGAGCATGAACTGCGAAGCCGCCATGCTGAGCAGCATGCGCGCCAGCCCTTTGCGGCGAAACTCCGGCCGGACGCAGATCTGCGTGATGTGTCCGCTCTGCGGGCTCACCCGCGAACCCAGCACCAGCGCGGCCAGTTCCCGGCTTGTGCGTTCCACCACCACGTGTGAGGTAAGCGGAGAAAACACTCCGCAACCCGCATATCGCACGATGTTATGCAGGAAGCGCAGCGATCCATGCGCGGAGCGATACTGGTCATTGATGAGGCTGTCCAGGTGCTCGCGATAGGATTCGGCAATCAGACGCGCCGCCGGATTCAGATCCTCATCCCGCCATGTGCGCATCTCCAGCCCCGGCGGCAGCGCCACGCGCGGCTTGCTCCACTTGCCTTGCAGCGGCT
>JAJYAE010000211.1 GCA_021779695.1 Acidobacteriota bacterium | reverse complement strand
TCCCTTCGGCCGTCTCGTCGCTTTCGGCATCACAACGGCAATCCTCCTGCAAGCCTTTTTCAATATCAGCGTCGTGCTCTCGCTTCTTCCTACCAAAGGAATCCCTTTGCCGCTGATCTCTTCCGGGGGCACTTCCATCTTTTGCACCCTCGCCAGTATCGGTATTCTGCTGAATATCTCCCGCCAGGTTGAATGACTCCCCGTGTCCGCGCGCCTCTGCAGATTAATC
Source organism: Acidobacteriota bacterium (assembly GCA_021779695.1). The sequence continues at coordinate 7,541 of JAJYAE010000211.1, read as the reverse complement.
ACGCCGATTTGCTACGATGGGGCAATCTTCGATCCATGTGGGCGGACCGTGTTGCGCGCTGCCTCGTGCCGCGTCCCAAGCTTCGAAAGGTGATCCCGTGCCCCAATTGCGCGTCCTGATTGCCGGCGGCGGTACCGGCGGACACATCATCCCGGCGCTCGCTGTAGCGGGTGAGCTCGTCTCCAGGTTCCAGGCTGAAGTTCTCTTCGTCGGCACCTCCCGCGGCATGGAAAACCGGCTGGTGCCCGCTGCCGGCTTTCCATTGAAGCTCATTCAAGTGGGACCACTCAATCGCGTCTCTCTCGCCACGCGCCTCCGCACGCTTTCTGACTTGCCACGCAGCATCATCGCCTGTCGTCAGATGATCCATGATTTCCAGCCCCAGGTTGTTTTTGGAGTGGGCGGCTACGCATCGGGACCAGCCATGGCGGCCGCCTTGCTGCTGAGGCTTCCCACCATGGCCTTTGAGCCCAACGCGATGCCTGGTCTTGCCAACCGCCTGATCGGCAAAAGAGTCCAGGCGGCAGCCGTTAATTTTCCCGCTGCAACGCGCTGGTTCCGCCACGCCGAGGTCACAGGTATTCCTGTCCGGCCGGAATTTTTCAGCATCGATCCGCCTCCTCCGTCTCCGCCGCATCTGCTCGTCTTCGGAGGCTCCCAGGGCGCACGGCTCTTTAACCAGACCCTTCCGCTGGTTGCTGATGCTTTGTTCAAGGCTGTGCCAGGGCTCACTTTGCTGCACCAGTGCGGTGCACGGCACTTCGAGTCCACGCAAGCTGCCTTTGCACAATGCGGCGCCGATCCGGCACGCTGGCAGGTGCTCCCGTTTCTCGACGATATGCCCGCTCGTTTTGCAAGGGCCCATCTCGTCATGGCGCGCAGTGGCGCTTCCACTGTGGCGGAACTCGCCGCTGCCGCCAAGCCCGCTCTGCTCATCCCCTTCGCCGCCGCCGCAGACAACCATCAGCTCCGCAATGCTGAATCCATGGTGGACGCCGGCGCAGCTGCTTTGCTGCGGGAGGATGCACTCGCTGCTCCAGATAACCTTTTGCAAGCTCTCGTTCCGCTGCTCACCTCGCCTCAAACACTGGCGGTCATGAGCCAAGCCGCCGCGAAGCAGGCCCACCCCGATGCCGCGGAGCGCATTGCGACTCGTCTGGCGCAAATCGCCTCCGCCCACGGCATGGCTTAGCTGGACCCGTGATCGCGCTTCGACCCTTCGACCCGAACAGAAAAGAAGAAGGCCTGCTCGCATTGCAAGCAGGCCCACCCATTTCTTGATTCGGGATTATCGGCGTCCACCGCCACCACCATGGAAGCCGCCGCCACCGCCACCGTGGAAGCCGCCACCGCCGCCGTGGAATCCACCGCCACCGCCATGGAAGCCGCCGCCGCCACCGCCGCCGTGGAACCCACCGCCACCGAAGCTGCCGCCATGGAACCCGCCGCCGCCGTGGAAGCCGCCGCCGCCAAAGTTCCCGCCACGGAAGCCGCCGCCGTTAAATGCTCCACCCCGGGCGCCACCGTAGTTTCCACCCCGGAACCCACCACCCTGGAATGAATTCACATGCCCACCCTGGAAGGCATTCCCACCGCCAAAGCGGTTACCTCCGAAGCCATTCACGCGTCCGCCTGGGTAAGCACCGCGGAATCCACCGCCGTTTGGTCCCCGAGCTTGCACACCGTTCCCGGAACGGATGGGACCGCCGCTAAATGCGCCCCGATTGCCGAACCGGTTGTAGCCGTTCGTGTTACCGAACCGGTTATAGCCGTTGCTGTTGCCAAATCGGTTGTAGCCTCCGCGATTGCCGTAGCCCCAGCCACCACCACGGTCGCCCCAGCCACCGCCACCCCAGCCGTCCCGGCCCCAGCCACCTCGGCCCCAGCCGTCATCGTCCCCCCAGCCCCAGCCACCCCAACCGCCCCAGCCCCAGCCGCCCCAACCCCAGCTCGGGCCCCAACCGAAGCCTAGCCACGGGCCGGCCCCGATAAAGGCGCCATTAACAAACCAGTTCGACCCATAGTAGCCATAGGGCGCGCATCCGTAGGGGTAATAGGGGTAATAGCCCCAATCGCAAACCGGCGGACCATCATCGACAGGTACAGGGACGACCGCAGGTCCAATGCCGATCCCAATTCCAATTCCAATCTGTGCATTGGCAGCCACAGATAAGGGCAGGGCCATTAGCGTCGCAATCAGGATGAGCCGCAAGCTTTTCATGACTTCCTCCTCGTGCCTTCCAGGTCGTCTGGATCTCATCCTGGAATCCGGACCCTCCGTTGCGGGCCGGGCACCTGCCGGTTCAGAACTCATTTCATTCTAGAACCAGCGTCTGAATCTTCTAACCAATAACTCCCGCATTAGTTGCGGTCTCTTACTCTCAAATCGCCGCTCCAGTTTGCACAGTACAGGATGCAAATCCGGTCGGACTCTTCAGCACGATCCACGGGCCAGGTTGCCAGGTCGATTCGTTGCCATGCCCATGAAAAATAATCCCTTGACACCGGAAATCTCGCCGATGCCAAGGGAGCGGAAATCCCTTTTGACGACCTCCTCAGTCATCATCGCCACCGTCATCGCCACCCCAGCCGCCTCGCCAGCCGTCATCATCGCCACCCCAGCCGCCACTCAGGATGCCGCCAACGACTCCGCCGAGAACTCCGCTAGCCCCCTGCCAGAAGCCCCCACCCTGGTCGCCATCGCCATCTCCGTCTCCATAGGGCGCGGCAGCATAGGGTTGCCCATACACGGGGGCTGGAGGATACGCAGGAGCGGCGTAGTTTCCATAGCCTCCCTCGTCATCGTCGTCATTCTGGCCTACCCATACCCACCGGCCGGGGATCCAGTAGCCGTTGTCCATGTAGCCGTTGACCCATGCATATCCGGGGCCCGGGGATTGAGGAACATAGGCTGCAGGTCCATTCGGGTACGGGGCGGGATATTGGGCCTGGGCTTTCAATGAGCCCAGTGAAAGTACTCCCACCATTACGGTCAAAGCCAGCAGCCACAACTTCATTCTTTGCATGGTCCCTCTCTTCTCAATGCGATTCTTCTGCTTCCTCAAGGTCCGCCAGTTACTTCCATCGTCAAGCGAACCTGCTTCTGCAAACACTGCCTGACTATGAGGTTGCGGTGGAGCCCAAAAAATATCCCTTGTTTAAAATTCTTCTTACGAGATTCTTGGATGCAGTTTTTGGCCCGGCTGGAACGGTCTTCCATGTTCGGGTGTTACATTAGTGTTTCACCCTTTACATGTTTGCCACGTCCCAGCACGCGCACTTCATCGGGATCGGCGGAATTGGCATGAGTGGCATCGCCGAAATTCTGCTGAGTCTCGACATGAAGGTCTCGGGTTCTGATCTACGCCGCAGTCCCCTCACCGACCGTCTGGCTCGATTAGGCGCCATCGTATACGAAGGGCACAACTCCTCAAATGTTGCAGGTGCCACAGTCGTTGTCACCAGCTCCGCCGTCTCACCCACCAACCCCGAAGTTCTCGAAGCACACGCTCGCAAGATTCCTGTCATCCAGCGTGCGGAGATGCTGGCGGAGCTAATGCGCCTCAAATATGGCATTGCCATTGCCGGAATGCATGGCAAGACCACCACCACCTCCATGGTCGCCGCCGTCCTCACCGCTGGCGGTCTTGATCCCACGGTCGTCGTCGGGGGCCGCGTAGACGCCCTCGGGTCCAACGCTCGTCTCGGCACCACCCAATACATGGTTGCGGAGGCTGACGAGAGCGATCGATCCTTTCTGAAACTTTCGCCCATCCTTGCAGTTGTCACCAATCTCGACCGTGAGCACATGGATTGCTATCGCGATATGGCCGACGTTGAAGAGGCCTTCCTCGCCTTCATGGACAAAGTGCCGTTCTATGGAGCTGTAACCGCTTGCGTGGACAATCCGCAGCTTGCGGCAATCCTGCCTCGCGCACATCGTCGGGTGCTGACCTACGGCGCCTCGGCGCACGCCGACTATCAGCTTGAGTTTCTCGAGACCCAGCCCGGTTGTAACTCCCGTTTCATGGTCTCCACGCCCGCCTTGGCGCTGGGGCCGTTTGAGTTGCATGTCCCTGGCCGCCACAACGTACTCAACGCCACAGCAGCTGTGGCAATCGCCCATCAGCTTGAGGTGTCCCCGGAACAAATCGCTGCTGGGCTCCGCGCGTTCCGGGGAGTTGACCGGCGCTTCCAGCAACGCGGACACGTCCGCGGGATCGCCGTAGTCGACGATTACGGTCACCATCCCACTGAGATTCGCGCGACTTTGGCTGCCGCACGCGAGTGTACTCAGGGTCGCATCCACGTCGTCTTCCAACCCCACCGCTACACCCGCACCCGCGATCTGCTTCAGGAATTTGCCTCCGCCTTTGACGAGGCAGATACTCTCGTGGTTCTTCCCATCTACGCTGCCAGTGAGGAGCCCATTCCGGGCATCACCTCCGAGGCTCTCGCGGCACGCATTCAGGGCCCTTGCGTGCGATGTGCTCCAGATTTTCCTGCTGCGGTGGCGCAGGTCCAGGCTGAGGCCCGCTCCGGAGATCTGATTCTTACCCTCGGCGCCGGCAACGTCAGCCAAATCGCTCCGCTGATCCTGGCTGCACTGGAAGCCGTCTGAATTTGCCTGTATTCCTGATCCCCTTTGCCGTGGCTCAAACGGTTTACTCATCGTCGCAACGCTGCTATGATGCGTCGGGCTGGAGAAGACCAGCCGCGCGAGGTGAGTATGGCAGATCGATCACGCCGTGAGTTCCTGTTCTCCGCTTCCACTGCGGCCGCCGCGCTGACCGCCTCCGGTCGCATGCGCCTGTGGGCGGATCAGACGCCCACACTCGGCCCGGTCCATGCGTGGATCACCGTTCATGATCGTCGCCACGCCCGCACCGACGATCTCTCATGGAAGCCCATAGCGCAGGTCGCCGCGAACGCCATTCTGCTCGATACCGCCACCACCAGGCAGGAGATCCTGGGCTTTGGCGCGGCCATGACCGATGCCGCTTGCTATGTGCTCAGCCAGATGACACAGGCTGAGCGCGAGCCGCTGATGCATGACCTCTTCGCGCCGGAGCAGATGGCGCTCAATGTCTGCCGCACCTGCATCGGCGCGAGCGATTACTCTCGCAGTGTCTACAGTTTCGATGACAGCCCAGAGCCTGATCCCGAACTGCGCAAATTCTCCATCGATCACGACAAGGCCTACATCCTCCCCATCTTGCGCGAGGCGCGCCAGATCAACTCCGATCTCTTCCTCTTTTCCTCGCCCTGGAGCCCACCCGGTTGGATGAAGCCAAACAACTCCATGCTCGGCGGAGCGATGCGCAAACTCAGCTTCCCGGCATATAACCAGTATTTCCTGCGCTTCCTCGATGAGTACCGGCAGCAGGGCGTGCCCATCGATGCCATCACCGTGCAAAACGAAACCGATGCCGAACAGGAAGGCCGCATGCCTGCCTGCCTCTGGTCGCAGGAGCAGGAAATTGAGTTCGTAAAGAGTTTTCTCGGACCCTCTCTGCGCAAAGCCGGTTCGCCCACAAAAATCTGGGTACTCGATCACAACTACAACCTCTGGGGACGCGCCATCGACGAGCTCAGTGATCCCGGGGCGGCCGAATACATCGATGGAATCGCTTGGCATGGCTATGTCGGCGAGCCCTCAGCCATGTCCCGCGTGCACGATGCATTCCCCGCCAAGAACGCCTATTGGACCGAGGGCGGGCCTGATATCAGCCAGTCCGACTACCAGACCGATTGGTCCAAGTGGTCTGAGACCTTTAACGACGTTCTCAACAACTGGGCTCGTTCCATCACTTCATGGAATCTCGCACTTGATGAAAGCGGCAAGCCCAACATCGGGCCCTTCTCCTGCGGTGGGGTCGTCACCGTGAATAGCGTCACCCGCAAAGTCACGCAGAGTGGTCAGTATTGGGCATTCGCTCACTACTCGCGTCACGTGCGCCGCGGCGCGAGGGTCTTTGCCACGGACTCTCTCGGCGGACCCGCTCCGGCTAGCCAGATCTCCCATGTAGGCTTCCGCAACCCGGACGGCAGCCACGTCGTCGTCCTTTCCAATCGGGGACCCGAGACCCCTGCGCAACTGGTGCAGGGCTCCAGAGCATTGGCTTTGGACCTTCCCGCCGACTCGGTCCTGACCCTCGCTTGGGCTTGAGTCAAACGGTTCACACTGCACCCTGGCCTCCGTGCGCTGTATTCACATCGAGCCGCGCACGGTGGCCCGTTACGCTACGGATTCCCCCGCTGCCACTCGCGGACAAGACCCGCCCGTCCGCGGGCTATAGTTGAGTCTGGCGAATCTCACGACCTTGCTCAGGCGTGGCGATTAAAGGTACGAACCAAACTCGTCCCCTCGTGTGGGAAGATGACGCGCCCATGGAACCCCGCTTCCGGCGCGCGCAGAAGTCTGCACCCTTTTCCAATCGCAATCTGCCCGGCATGCCGGTCGCCATGGACGATCTTGACCCGGACGAGGGAACCGGTCCCCGGCGAAGACGGGACGAGCAGCCACGCCAGCCCTGGTGGAAGCCCTCCGGCACCTTCGGCCGCGCGCTCCTCGGCATCACGGCCTTGCTCGTCGTTGTCGGAGCCGCCATCGGCATCCATCGCACCCGGCAGTTCTTTGATCATGACTCGCGGTTCCGCATCGCTGGGGCCGGCAACATTCAGGCCACCGGCCTCAACCAGGTCACTCGTGCCGATTTGCTGCCCATCTTCGGCGCCGACCTCGGCCGCAATATCTTCTTTGTTCCGCTCGCCGAACGCCGCGCGCAATTGGAGCAGATTCCGTGGGTCCAGAGTGCCACCGTGATGCGCATCCTGCCCAACCAGATTCACGTCTCGATTGTGGAGCGCACGCCCGTCGCTTTCGCACGGCAGGGCCAGCAAATCGGACTCGTGGATGCGGATGGCGTTCTACTCGAGATGTCTCCCGCCGGCATGGCGCAGCATCACTACTCTTTTCCCGTGTTGATCGGAATCGATGAGCGCGATCCTCTCGCGTCGCGCAAAGTGCGCATGAGCCTCTATCTGCGCTTGATGAGCGATCTCGACTCGAATGGTCAGCACAACTCTAATCAGATTTCAGAGATTGATCTCACGGATCCGGAGGACGCGCGCGTCCTCATGCCCGGACCAGGCTCTGACGTCATGGTGCACTTCGGTGAAGACCATTTCCTCGAGCGCTATCAGCGATACAAAGCACACATCGCCGAATGGCGTCAGCAGTATCCAAAGCTCGCCGAAGTCGATCTGCGCTACGACCGGCAGGTCGTCCTGCAAATGGCGCCGGGCGCCGTGGGCGACTCAACGGCAACTCCAAAGCTGACTGCGGACGAGCCCACCAGTCAATCCTCGAGCGCGACGCCCCATCCTGCAGCCAGCTTGTTGAAAACAGCCGCTCCCGCCCGGTCCGCCCCCGTCGCCACGGTTCCTTCCAGGGCGCAGGCCATCCCTCCGGCGGCCTCGAAGAAGCCGGTGGTCCCGAAGCTCGTGAAGACCGCCAGCGCCAGGCATCTGCCGGCAAA
>JAJYAE010000210.1 GCA_021779695.1 Acidobacteriota bacterium | reverse complement strand
CCACACGGCTTCAGTGCATTCCAAAGCAGAGCATGGTGTGTGTAGGTATCCCACAAACCGGCAGGGTCGCTTCTGTTTATTGGATCGTTGTCAGTGTAGACATACAGATTATTCCCGCTGCCGAGCCTGCCCAGCGGATCGGGTTCGATGTAGCGGCCCAGCGTAGGCGCGTAGTCGCGGAATCCGTTGTGGTTCCAGCCGCTCTCAAGATCGAAGTACTGCCCTGGCAAGCGCAGGTTTTGCGTGACCGTTCCGCTGACGGATGCCTGTCCGAAGGGATCGTAGCTTGCCTGCCACTGAACTGTCTGATTGCTGTCGGTGGCTAGTTGCGGCGTACCCAGCATGTCGTCGTGCAGGTAGTAGAGCGTTGAGCCGTTGAGAACGGCCACGGGACGGCCGTTGAGATAGATATAGTCGGCCTGGGCAACGCCGGAGGCATTGGTCTCTTCCAGCAGCACACCGTTCTGGCCGTATTGATAGATCTCCCCGTAGGAAGCAGAGATCGTTTTGATCAGGCGCTGTCCGAAGCCATCGTAGGTGTAGCTGCCTAGTGGTCCGCTGGCGGCATTGACCGCGGAGAACCGACCATCCTGGTTGTAGCTGAGCGAGGTGATGTACTGCCCGCCCGGCGCCTGGATGCCGGGATTCAGGCTCGTAATCCGGCCATCGGCCGTGTAGCCAATCGCCTGCGTCTGCACGCCGCCCACGCTCAACGTCGCCAGCAAATCGTTTGCCGCGCCGTATCCGTAGGTGGTCGTCTCAGTCCCGTGCGTCTGGCTCAGCCGGTTGCCGTCCTTGTCATATGTGTATTTAGTTCGATTGCAAGGCTCGTAGTTGTCGCAGTTCTCGTGCATGATTGAGTCCGACAGGCCATCTTATCACTCAGTAAAGCTCGGTGAGTCAGTTAGTTTGCTGTGACAAACTCTGTTTCTGAATACGGATCTTCTTCACTTGGAATCAAGTGGGTTGAAAAGGAGAAAGAGATAGAGGTTTGCAGTACAGGATGAAGTCGATCTTGATCGACTTCATCCTGTACTGCAAACGGGCCGCGCTTTCTGGAAGGGCATCGGATCGGGACCGATGATGGTTCTAATCGAATCGAGCAAGCGGCTGATGGGATGGCGGACTGCAGCTCTGCGAAGATCATCTGCGGTGACATGGAGATAAACTTGAGTGCTCGTAATGAGGCGATGTCCGAGCAGATCGCGGATAGTAACGAGACCGACGCCGGCCCGGACCAGATGAGTAGCAAAGGTGTGGCGCATGCGATGCGGCGAGAGATGAACGCCGATGCGGCTACGCTGTCCCCATTTCCGCACACGCTCATAAACCCCGCCGCGCGACAACACTCTTCCGAAACGAGACCTGAAGAATGGCGCTGATGCGAGCGCTGGGCCGCGTGCCTGCACATATGCGCGAAGCAGTTCCGCCAGTTGCGGGTTGAGAGGGATAACGCGCCCATGGCCGCCCTTGCCACGAACGGTGATGGTGAGTTCCTTGAGGTCGACATGGCTGTTGCGAAGCGAGGCGCACTCGGATGCGCGAATACCTGTTCCGTACAGGAGTGCAAGCAGCGCGCGATCGCGCACTCCGATCACGGTCGTGGTCTTGGGCTCAGCCAGCAGCCGGCTGACCTGATCTTGCGAGAGCGCGATGGGAAGCTTGCGGGGCACTGCCTTGATGGTAGGAAATACTGCGAGTGGGTTGGCGGAGGGTTCCAGATATCCCATGGCCACCATCGCGCAATAAAAGCGACGCAACACGACGACGGCTCGGTTGACGGCCGAGGCGCCGTTGTCGCGCACTTCGCGCAGGTACTGCACGTAGCTGAGCACATCACGCGTAGTGATCTCATCGGGAGCGCGATCTTCGCACTTGACCCGGACCCACTCGTGAAACTGCTTGAGCGTGTTCTCATAAGCAACCAGCGTGAGCGGACGCAGTCCGCGAGCCACACAGTGAGTGCGGATATAGAGATCGATCCAATAAGACCACTTCATGGCAGGTCTCCGATGGGAAGGGTTCTTACAGCAGCTTGAGTGCGGCCTGGCAGAACGTGCAGATAGACGCCTGTCTCCTGCGGACTGCGATGGCCCATCAGCGATGCGATGACGGCGAGATCGATACCGCGATCCATCAGATGTGTTGCAAAGCTGTGCCGCAGGGTACGCGGTGTGATGCCAGCTCGAATGCCGGCGCGCGTCACGGTATCCTTCACGATCTGGCACACGTCCTTGGCACTCAATCTTCGATGCTTGGTGCTGGTTCGAAACAGCGGCCCGCGTCTTCCATGCTCGAGAAGATAGGCCAGCAACTCGGTGTAGAGCGCTTCTGGAATCGGGATCGAACGCGGCCGATCGCCCTTGCCGTGCAACACAGTCAGCTCGTGACGTTCGCGGTTGATCTGCGCAACATCGAGAGCGCATAACTCATCGGTGCGCAGGCCGCAGCCGTAAAGCAACAACACAACCAGGCGATCGCGGCGTGCCGTTGGCCCGGTAGTCGATGTTGCCTGCACGAGCTTCTCCGCTTCATCGAGAGTGAGCGAGGTGGGTGCGATGCGCGGCAGCGCGTGCTTGAGCGTGAATCCGTCGAGCACGTTGCGCTCGCTGCGGCCACTGCGCCAGGCGTAATCAAGGAATCCGCGCAGATGGCTCAGGTACTTGGCCAGGCTGGTCTCCGTGCAGCCAGACTCGCGCTCAGCTTCCAGCCAGTGCAGGTAGTCTTCGAGCTTCAGGTGCCACAACGGAGTGTCGGTGCGCAATCCGCTCAGTGCGCGTCGCAAGGTGCAGCGCACGTCGATGATCGTTCGCGGAGTCTTGCGTCCGACCTTGTTGAGATAACTAAGGTAGCCGTCGATTAAAGGATCCATCGGTGACAGGTTCATGCCCTCACCTCCTGTTCAGAAAGCAGCCAAGCGTTGATGGGATGGAGTTCGATCGCGGCGCGCCGCTGCGGATCCGCGATGTGAATGTAGCGCACTGTAGTCGCGATCACCGAGTGGCCAAGGACGCGTTGCACCTCAGCCAGATGAACGCCCGCTTCCAGAAGATCGGACGCGCAACTATGACGGAACTGATGAAGACTGTGAATCGGCGCCTGGGCATCGCGCGAGATGGCATGCACTCCGTTGCTGATGGCGAAAGATGAAAGACGCTTGCCGTTGCGGCTTATTAGCAATGCCGGCTCATCCAACCGACCACTCTGTTCGAGCTGGTTGTGACGCTGCGGCAGATATGCTTCCAGGCAACGTTGCGTTACTTCCGGCAGTGGAATGCAACGTTCACGCCCTGTCTTACGGCCGTCAATGCGCAGTGTTCCTTCCAATCGATCGAATGCATCGACGTTCAGTCTCTCCAACTCTCCGCGGCGGAGCCCCGTGCCGTACAGCAGCGCAAGAATCGTCACCCACAGGTGCGCGCTGTAATCGCCGCGCCGGCTCGCGGCTTCCCGCCACATCGCCTCCATGTGTGCTTGATCGATGCGCTTCGGCAGACGGCTGTACGGCGTAACCTTCGGACCCTTCATCCAGCGCAACGGGTTCAGCTTCCAAAGTCCCTGCCGAACCAGAAAGTCCCCGAATCCGCGCATCGTGCTCAAGGTTCCGTAGACCGTCGCCTTCGATCGAAAACTGGCACACGATGCAATGTAGTTGGTGATCAAATCTACGCCGATCTCTTCGATCGAAACCCGCGGGCGGCGCTTCTTCAGCCAACGGCCCCATCTCTCCAGCCGGGACTCGGTACAAGAAATCGATGCCTCGCTGACTCCACGTGCCCGGTACTCCTCCATATATAAGTCCAGTAGCCGCTCCCATCTCCTCATCGCCTTCCTCCTTAACGTTCAAAGGGGCGAGCGAACGCTCGCCCCTTTAACGTTATAGAAACAAACAATATGACCCCCAATATGACGCCCTTGGAGGCCGCGATGAGCCTTGAACTGAACTAAAGAGCTTTTTTGAGTGATTGCGCTTGCGACGTCCCCTGTCGGCCGAAGATCCCTTGGATTCGGGACCACATGTCCTGCTAATAACCTAAGCGCTTTCGTTGAACACGATTCTTACCCTGATCGACGGGGATGAGGTAGGAAATGGCCTTACCGAATACGACTCCGTCCGCCTCCGGCCGAACGTTCGCCCCCGGCCACATTAGGCGCAGGAGAACGATTGTGTCTTTTACCTGAAGAGGGAGCCTGCGAGGATTCGATTCGTCATACCAGAGTTGATCGCGAAGAACCTCCCATTTGACCTTACTTTCGCTCTCGGCGGCCCAGGCGCGCACGTATAGCCAAAGGAGAATTGCTGCCTTCCTCGGCTTTCCTTTTAGAAGGCGCCAAATCTGGCGAGGAATCCGCACGCTGTGTTTGCGACCGTGCTCATAGAGTTCTTTGCTTAACACGAACCCATAGTCATCCCCAGATGGCTGCTGAAGCGATTTGGAATGTTGATCGATTGACTTCGGCAAACGCCAACTGTCGAGAAGGGGAATGATCGCACCGGCTTCCACGCCTTCGGCTTCAATTTCGACCGTGATGGCTAAGCCGGTCAGACGCCGAAAGCCGGCACTCACCGTCTGGTAGTTCTCACTACTGCGGCACATCCCGCAATCCATCAGATACTGATTGGTCGAGCGAAAGGGTATGACGCGGTTTTCGCGGGCTCCGAATTCCTTAGATTCGCGTGCTTGCCGGAGGCCTCGATCGAATAGCCAGTGCATCAATTTGGCATCGGCTCCGTAGGGCATTGCGATGTTTGGTCGGCATGCAGTGTATGTGATGGAAATCCACCTCCCATCAAAGCGCGTGCGGCGGGTTATCTGCCGTTTAGAAGTCGGCCGATAAGGAAGGGGACATGCAAGGAGGGCCTTGACCAGGTACATCCATTTGTCGTCAACGATGCTTCCGCTCTCTGCCTGCTCCCGAACCGCGGCGAGATCATTGATGAAGGCAACGTCAGCCGCGTGCTTCTCGTACAAGTAATCGCGAGCACTGGAAATGCGCCCGGACGCAGGAGGAGACCTGTACTGGAGTTCATCGAGCCCCGGGATGCGAATGGACGAGACGGGAATCACGCCGTCTGTACGTCCCGTAATTCGCGGCTCTGTTCAATCTGGTGGGCGATCCATTCATCGACTTCAGCTTCCACCCATCCAACCGCTCTCGCACCGAGCGAAACTGACTTTGGGAATCTGCCTTCAGCGACGCGCTGGTAGACTGTGCTGCGTGACAACCCGGTCCGATCGAGTACAGTTGGAAGCCGGAGTATTCTCTTGTGCATGCATGTACCTCACTGGACGTGATGGCACAATCATGCAAGCCGCGCTGAATTTTTACAGGACCTTTTGCAGTTTTGTTTTTTTCTTCCTGTCGCTGAGGCGTTTCCTCTGCTTATAGCGGTGGAAGCGAGGTGTTACGCCGGCGTTGTGAAATTGTGCGGCGGCTTCACTCTGCAGGAGGGCGAATAGGCTCGAATGAGCAGCGAACATGCGGTTGAAGTAATCCCGTGTGACTGTTCGTATCGTATGTTCGGTGGAAGCGAATTTTGAGTCCTCGCTGTCATCCTCCCTCAGGATCAAGTCTCTGATCAATGGATCAGGAATTGCCTCTACCGCCTCTCCATACCTGGGGAGTGCCTTAGTGAGTCTCCACAATTCGAGGTCGATATACGGAAGCAGACCACAGCGAACCCAGTCCGCAGGATTCAGCTTTTCGGCGCGTATTTTCTGCTGTTCGGTTTTTAGCCGGTTGGCCGCTGCTTTGAAGTGCTCCACCAAGACTGATTCTGCAGCGTTCAGATCTATGCTCAGAATTCCGACATCTTTCAAGCCAAGATGCTCGTGCAGCGGAGATTTACCCCATCCCCTAATGGTAAAGTCCTCGTCAAAGAAGTGCTCCTCTGAAGGGCCGTCTTCGATGCCCAAGTCCCAAATAGTCAAATCTGCTGTGTCGCCTGAGAGCAGCACCTCGCTAGTAATGGTCGAAGCTATGTCTTTTGCGCATCCAAAAAAATCGAGCCTGCGACCATCGCGCCATATTTCATATCTCAGCTCGCCAACCTTGTCGAAAAATCGCCTGGCTTGGGCGATCCTCGATTGTTTTGCAGCAAGCTCGCCCAAATAGAACTCCTCGATGGTCGTCGAGTGCACTGGCGTTTTGAGCCGGGGAATCTCGGAATCAAACCAATTCCCTTCATCAAAATTCAGGATCGGATTCTCTTCGATATCTACGAGAAAGTTCTCCGCAGTGCCCCAGATCATAGGGCGTTCGACTCCCGATTTGAAAAAATGTGGAAACTCCTCAGTGAGCCTCTGATAAAGCGAGCGGCGTACCTCAAGCTGCTTGAACCAATCGAGCATGTCTAATTGGGCTAGCCCGTCATATCTGTCAACCGAAAACCACTCAAGTCGCATTTTGAAATCGTTGATCAAATCGTTATTTGGTCTGCCCATGGTCCTCTCCCCTCGAGAGCGCTTAGCTGTGGTTTGAACTATCGCATTCAACGTATCGGTGATTCCACGTGCGCAAGTACTCGGATGTTTCGCTACGCGACACGCAAGCGCTTGCGTACGCACCAATCGATTCTTATCGGCAGATCTCCCAAATCGCTTGAGCGTTGGTTGGCTCAGAATGTGCGCCCTGCGTGGCATCAGCGAACAAACGATCATGCCTGTACGGCGAACGACAACAGTTTGCCGCCTCGTCTCACTTTATCCAAGAAGTCCGCCCAGTCCTGCATCATTCTGGCGCGCGGCTCCAGGTAGAGAGCGTGGTTATAGGCGGCTGAAACCTCATTGCGCGGAGCATGTGCAAGCTGCAGCTCAATGTGCTCATGGTTATAGCCCTGTTCGTGCAGAATTGTTGATGCGAGGCCGCGGAACCCGTGGCCAGTCATTCGGCCCTTGTAGCCCATCCGTTCGAGCGCCTTGAGGATTGTCATATTCGACATTGGCTTCTTGGAGTTCTGCTCGCCAGGAAAGACCAACGCTTCGTAGCCGGAGAGTTCCTGCAGTAGCTGGAGGATCTCGACTGCCTGCGAGGACAACGGCACGATGTGCGGCGACTGCATTTTCATGCGAGACGCGGGAATCGACCAACGCCGCCCCTCGATGTCGAACTCTTCCCACTGGGCGCAAATCAATTCGCTGGTTCGGACAAATGTAAGGGCCATCAGTTTCATCGCAAGGCGAGTTAACTGCCGGCCCTCGTAGACTTCGATCGCACGCAATAACGCCGGCAGTTCCTTTGCATCGATGCGCGCCATGTTGGTCTTCCGGGTCGGCTTCAGAATGTCCGCAGGCTTAATCTCGACAGCAGGGTTGCGCTTGCTGTAACCATGCGCCACAGCGTAGCGAAAGACCATGCCAAGGATCTGCAGGATTCGTCTGGCCATATCCGAGGCGCCGCGGCTCTCAATCCCCTTGGCGAGCTGAACCAATTCCATCGGCTCGATTGCCGCAATTGGGCGACTCCCCAGGACAGGGTAGACATTCCCCTTCAGGCGGTTCTGAGTGGTTGCGGCATGGCGGGCGCTCTTATTGCCACGCCAGTGTTCCAGCCACAGCTCACCGATTTTCTCGAAGGTGTGTTCCGTTGCCGCGATCGCGGCGGTCTTCTTGGCCATTCGCTCGGCCATCGGATCGAGGCCGTGAGCGAGCTGCTTCCTGGCCATGTCGCGGCGCTCCCTGGCGTCAGCGAGGGATATTTCGGGATAACGGCCAAGGGCCATCAACTTCTCAGTACCACCAAAGCGGTACTTCAAGCGCCAGAGCTTACCGCCTGCCGGCGTGAT
>JAJYAE010000209.1 GCA_021779695.1 Acidobacteriota bacterium | reverse complement strand
CCTTTGACTCATCGGTCGTAAACGCAGTGAACTCGCTCGTCCCTCCACCGATCCGCAGCACGCCCTCGCTGCCCAGCTCGCGAAAGAGCGCAATCAGTGCGGCGTTCTCCGTGGCGAAGAACCCCGGATTCGCCAGTTGCGCCGACTCATAGCTCAACCCCGTAAAGTCCGCGGGCAACGTCGCGAGCAAGGCACCATCCCGCACATCGACCTTCGCCGTCAAAGATTCGCCCGCGCTCTGCGCATGCAGCCATCGCGGCACGGCCACGACGGAAGCAAACGCGCATCCCGCTGTGCGTAAAAACACTCTGCGCTTCATTCGATCTCCACCTCCACCGCGCTTGGCCGTGTCACTGTGAGCGCAGGCTCCGCGCTCGCCGCAAGAGCGTGCCCATCCACGCGGATTGCACGTACCTGCTGCCCTGGCTCCAGCGGCACATGCAGCACAAGCGCGCGTGAGACGCCATGCGGATCAATCGCAATCGTCCATCGCTTCGCAGTCACGCGTTCCGCGCGCACGCTCACCGTTCCCCCAGTCGTCACCGGCGCATCATCGACCGTCACAGCTTTGCCCACCGGAACCCAGTCCGCGGGGAGCCCCGCCAGCATGTGCAGCGTGCCCTCGCGCTCATTCACCAGCATGTCACGCAAAAACAGCACCAGGTTTGCATTGGCCCACGCCTCGGGCATATCGCCCGTGCCTTCCTGGTTGCTGTGCTTGCTATGCGGCGTGTTACACGCGCGCGGCAGGCTCACGTCTACCAGAATCTCCTCTTTCCACACCTTCGTGGTGGAACTGTGATTGAGCGCTGCTACCAGCATGTTGACTGCCTTATCTTTTTCGCCGCGCAGCAGGTAGGTCTCCGCCATGTTCATGGACTCGCCCGCCCACACGCCCGCCGGCCCGGCCCACGCCACGTTGGTCGGCAGCCCCTGCTTCTCTTCGCGCTCCATGCGCGCAATGAGCCCCGTCACCAGCGGGTCGCCTGGCGCATAGATCTGCGTGGGATACACCGCAAGAAACGTCTGCGAATACGCGCCCTCTGGATAGGTCGGCATCGCCGGCAGATACGGCGGCGCTTCCTTTTCGAGCGTCACCGCCCGTCGCACGCTCTCGTGAATCGCTGCTGTGTACGCGGCATACTCCTTCGCGAGCCATGCCGCATCGTTCGCATGCCCCAGCGTCTGCGCGGCATCCTCTGTCACGCGCTCCGCATACGCCGCAAGAAAGTTGTGCGAGAACGAGTGACCTTCCGGCAGCCCCGAGTCGCCATAGCTCCACGGCAACAGCCCATACCAGTACGGCTTCTCGCCCGGCTGCAGCGCCGGATCCGGCTCCGGCCTGCAGTGGGACGGAATCATTCGCCGCACCGGCCGCGCGCCCTCCGGCACGCCGCTCACACCTTCCAGCGTGCTCTCTTCGCGATGATCGCGAATCCACTCCGACGCACGCACCATGTAAGGATAGGCCTCCGTAAGCCATTGCTTGTCGCGAGTGAAGAGGTAGTAGTCCCACACCGCCGCAACGTTGCCGCCCGCATTGTCCCAGGCAGGCCAGCCGCTCGTCGGCGGGCCGTCCCACTCGCCGTCATCGTTCATGATGTGAAAGGCATGTTCCACGCTCTCGCGCGCAGGCCGCAGAAATCCACCTGTCTCCAGCGCGCGCGCCTGAAAGTATTCGCCGCGCCCCCAGTATTGCCGGTAGACCGCCGGCCCATCGAGCGTCCACAAGTCGCCGCGCGCATCATACTCAGTCAGGATCAGAACATACGCCAGCGAGGAATCATAAAAGTCGCTCAGCTCTTGCTGCGGAAAATCAATCTTCGTCGCACGCGCCCACAGTGCGTCCCACTGCGCCACGGCCTGTTGTAATAATTGCGCGGAGTCCTCTTGGGATAACTCCGCATTCCGCGCTGCCGGCCATTCATACGGAACTTCAACACTCAGGGTTCTGGTCCCGTGCGCAGGCAGCGTGCAATGCAGCGCGAGTGTCAGACCGCGATCTTCCGCAGTGGCCAATGCACCAGCAGTCTCCGTCACCAGCGCCACATCCTCACCCGCCCCGTTTTCGAGGATGCGGTTCACCACATGCCCCGGCAGGTTGCGCTCGCGACCGCTCAGCTTCAGCGTCACCTCCATCGCCCGCGAACCATCGTTGTTCAACGTCAGCCGCACTACGTCCAGACCCTTCGCACCCGAGGTTGCTGTCGGAAGCTCACCCGCTTTCGCTGCCGGATCCACCGCAAAGGCCAGTTCGTCGAGTTGAAGACTGCCCGCGATAAGCTTCGACTCGATGAACGGATAGCGCCCGCGATACAGCTCCTGGCTCTTCATCGCGAAAGCTTCTGTACCAGCAAATGCCTCAATCGCAAGTTCGCCATCCATCTGGCTGCTGAAGCCAATCGGCGTGTCCAGCGGCTTGCGCTTCAGGCTCCACTGCGACCACTTCAGGTTTCCCCGCTTGTCCACAATGGTCTTGTGACTACCCATCGGCAGGCCAATCAGGCTCTGCGCATCTGTATTGGACCAGCGATGGTCAATGACCACCTGCGCCGATGCAGCCATCGCGGTCATCGCAATGATGCATCCCCATGCTGCTCGCATTCTGAAACTCACCTTTCACCTCGTCCCACACATCCGCTGAACGCAGGCCTCAATACTCCAGCCGCATGGCACGCACGCGCTGCGCTGATCCAATGACTTACTTCGTTCCGGGCGCATCCGCCTTATGCGTGGAGAGCACCACAATCTCGCCCGGCTGCACCACAATTTCACTCGGCACCGCGGACACGGCATTCTCTTCTTCCAGTCCCGTGCGCTCCATCTCCACCCATGCGTGCCGCGCACCGGCAATCGACACGCGCCTCGGCGTGGCTGCGCGGTTCAGCATCACCAGCGTCTCCGCGTCGTCGCCAGCAAAGGCGGTGGTCAACAGATCGCTGTCATCGCTTGCTGCCCCGATGCGTTGCATTCCCTTCAGAACATGCCGGCTATACGCTCCCATCACGCGAAGTTGAAAGCTCGTCGCGACTGGAATCCACCCGCGCATACGGTCCGGCGCAAGCAGCGAACGAGAGCCCGCAAAGCTCGGCTGCTCCACATCCAGCAGCAACCAGCAGTACATCAGCGCCTCGGCATCCATCTCGGTCAGGTTCTTGTGGTAAAGCTGTGCAGTCTGCAGCGCAATCCGGTATGAGAGCTCCTGATAATGCGGATCGTTGATGCAAATCTCCGTGGCCAGAAATGGCTTGCCGTCGCTGGCCTCGTGCATCGCGCGCATACGGGTGTCATACAGGTCCGGATTCGCCATGAACTCCTGGAAGTCATACTCATGCGTCGCCGTGTAGTCGATGGCCTTCCATGCGTTCGGATCCTTCTTCAGCGCTTCTGCCCGCCGGACGCCGAGAAACATATAGCTCGCATCGGCCATGTGGATGCGCGTCGTTTGAAATCCTGCTTCGTCCAGCGCGCGGCGCAGCGTAGTCACCATCGCGTCAAACACAGCGGGCGGCTCATCCACCTCATTCTGGATGCCGACAATTTGTGGCGCAGCGCCTGTAGCCGCCTTTGCCTTGCGGCAATACTCCACCACAATGCGCGCATACGCGTCCGGCTTCGCAACAAGCTTCACCTGCCGATGCCACGTATCCACCACATCGGGTCCCTTGTAGTTCTCCATCGCCCACGATGGCAGCGCCCACATTTCGTAGATCACGTCTCCGCCCAGCGCCAGAGCGTGCTTGCTGTACTCAAAGCTCGACAATTCGCTGTTGGGAAAGTTGTCGCCATAGTAGTGCGGCGTGGCATCGTGCAAATCTTCGAGGTTGCTCAAGTCTGGTTTGAGCTGGCTGCCCATCGGATATTCTCGGAAGAGAAGCAGGTTGTAGCGCTTCAGCAGGTCCCAGTACTGCCGCTTGCCCTCGTCGCTTAACTCCGTATACGCAACAATGCTCGGGCTGCCGCCAAAGCCGAGCATGGTCTGATGCACCTCAGCCGGGCGGATGGTCACAGCCGCTTTCTTCGCGTCCGGCTCGCTCATCGTGCCTTCCACCACCAGGTGCGCCGTGCGCGGCGCGGCATACATCAACTGATGGCGAGTCACATCAAAAAGCAGCGGCGCCTCCAGAAGCTGCACGCCATTCACAAGCACCCGAACCGCCAGATGCGCATCCGCAATCACCGTGACTGTGCGCGCCTCTCCGGTGAACTGCCGCTGCAGCGCGAAGACATCCTTCGCCGGATAATTTCCCTGGCCCTCGTAGAGCCCCATCGAGTCGTAGTAGCGTTCCGCTATCCGGATTGAGCTGGATGTCAATTCAACCGTAAATCCCGCATGCGGGCCCGTGAAAATCCACCGCAGCGTCGTCCGGTCGGGGATGTCGCCGTCCAGTCGCAGCGACCGTTCAAACAGAGCGGTCAGGTTTTCGTGGAAGTACACTCGCGTAATCTCGTCCGGCCTCGACCAGCCCGGCCCTTTGGGCCCATCAGAGACAAACCGGAAAGGAACACCATTCGTGCTGCTTTCCTGAGCGGCTTGCGGCAACTGCACCGCCTGCTGCGCTCCGGCGCCTGCCGCACAGATTGCCAACGTGACCAAACCCAACCATCGCATGGCCTCGATTATCCCGGTCCTGCATCCTGCTGTGTCAAGCGCGTCCGCACGGGTCACTCGCGCATTTCTCGTGCGCAGATCGACGCATGCCATGACACCTTTCAACGCACTCTCCATCGCGCTCCAACTTTGCTACCATTCACTTTCCACGCGGAGGAAAGAATGGCTTTCGATGCAATCTCGCGCCGCTCGTTTTTCAAGGCCTCTGCAGCCGCCACGGCTGCCGCGCTCGCTCCCTCTGTGGCTGCCGGCGCGCAGGAAGCCGGTGCAAACCCGCTCACGACCGAGCACGGCAAGCTGCCCTATCAGGAAGAATCGCGCGCACGCCGCCTTGCCTGGTGGCAGGCCGCACGGTTCGGCATGTTCATCCATTTCGGACTCTACAGCGTGATTGGCCAGCAGGAATGGGTGATGGAGTCGGAGGGCATTCCCATTCCGCAGTACGAAATCCTCACGCGGCATTTCAAGCCGAAAGCGGGCTTTGCCGAGGAGTGGGTCAGCCTTGCGCAACGCGCCGGGCAGAAGTACATGGTGCTCACCACCAAGCACCACGAAGGCTATTGCCTGTGGGATACAAAGCTCACTGATTACAACGCCGCGAAGACCGGCCCGGGCCGCGATCTCGTCCGCGAGTATGTTGATGCGGCGCGCGCTGCCGGCATGCGCATCGGCTTCTACTACTCGCTGATGGACTGGCACCATCCCGATGGCATTCTCTGCGCCACTGACGAAGCCGCGCGCAAACGATTCGTCGCCTACACGCACGGTCTCATCCGCGAGCTGATGACGAACTACGGCAAGATTGACATTCTCTGGTACGACGTCGCCCAACCACTCACACCCGAGCAGTGGGAAGCTGATCGCATGAACCGCATGGTCTTCGAGCTTCAGCCCGACATCATCGTCAACAATCGCAACGGCCTCGATGGCGACTTCTCCACGCCGGAGCACAAGATCCAGGCCGATAAACGCGCCTGGGAGTCCTGCGAAACGATGAACCTGGGCTGGGGCTATCAGCGATCGGACGTGGAATGGAAATCGCCGCGCCGCATCCTCAACGACCTCGCCACGTGCGCGCAACAAGGCGGCAACTACCTGCTAAACATCGGCCCGGAGCCAGACGGCACTGTGCCAACTGCGTCCATGCGCATCCTCGACTCCGTCGGCCGGTGGCTTTCCGTCAACGGAGAGTCGATCTATGGCACGCAGGGCGGCGCCGCCAAGAGCTTCGGTAACTACACCAACTTCACGCGGAAGGACAACACGCTCTACATTCACGTCTACTTCTGGCCCGCAGGCACGCCCGCTGCGCAATGGCTCAAGTTCTTTGATCCTCCCACCGTCGTAGCCGTCGGCGGAGTGGAGGCAAAGGTGCTTTCGGCAAAGCTGCTCAAGACGGGGCAGCCCCTCGCATTCGAGCAGGACGCGTTATCCCTGCGCATCACAGGCCTGCCCGCGCTCGCGCCGGACGATCCTGTTACTGTAATTGCCTGCGAGTGCGAAAAGCCGCCCGTCGTCGATCATCACTCCATCCGTGCCCAATGGCCGCGTTACAACGTGGGCCTCAGCGGTTGAGGCCCACGTTGCGCACACTTCAGAACTCGTAGTCCAGCGAGAACTGCACTCGCCGTGCGTCGGACTCCTGCAGGGGCATGGTCCATCCAGGTGCCGGAGTCAGGTCTGAACCAAAGACCGGATTGATCATCTCCACGTTCTGCCGGTTGAGCAGATTGAAAGACTCGGCAACAATATCCAGATGACCGCGCCAGATGGGCACCATCTTGAGAACGCGCAGATCGAAGTTCACAGTCGATGGAGTCGTGAGGCTGTTGCGTGCCTGGCCCTGTGGGCGCGCCGCAAATGGATCGATGTGTTCGCGATTGCTGTCGACGCCCGTCAACGGATTGTCAGGGAATCCACTGCCGACGGAGAGAATCGGCGCAAACTCGAGCCCATAGACCAGCTTCTCGAAGGCATTCGGGTGGGCAGCCTTGGCCGCATCCTGCGGATCATCGAGGTCGGGCCCCAGCACCCACAGTCCGCTCAGCACGAAGCGTTGCCGCTGATTTTCGAGCGAGAGGCCGCGTTCATTTCTCAGCGCAAACGGATTCTGCGGCTGCTCTGTGTCATAGGATGCATCGTCGATGGTCTTCGCAAAGGTGTAGCCTGCCATCAGCTCCAAATCCTCGGTGAATTGCCGATTCACCGTCACGGTTGCGCCGTTGTAGCTTGAGCTTGCTTCCGTCTGAAACTGGTTGATCGCGTCATACGCAGGGTTCACGCGCTGCGGTCCAAAGACCAGTTGCCCCATCTGCTGCGGGGTGGGGTTGGGTATGCCGAGGCTTCCGGCATTGCTCGCGGTGAGAAGCACTGGCGGCAGCAGATTGCTGTTCACCGTGCGGCCCATCTTCACTCCATGCACCGAGCGAACTTCCGCACTGACCGTCCACGCATCCGGCAAGGATCGCTCGACGCCGAGCGATGCCGTCTCCGCGTAAGGATTGGCGAGCGACTTCTGCGCTTGCCAGATGCTTGGTGCAATCGATGTATGCGGCGTGGTGAAGAAATTTCCCTGCTGATACAGTGCCGCTGCATCGCTTCCCTCTGCCACCTGTTGCACAGCGCGCGTGCCATTCATCTCTTCCATGCGGTTGATCGTTCCCAACAGATAGCGGTCATAGAACATGCCGAACCCGCCGCGTATCACCCACTGCTTGTCGGGAGACCAGGCAAACCCAATTCGCGGGCTGAAGTTCAGCGCATGATTTGGAATCGGCGAGGGGAGACGGTTGTCCTCATAGCGCAGGCCATAGTCCAAAGACAGGCTGCGCAGCGCAGTCCAGTGGTCCTGCGCATAGGCAACGCTGCGCAGTTCGGCGAAGTTCGTATTCGGGTTGCCGAAGCTCTGCGTATAGAAATCCGCCTGACCAGCCGCCAGTGCGGCGACAGAGGGAAAGACATACAAGCCGCCAAAGCCGTCACGATTCGCCGCGCGCAATCCAATGTAGCTGAAGGCAACTCCAGCCTGCATCAGGTGTGTGCCGTGCTGGCGGATCAGCGCGTCGCTCACATCCACATGCGTCTCGTAGCGGCGGCTATTGCCGGCCAACGGCGTGCCGAAGTCCGCGATGCCCGCTATCGTCACGCCAGGTCCATTCTGCGATCCCGTTCGCAGCGCCACGCGCCGCTGCGCCACTTCAGCAACCATCTGATTCACAAGCTCTGATGAAATGGACCGATTCCACGCCGCGTTCACGCTGTTGTCGTCGTAGAAGGCAGAGCCGCGAGCGCTCAGGTCGGTCAGGTCGTCCAGATGGAACGCATCATTCACCGCGCGGTTGTTGGTCATCGCGTAACGCAGCATCAGGCTGCCCTTGTCTTC
>JAJYAE010000208.1 GCA_021779695.1 Acidobacteriota bacterium | reverse complement strand
GATGGAACGGCCCTTGCGGCGCAACTGCTCGGCGAACTCGACGATGAGGATGGAGTTTTTCGCAGAGAGCCCGATGAGCATGACGAGACCAATCTGGCAGTAGACGTCGTTGGAGAGTCCACGGAGGGAAACAAAGCCGAGCGCGCCGAGAACGGCCATGGGCACGGCCAGCAGGATGATGAAGGGCAGCGCGAAGCTCTCGTATTGCGCCGAGAGGGTGAGATAGACGACGAGGATTCCCAGGCCGAAGATGAGGACGGCCTTGCCGCCTGCTTCGATCTCATCGAGCGTGAGGCCGGTCCACTCATAGCGCATGCCGGGCATCATGAATTGTCTAGCCAGATCTTCCATGCCGGTGATGGCCTGACCGGAGCTGTAGCCGGGCGCGGGGGAGCCATCGATCTCGACGGAGCGGAAGAGGTCGTAGTGAGAGATGACGGGCGGACCCGAGCTCTCTGTGACGGTGACGAGGTTGTCGAGAGGAATCATCTGGCCGCTATCGGCGCGGACGTAATAGCTGTGCAGGTCTCCCCGGGTGCGGCGGAATCCCTGGTCGGCCTGAACATAAACTCGATAGGTGCGGTTGTTGAAGTCGAAGTCGTTGACGTATTGCGACCCCATGTAGACGCCGAGCGTGGTGGTGATCTGGGCGAGAGGAATGCCAAGAGCCTTGGCCTTTTCGCGATCGATGGTGACGAGGACCTGAGGATCGTTTGCCGAGAACGTGGTAATCAGGCCGGTAAGGTCCTGGCGTGCGCGCGCCCCGTTGACGATCTGGTGAGCGACGCGGTCGAGGTCAGAGAGGGTGTTGATGCCGGTGTCCTGAAGCATGAACTGGAAGCCGCCATAGCTACCGACGCCCTGCACGGCCGGCGGCTGAATGACGGCGACGAGTCCGCCGTTGGGGGCAAACATGAGGCTTTGAAGCTTGGGCGCGAGGTCGTGGACGATGTCGGCGGCGGAGTGTCCTTTGCCGCGGCGCTGGTCGGCGGGCTTGGTGCTGATAAAGATCATGCCCTGGTTGGAAGCGCCACCTGAGAAGCTGAAGCCGGTGACGGCGAATGCGCCCTGGATGTCAGAGTTGCTTCCGATGATGGCGGAAGCGCGATCAGAGAGGGCCGAAGTATAGGCGAGCGACGAACCAGGGGGCGCCTGCACGATGCCCATCAGGAAGCCCTGATCCTCCTGCGGGATGAAGCCTGTGGGGACATGCTTATAGAGCCAGACAGTGGAGCCGAGTCCAATCAGGAAGAGGGCAAGCAGCAGGAAGCGCAAGCGAAGCGCGACGTGGATGGCCTTTGCATAGGACTTGCCGAGCCACTCGATGAAGTGGTCAGCGCCATGAATGAAGGATGCGAATGCGCGGGAAACGGGACGGATGTGAAGGAAGTCGAGCTGATGAGGGCGTGCTTCTTCGCCGCGCAGGAAGAGAGCGGAAAGCGCCGGCGAGAGAGTCAGCGCGTTGAAAGCGGAGATGGCGATGGAGAAGGCAATGGTAAGCGAGAACTGGCGGTAAAGGATACCGGTTGTGCCGGGAAAGAAGGACACAGGCACGAAGACGGCGATGAGTACGAGGGAGGTGGCGATGACAGCACTGGTGACCTCTCCCATGGCGCGCGAGGTGGCCTCGTGCGGATCGGAGTGCTCCATGGCGATGTGGCGCTGCACATTCTCGATGACGACGATGGCGTCGTCGACAACGAGTCCGGTGGCGAGCGTGATGCCGAAGAGCGTGAGCGAGTTGATGGAGAAGCCGAAGGCCTTGATGAAGGCGAAGGTGCCGATGAGCGAAACGGGAATGGTGACGGCCGGGATGATGGTGGCGCGCCAGTCAAGCAAGAAGAGGAAGATAACGATGATGACGATGGCGATGGCTTCAGCGAGCGTGACGAGTACTTCCCGGATGGAGTCGCCGACGACGGTGGTGGAGTCAAATGCGATTGCGTATTCGAGGCCTGGGGGGAAGCTCTTCGAGAGTTCCCTGAGGACAGCCTTGGCCTGCGCATCCACTTCCAGAGCATTGGCGCTGGAGAGCTGCTGCACTCCAATGCCCTGTGCGGGATGGCCGTTGTACTTGAGGCTGGAGCTGTAATCCTCAGCGCCCACGACGGCGCGGCCGACGTCTTTGAGGAGAACGACGCCATTGGGGCTGTTCTTGACGATGATCTTCTCGAACTCTTCGGGGCTGCTCAGACGGCCGATGACGCGCACGGGAATCTGATAGGCCTGACTGGAATCCGAAGGCGGCTGTCCAAGCTGTCCCGCAGGAATCTCGACGTTCTGCTCGGCGAGAGCGTTGACGACATCGACGGCGGTGAGGCCATTGGCTGCGAGCTTTACGGGATCAAGCCAGATGCGCATGGCGTATTTGCGCTCGCCGAAAATCTCAACGTCGCCGACGCCTGGGACGCGCTTGATTGCGTCTTTCACGTAGACGTCGAGGTAGTTGGAGATGAATTCGTTGGAGTAGCGGCCGTCACGCGTGAAGAAGCCTGCGCCAAAGACGAAGTTGCTGTTGGCCTTGCTGATGTTGATGCCGGTTGCATTGACGGCAGCGGGAAGGCGGCCGGTGACGCTGGCGACGCGATTCTGCACGTCGACTGCGGCAATGTTGAGGTCATAACCGGTCTGGAAGGTGACGGAGATCTGGCTGGTGCCGTTGTTGGTGCTGGCAGAGCTGATGTAGCGCATGCCTTCGACGCCATTGATGGCTTCTTCAAGAGGGATGGTGACGGCCTTTTCGACGGTGTCCGCGTTGGCGCCGACGTAGTTGCTGGTGACGCCCACCATGGGGGGCGCGAGAGCCGGATACATGGCTACGGGCAGCGAAGGAATGGAAATGGCGCCGGCGAGGATGATGAGCAGCGCGCAGACCGTTGCGAAGACAGGCCGGTGAATGAAGAAATCAACAAACAAGAGGGGCCTTCTTTCCTATGTGTTGGCAGCGGACGTGGCGTTACGGTTCCGCTCGAAACCCTGCAGGAGGGCGGTAAAGAAAACGGCTTTGCTATGCGCCAATTGGCATGACAGGCATTCCGTTGACGAGGAATTGCGTGCTGGAGACGATGACGTGATCGCCCTCCTGAAGCCCGGCGAGGACGGCGTAGGAGTTACCCACGGTGTCGCCCAGAGTGACAGGAACCTGCATGGCAATGGTGTGGCCGTTGGCCTGTTTGGCGAGAAACACGAAGCTTTGACCGCCGAGGCGCGTAACTGCCAGGACCGGCACGACAGGCATTGGCGCGGTGCTCCAGATGACGGTGGCCTTGACCATCTGCGCATTGCGCATGATCTCCGAAGTGGAATGCACGGGCGCCTTGACGAGGATGCCCTGCATATTGGGATCAACCTGCGGAGAGAGGAAGTCGATGGCCGTCTTTTCCAGCAGCTTCCCATTTGTGTCGTAGATTTCGACGCCGAGGCCACGCTTGACCTGGCTGGAGCGGTCGGTCGGGATGTAGATGTAGGCTTCGAGATCGCCGGCCTCATCGACGGTGGTGAGGATGGTGGAGGACGAAACATAATCGCCGACATGGACCGGGATATCGCCGACGACGCCATTGTAGGGCGAGCGAATGGTGTAATAGGCGAGTTGCTCTTCCTGCGTTTTGCGAAGTCCGACGGAGGACTCGTAGTCGGCCTTGGAGTTGCTGTAGGCCTGTTCAGCCTGATCGAGCACGTCGCGGCTGGTGACCCCTGCGGCGAAGAGCTTGCGCTGCCGGTCAAGCTCAATGGTGTTGTAATCGAAGAGCGCCTTCTTCTGCTGCTCGGTCGCGCGCTGGGCCTGGACCGTAGCCATCTGAGGCTGCGAGTCGATGGTCATGAGCGGCTGGCCGACCGCGACGTGGTCACCCGAGCGCACGAGAATCTGGGTCAGCTTGCCGCTCACCTGCGGCTGGAGGGTGGCCGAGCGACGCGATTTGATCGTGGCCACGTACTGACTACTTTGCGCAACCGGGGCCAAAGAAATCGTGGCCGTTTTGACGGGCATGCCCTGCATGCGCGGACCCGCAGCCTGGGCGACCTTGTTCTGCTGGCAGCCACTAGCCGTGAGGATGAGCACCACCGCGATGGCAGGCACGGAGATTCGCTTCAAAATCGAGTAATTCACTAGCCCCTTCTTCCCTTGGAACAGCAGCGGTGCGTGAATAGCCCGCCATTATCGCCGGACTGCACCGGCGGAAACAGGCGTTGATGCGCGATCCATTCGCGGTGCAATCCCGTTGTACAGGGAGCACGGAAACGGACACGGTCTCATCAAGCCGATACGCATGCTTCTATTGGACGAGTTCCCTTTCGCAATTGTCGCAAAATATTGGCAAATGAGCGTAAAGCAACAAAGCGATTTAGCGCATTTGTTCACCGGGCGGGGCTTTCGGGTTAATTGTCTTATTGCTCGGCGCTGTTTCTGAGTTCTGGATGAACTGAACAGGGCTGGCAGCGACACGCTGGACGAAGGCAGTTCGAGACCCGGTGGCCGGATGAGGGGACAAAGAGAGTTACGTTGCCGCCGTGGTTCGTCGAGGATCGGTGCCGAGCTTGGCGATCCAACTTTGACAGCCTCTTTGCGAGTTGATAGCCTGAAGATGGTCGCATCCGGCTGCCGTCGGGTTTCCCTGCCACCAACCGCGCGTCCCCGTCGTCTAGCCCGGCCTAGGACACCGCCCTTTCACGGCGATAACACGGGTTCAAATCCCGTCGGGGACGCCAAATAGAATCAATCTCTTACAGGATATTCTGATTTGCCTGCGCGGCGCGCGCGCCGCTGCTGGGACACTCTGGTCTGGAATCTGGCCCGTGCTCGGGAAATTTGGTGCAGCCTGGCCATCAGCGATGCTGCGTGATTCTTAATGGACTCTCCAGACGCGGACGACAACAAGATCGGCGTAGCGCTCGCCGGAGCCGACGAAGACGGAGCGGCCCAACGGCTGATATCTGCCTGGGGGCGGAAAGAAGCGCGGCGTGGTGCGGAAGTAATATGCATCGGGCGAGACTGGTTCGCCCGATTCCAATCGCTTCAAAACCTCGGATGGCGCATACCGGAGGCCCTGATTCTGCACTTCAATGCGCACTCCATCGTCGGTCTCGAGCACATAGCGAGCGTCGACCCACGTGCATCCGTCGGGCGCGACCAGTTGCCAATCGGCTCCGCCCGGTAAGATGCGGCCAGTCAGCCCGTCCCCGGAAAAGGTGCCACCGAGGATGGGCACGGTGCGGCGCAGCCCTGACGGTGTTGAGGCAATTTCCAAGGTTGGACCGATGCTGACGCGCAGTTCAAATAAATACTCAAGGCGGGGAGAAGCCGCATTGCCGATCATGGTCGAATCCTCGGAATTGCGATGCCCGTTCATGAGCCCCAAACCTCGCGTGCCGTTTCGACCACAAGCTGGAGCTTGGCCCATTGCTGATCCTCAGTGAGCAGATTGCCCTCCATGGTGGAAGCGAACCCGCATTGGGGGCTGATTGCCAGTTGTTCGAGCGGTAGAACCTTTGCGGCCTGGTTGATGCGTCGGATCAGATCCTGTTTCTTTTCAAGTTCGGGGCGCTTGGAGCTGACGAGGCCGAGGACGACGGTCTTATTCGCTGGAACGAAACGCAGCGGCTCAAAGGTTCCGGAACGCTCATCGTCGTACTCCAAGAGAAAGCGATCGACCGCGAGTTCGTGAAAGAGGCGCTCGGCAATCGCATCATAGCCTCCCTCCGCATACCAGTGACTGCGGTTGTTGCCGCGACAAAGGTGCATGGCGCGGGTGACACCGGGCTGCCCGGCGGCAGCGAGACACGCATTGTCTGCCTTGAGTGAAGCCGTGAGCATCTGAGCCGGATCAACGCGAAGCTCACTCTGCATCCACGCGGTCCACTTTGCGTCGAGATAGTAGCTGTAACGGGGAGCGTCGATCTGTAGATACGAGATACCGCTGGCCGCGAGGGTACGAATGTCGGATGCCATGATTTCAGTGATGGCTTCGAGCAATGCGTAAGGATCCTGGTAAGCGGCGTCGGTGATGCCGTGTTTGAAGGAGATGGCGGGAAACTGGGTTGCGCTGGGCAGGGTGATCTTGATGGGGCCGGGTGCATGCGCGCGCAGAAAAGGAAGCTCGCGCCCGGTGAGCGGCTGCCGCTGCGTGAGTTTGCCGGTCACGATGCCATTAACGCTGCTGACGCTCGGTGTGGCCTGGTGAGTCTTTTCTCCGTCGTCGTGCCAGGCGCGGGCAACGGTGCCGCCAAAGTCGAATCCGTCGACGGCATCGGTGAAATCGCTCATGAAGTTGGAGCGGCGCAGTTCGCCATCGGTAAAGACCTGAAAGCCGATCTCCTTTTGCCGTTGAAGAATGCGGAGGATGTGGCGATCTTCCAAAGCCTGAAGCTCTGCCTTGGGCATCTGGGTGCGGCGGGCATCGAGCAGTTCAGCAGGCCGAAGAAAACTGCCGACGTGGTCTGCGCGTTGGGTAGCGTGCATGTTGGACTCCTTTTCAAAGACCGGATCATGTGACTGGCGGCGCGCAGGTTAAATCAAGATGCTGCGCAATGTGCGGGCGCCTTCCTGCAGGGCGGGAAGACAGCGATGGATGAGAGTTGCGTAGTCGATGCGAGACACGTGCGTGCCCACATTGATGGCGGCGACGACATGGTTGCTGCGCGTGACGACGGGGACCGCGATCGAGCGCAAGCCGGCCTCCAATTCCTCGTCGACGATGGCAAAGCCCTCTTTGCGCACGGAGAGGATGGCCTTCTTTAATGCCGTGACACGGGTGATGGTTTTAGGCGTAAAGGCTCTGGGCTTTACCGTGCGCAGGTAAGCTTGCAGTTCCGCATCGGGGAGGGCAGCAAGCAGGACGCGGCCCATTGAAGTGCAATAGGCGGGGAGACGGCTCCCTACGGAGAGTCCGGCGGCAAGAATGCGACTGGCCGCGGAGCGGGCGACGTAGACGATCTGGTCGCTGTCGAGCATGCTCATCGACGAAGATTCGTGCAGCTTCTCTGTGATGCGCTCCAGCACGGGCTGGGCGGCCTCCACAACGGTTGAGGACGAGAGATAGGAGAAGCCGAGGCGCAGAATCTGCGTCTTGAGCCGATAGACCTGGCGCGAGCGCTCTACGTAGCCAAGCAGTTCGAGGGTGAGCAGGATGCGGCGGATGGATGCGCGCGACAGGCCTGTGGATTGAGCAATTTCAATCATGGTGCGGCCATCGGGATGTCCTTCGAAACTCTCGATCACCCGCAGGCCACGGGCGAGAGAGAGCACAAAGTCGGGGTTGCCGGCTTGTGCGGAGAGGGGAGCGGCTTGATCATCTGCCGGAGCAGCGAATGCGGGTTGCGCGGCACGCATGGCGAGCCTTTCTTTGGTGGCCGATTATCGCACATCTTGTACAAGCATGTATATCTAGTCCATAATGCGACGGTCAGTGGATGGAGGCCGGATGGCGGAGTGGACGAGCCTGTCGGAGGCAATTGCGGCGCTGGTACAGGACGGCGACACGATTGCGATGGAGGGTTTTACGCACCTCATACCGTTTGCCGCGGGCCAGGAGATCATTCGCCAGAGACGCAATGGCTTGTCCCTCATCCGCATGACGCCGGATGTGATTTACGACCAGATGATTGGCGCGGGATGTGCGCGGAAAATGACCTTCTCATGGGGAGGGAACCCGGGGGTTGGATCTCTGCACCGGTTTCGGGATGCCGTCGAGAATGGCTGGCCTGCGCCTCTTGAACTGGAGGAGCGAAGCCACAGCGATCTTGCCAACGCGTATGTGGCTGGAGCAGCGAATCTGCCCTTTGCCGTACTGCGCGGCTACACAGGATCGGATTTCATGCGGGTGAATGACCGGATCCGAAGCATTACATGCCCGTTTACAGGCGAGGTGCTGGCTGCGACGCCGGCGGTGCGGACGGATGTGACGGTGATCCACGCCCAGAAGGCAGATTGGGAAGGCAATGTGCAGTTGTGGGGAATTCTTGGCGTTCAGAAAGAAGCCGTGCTTGCTGCGAAG
>JAJYAE010000207.1 GCA_021779695.1 Acidobacteriota bacterium | reverse complement strand
ACCTGAGCGGGTGCCGCTGCTGTAAGAGCAGCCTTTGGTTGAGGCGCAAGAATGACGGCCGGTTTCGGTTGCCGAATGACCGGCGTGTTGACCTTGGCTTCCATCTGGATCGGCTTCAGTGCAGGCTTTACCACGGGAGCGGGCCTCTTGATTTTCGGCGCTGCCAACTTGACCTCGGGCAGCTTCGGAACCTCCGTCGGCTTTACGATGGGTGGCGGCACCTTGATTTTGATCTTGACCTCTGGCGGTGGTGGAGTCGGGAAGATCAGGACTGTCTGTTCGAATTTACGTTCCTGAATGATGCGCCGCGCTGCCACACTGATGTAGATGACGGCGCTGAGAATCAGCAAATTGACGACGGTGCTCGTAATAAAAGACGCAGACCTGCCTTCGGGCTCGGGAAGAAGGCCCAGATACGGCTGAATTGGGGGTTGGCTTAACGGCATACCCACCTTCCCTTGGAGTGATTGAGCCCTTCGTCGAAGAGGGCTTGCCCCTGCAATCCTGCAAGTGCATCTTGGCGCAAAGGTCCCATATTGTCCACTCCCGGAGTTGAAGACTGGCAGCCCATTTCTACGCGATGGAAGGCCCGGTTCTGAATGGACTGGTCCAAACTTTTTTGCAATCGGGCCAACGCGCGACGAGTGTAGTGGCTACCTCTTTGTCTAAACACTTGGATGCATGTGCAGTTGCGCTGCGGAGCGCGAGCCGGGATTAGATTCTGAACGGCGCTGACTGCCAAAGGCTCAACCGCAATTTGCGTATCGTGAAGAGCTACAGGCACTTGACCGCGGCAAGATGTCGGCAGGGCAGAACTCGAACAGGCGCACTTGCGAGCTGATCTGTTGGTGCTGCGAACCGGAACAGTCGAACGATTGAAGCAACAAACCCCGGACATCCAGACGCTCCATGGCGAGTCCAAGACATGAGAGCAGAAACAATTAAGGTCCAAATGCCAGTCGGTGAAGCACTTCTGCACAGTCCGGCAATACTGCCCCAGGCGATCAGGCATTTGATTGGTGGACCAAGGGGGAACTTCTCATGTGCCGTCTTCAGGACGGTCTACCGGGACCAGGCCGAAGCCGGGACCACTGTTCCTATTGTAATAGACTTACGGTAGTGGAAACCGCTCGGAGAGGATAGGAATTTTGTGAAGATTTTGGTTACAGGAGGTGCAGGCTATGTCGGGGGCACGGTGGCAGAGCTCCTGTCCGCGCGTGGCCATGACGTGGTCGTGCTTGACAATCTGTGTCACGGACGGCGGGATCTTGTGCCGGAGGGCGTTGGGTTCGTGGAGGGGGAGCTGGCAGATCGGGGTCTGCTTGAAAACCTTTTCAGAACGGCTCGCCAGGCCGGTAAGCCCTTTGACGCCGTGATGCACTTTGCTGCGCTCATTGAGGCGGGCGAATCGATGCAGCGGCCGGAGATTTACTTTCGGAACAACACTGCATCAACTCTTTCCCTGTTGGAGGCGATGCTCGCAGAGGGCCCGCGCCGCCTGGTGTTCTCATCCACGGCGGCCGTGTATGGCGAGCCAGAGTCCGTGCCGATTGTTGAGACTGCGCGCTTGAAACCGACGAATCCTTATGGCGAGTCAAAGCTCCTTGTGGAAACGATGCTTGATTGGTTTCATCGCATCCATGGTTTTCGCTCCGCCTCCTTGCGGTATTTCAATGTGGCAGGCGCGCCGGAGGGGCCGCATGGAATTACGCGCGGCGAAGCTCATGAACCGGAATCACATCTGATCCCGTTGATTCTGGACGTTGCTCTTGGCCGCCGCACCTCGATACGGATTTTTGGCGACGATTATCCGACGCCGGACGGGAGTTGCATACGGGATTACATTCATGTGTCAGACCTAGCCGAAGCGCACCTTCTGGCACTGGACGCGCTGGAGACACCGGGCGCGGAGAAGGCGCGACTGGTTTACAACCTGGGCAATGGCACAGGATTTACGGTCCGGGAAGTGATTGAGTCCGCGCGACGCGTGACCGGGCATCCGATTCCTGCTGAGGTGCATCCGCGGCGGCCGGGTGATCCTGCGGTGCTTGTGGCAGCCTCAGACAAGGCAATTCGTGAACTGGGCTGGAAGCCGCGGTACGCACAACTGGACGAGATTCTTCGCACGGCGTGGATTTGGCATCAAAAGCGCTACAAGTAACAGGCGGGGAGCCGCTGGAAGCGGCGGCTCTCAGTTGATCCATATTTTCATTGCATCGAACTGAGACCTCAACACCAACGAATTTCGTGCTAGACTTCGCGTCAGGCAGCAGAGAGGCTGTCTGCACGTGTCATCGCCAGTCTGTGATCGGCGTACGCGCGGCAAGTTGGCAAACGGTCCGATCGGACGAAGTAAGGTTCTCTTAAGCCTGCCAGTGAGGAGGCCCCTCATGAAGAGTGCCTGGTTTGTCGTAGTTGCATTGATTTCCCTCATGCCTTGGTCCGCGTTTTCCGCCGAGCGCCTGATCCCAGCGGGTTCGCTGATCGAGTGCACGGTGAACGAGCCCAAGCTATCTTCCAAGACAACTTCTGTTGGTGATCCGCTGCTATGCGAGGCGGAGTATTCCTCGCGTTACGGCGGGACGGTATTGCCTTTTGATAGCTTTCTTATCGGACACTTCGAGGACTACAAGGATCCGGGGCACTTTGTGGGTAAAGGCTGGATGGAGCTGAAGTTCGATCGAATGCTGATTGAACCGGACACGGTGATTCCCATCCACGCAAAGGTCGTGAATGTGTCCGGCTACGATGTGGATCGTGAGGGCCGCATTCTTGGCAAAGGGCATGCTGTACGGGACACGCTGGCGTGGACGGTTCCCATCCTCTGGCCTATCGATGTGATCAATTTGCCGCGTCGCGGACCCCGACCGACACTCCACGCGGAGACGCGCCTTACGCTGAAGGTGATGGATGACCTCGGGGTTCCCGTTACGCCGGCACCACAACCGGACTCGAATGGCCTGTATCGAAGGGAGCCCAGCGCTTACAGACCCAATGTCGAGTCGTCACAACCCACTCCGTCTGCAGTGCCGCTCTATGCAGAGCAGATGCGTCCAGTCCCGGACGCCTTGTACCGCAGCTCGCCGGTGCGCCTGACGGGAAGTGTCTTTGATTCCCATCGCATGCCCTATGTCGGTCCCAATACTCCAACAGATGCAGAGATGCCGCAGGCCATCACGGTTGTGTTCAAGGATGGCCGGCCGCCCGTACGAGTCTACAACTACGTCCTGACTCCGAGCACACTCTACGTGCTGGATGGGTATCGTTTTGCGGTGCCTTTGCAGAGCATTGACATTGGGGCAACGGATCAGGTGAATCGGCAGGCTGGCGTTGATTTCCACCTGCCGCTCAGTTCGCAGTAAAGGCGGAAGAGCGCGCTCACAAACCTCTTTGACTTCCCAGTAGTATGCTCTTGGTGTAGTTTTTCAAGGTGCAGAAGGTCGAAGGGGAGACGTGTCCACGACGACGGGAGCTGATATTCGAGCGCCGCGGGGCAGGATGCTGCGCTGCAAAGGATGGCAGCAGGAAGCCGCTTTGCGCTGCCTGATGAACAATCTGGATCTCGAAGTGGCCGAGCGTCCGCAGGACCTCGTTGTGTACGGCGGCATCGGACGCGCCGCGCGCAACTGGGAGTGCTACCACGCCATTGTGCGCGAGCTCGAGCAACTTGGCAGTGAAGACACGCTGCTGGTTCAGTCCGGCAAGCCTGTCGCGGTGTTTCCCACTCACGCCATGGCGCCGCGCGTCCTTATTGCCAATTCAAACCTTGTCGGCAAATGGGCCACATGGGAGCACTTTCACGAGCTCGACCGCAAGGGCCTGATGATGTATGGGCAGATGACCGCGGGCAGCTGGATTTATATCGGCACGCAGGGCATTCTGCAGGGCACCTTTCAGACATTTGCCGCGCTCGCCGAGCAGCACTTTGGTGGCACGCTCGAGGGCAAACTTGTCGTCACCGGCGGCATGGGCGGCATGGGCGGCGCCCAGCCGCTCTCCGTCACGCTCAACGGCGGCGTCGTTCTCGTAGTGGAGGTTGACGGCTCGCGCATCCAGCGCCGCATTGACACACGCTACTGCGACACCCTTGCAGAGAATCTGGATACTGCGCTTGCGCTTTGCGAAGACGCCCGCCGCGAGAAGCGCGCGCTTTCCATTGGCCTCGTTGGCAACTGCGCGGAGGTTTTGCCGGAGATTGTGCGCCGCGGCGTGCAAGTTGACGTCATTACGGACCAGACCAGCGCGCACGATCCGCTCAATGGTTACGTACCGCAGGGACTCACGCTGGAGCAGGCTGCAGAACTGCGAAGGCGCGACCCCGAGGAGTACGTGCGCAGGTCCACCGCATCCATGGTTGTCCACGTCAATGCCATGCTCGCTCTGCAGCGGGCTGGGGCCATCGCTTTTGACTATGGCAACAACATCCGCCGCTTTGCCTTTGACGCGGGTTGCGCCGATGCCTTCCTCATTCCCGGCTTTGTGCCGAAGTACATTCGTCCGCTCTTCTGCGCGGGCCAGGGTCCGTTCCGGTGGGTCGCGCTCTCTGGCGACCCGCGTGACATCGACCGGACAGATCAGCTGGCCCTGGAGCTTTTTCCCGACAATGAAATTCTGGTTCGGTGGCTGCACCTTGCGCGTGGCCGATTTGCCTATCAGGGACTTCCCGCGCGCATCTGCTGGCTTGGCTACGGAGAGCGTGCGCGCATGGGCCTTGCCATTAACGAGCTGGTCCGCAAGGGAGAGATCTCCGCGCCCATCGCCATGGGACGCGACCATCTCGACACCGGCTCGGTGGCTAGTCCCTATCGGGAAACAGAAAAGATGCTCGATGGGTCGGACGCAGTTGCTGATTGGCCGATTCTCAACGCGTTGCTCAACACAGCTTCGGGAGCTACATGGGTCAGCTTCCACCACGGCGGCGGCGTGGGCATGGGCTACTCGCTCCACGCAGGCCAGGTGACGGTGGCCGACGGCACTGAAGATGCCGCACAGCGCATCGCGCGCGTGCTCAACAATGACCCAGGCCTTGGCGTTGCCCGCCATGCAGATGCGGGGTATGAGTTGGCGCGCGCCACCGCCCTTCGCCGTGGCATTCATCTTCCCATGGCAGGACGTTAAGTATGTCCACCTCGATCGCGGTGGTCAATATCGGGCAGCTCGTCACCCTCGCCGGCCCTGAGCGACCGCGTGTGGGCAGGGAACTGGCGCAGCTGAGCCTGCTCCGCGATGCGGCCATGATCATCCAGAATGGCCGCATCGAAGCCGTCGGGACCTACTGCGATCTGCTGCCCGTCATTCCGAAGTTTGCCCACATCATCGATGCGGCGGGCCGTTGCGTCACGCCCGGCTTCGTAGATGCCCACACGCACTTTGTTTTTGCAGGCAATCGTGCTGCGGAATTTGAGCAACGCATCGCCGGCCAGAGCTACCAGCAGATTGCCGCCAGTGGCGGTGGCATCCAGCGTACCGTGCGCCTCACGCGCGCAGCCACGGAGGATGATCTCTTCGAGCAGGCACGGCGACATCTCTCCTGGATGATGCGTTCCGGCACGACGACGGTTGAGGGGAAATCGGGCTACGGACTCAATCGCGAGACGGAGCTGCGCCTGCTGGGCGTGATGGTACGGCTCGCGGACCAGGGCTTCGCCACGGTGATTCCGACGCTCCTTGCTCACACCGTGCCGCCCGAGTTCGCCGACCAACGCGCCGCCTACGTCAACTGGTTCGCGAAGGAGTTTGTGCCGGAGGTCGCCAGAGCGCGGCTCGCCGCATTCTGTGACGTCTTTTGCGACGAGCATGCCTTCACTATGGAAGAAGCGCGCACGATTCTTGAATCCGCAGGCCGCAACGGCATGGAGCTCCGTGTGCACTGCGAACAGTTCCGGTCCGGTACCGGCGCCGCGCTGGCGGCCGAAATGCGCGCGCGTACCGCCGACCATCTTGAAATGGCCACGCGCGAGACGTTGGAGGCGCTCAGGCAAGCAGGCGTGCAGCCGGTTCTTCTTCCCGGCTCTGTTTTTTCTCTCGGCAGCAGCAGCTACCCAGCCGCGCGCCTTATGGTTGAACTCGGGTTGCCCATCGTGCTCGCCACGGATTTCAACCCAGGATCCTCACCGATTGTCTCCATTCCATTCATCCTCTCGCTTGCATGCCTCCACATGGGTCTCTCGCCAGGCGAAGCGCTCAGCGCCGCCACCATTAACGCCGCATGGAGCCTCGGTGTTGGCCGACGCTTTGGCTCTCTAGAAGCCGGAAAGCAGGCGGATTTCCTCATCCACGAATTTGCAGATTACCGCGAGATTGCGTATTTCATCGCTTCACCTGCGCAACCGCGCGTCTTCACAGCGGGCATCGAGGTTAATTTCGATTGATGCTATTGGGAACCTGCATGCGTGAGCCGGATCTTGGGTCCGCATCGCTGTGCGCCAGGTCACGCACCGGCCTGTGCTGCCGCTTGGTATGATGGTGGCGAAAATTCACAGCCGGCTCAGTGAGCAGCCAAGGAGAATGCAATGTCTCAAGAAAAATCCGCCAGTGCAATTCCGACCAAAATTCTGGTCCCTGTTGATTTCAGCGCTTCTTCACATGCGGCACTGGATGCGGCTATCGAGCAGGCCGAAAAATTCAATGCAGAGATCGCTCTGCTCCACGTCATTCCCGCTTTTCCCAACGTTTCCATTCCGGATTCATTTACAGAAGCCGCGGTTGTGGAGCAGGCGCAGAAGGCCGCCGAAGAGCGCTTTGCAGTTTCGCAAAAGGCGCTTGCCGCACGCGGCATCAAGATGACCTCCAAGGTGGAGGTGGGCAACGATGTTGCGGGCGCCATCCTTGAGGCCGCAGATCGCGAGAACGCCGACTTGATCGTCATCTCAACCCACGGCCTCTCAGGCTGGTACCCCATGGTCTTCGGATCCATCGCCGAAAAGATCGTCAAGCTGGCGCAGTGCCCGGTGCTGCTGCTCCGCACGCCCAGGCCGGAAACGACGGCTAAAGTCCCCTTCGGGCGCTCGATGGAATGGTGGTAGCCAAAAAGTCTCCCGCGGTGCAGCCTATTCCACAGTGACGGACTTCGCCAGATTGCGCGGCTGGTCCACATCGCAACCGCGTCGCACGGCAATGTAGTACGCCAGAAGTTGCAGCGGGACAATCTCAATGAGCGGCGAAAGCAGCTCAATTGTGTGGGGCACGTGGATCACGTGCTCCACCAGCCCGCCGATCGTTGTGTCGCCTTCGGTCGCAATGGCAATTACGCGTCCGCTGCGCGCCGTGACTTCCTGGATATTCGAGAGCGTCTTTTCATAGCGCAGCTTCGATGACGGGTCGGTCTCATCGCGCGTCGCCAGCACCACGACTGGCAGAGACTCATCAATCAGCGCATTGGGCCCGTGCTTCATCTCGCCCGCTGGATAGCCTTCGGCGTGAATGTAGGAAATCTCTTTGAGCTTTAGTGCGCCTTCCAGCGCGATAGGGAAGTGAATGCCCCGTCCCAGGTAGAGGAAGTCGCGCGCGTTGGCGAACTCTTTTGCCAGCTGCTCGCATTGTGCGGAGCGATTGCGCAACACCTCTTCAATCTTTGCCGGGACGCGGC
Source organism: Acidobacteriota bacterium (assembly GCA_021779695.1). The sequence continues at coordinate 410 of JAJYAE010000207.1, read as the reverse complement.
CCAGTTCTTCCATCAGGGCAATTGCATGATCGCGATCCAGTTTGCCGCGCAACTGGCCCATCTTCATCGCCAGCAGGAAGAGCGCTGTCAGCTGCGAAGTGAAAGCCTTCGTTGAGGCAACACCAATTTCCGGGCCCGCATGCGTGTAAATGGCGCCATGCGCCTCACGTGCCACCATCGCGCCTACCACGTTGCAGATGGCCACCGTCTTCGAGCCTAGGTTCTTCATCTCGCGTTGCGCTGCCAGCGTGTCGGCTGTCTCCCCCGACTGCGTGATCAGAAGGCCAAGCGCCTCCGGCCCGGCAATGGGATCGCGGTAACGGTACTCGCTCGCATAGTCCACATCTACCGGCAGTCGCGCCAGGCGCTCGATCATATACTTACCCGCCTGCGCCGCGTGCCAACTGGTT
>JAJYAE010000206.1 GCA_021779695.1 Acidobacteriota bacterium | reverse complement strand
AAGACTCCTGCAAAGAAGCCGGGACGCTGTAGCGTCCCGGCCTGAAGGTTTGCACTAGAACGTGGTGGAAACCGTGAGGCGGAAGGTCTTGCGCGGTTCGCGGAAGAGGTTCTGCGCGCCATAGGCCTGAATTGACTGGTTGTAGGTGTAGTCACCCGCTCCGCCCGGAGGGAACATGTCCCGCGTGATGAGTTCTGCCGAGCAGCTTTGGACCTTGGCGCCGAGCTTGAAGTCGTTGCAGTAAGGGTGCTCGTAGAGGCGCAGCGGGTTGTACGCGAAGTAGAGACGGAAGGGCGCGTTGACCACGGGCATGATGACGCCGAGCTCACCACCGAAGGACATACGCGGAACGAAGTTGGTTCCGGCGATGGGTCGGATATTTTCCTGGAAGCCGACCTTGGAGCCGGGAATTCCACCCTGGCAGGAGCCGTTGTTATAGACCGGGCAGCCGTAGAGCGGGGCAATCAGGGAGGCGAAGCCTTCGGGGCTCTGCTGGAGCTGATTGCGGTTGGCGGCCACATCGATGCCGAAGTCGTCAAAGAACGAGAAGGTGACGGAGCCGGCGATGGGAATACGGTATTCAGCGTTGGTGGTCAGGCTGGTGTCGCCGCCGATGGAGGCGATGCCGTAGACCGGGATGGGCACCTGGATGCACTGATTGATCTGCGGATTGGTGGGATCGCGCGGGACGCAGCTTCCGTCCGGATTGGTGAGCTGAACGGTGGTGCGCGTCGGCACGTAGCCGTAGGGTGTGGCGCCGCGGATGTCAAAGCCGCGCAGGTCGCCGTCGCCGCCGGTGTAGAAGCGGTTCTGCGGAGGAGCGACGTCGCCGCCCCAGCCCTGGATATAGCCGAGCTGAGCACGGATGCCGAGCACGTTGTGGCCCATGGGCGAGGGTCTGAAGTAGTGCATGGAGCGGAAGCTCTTGTAGGCGATGAAGGGCGAGACATAGCGCAGATTGCCCCAAGCGCCGCCGGCCTGCACGAGCGCGGTCCACTCCTTGCCGCTGCGGGGCCGGAGGGGATCGTTAATGGTGTTGTAGATGTAACTGAGGGAGACCGAGCTGTCGACGATACCGGCGAGGGGATTGGAACCCTGAATGCCGGAGCGGAAGCTGATGGTCTGGAAGAAGGTCTGCGAGGCCGTGCTGAAGGCAGAGATGGATGAGCGATTGAGGCTATAAGTAAAGCCGACACGCTGGAAGGCATGCCGCCGGAGCGGATAGCTGATGGAGAGGTTCAGGCCGGTGGAGGCCTGGTTGTAGTTCTGAGTGAGGGACTGCTGGGCCTGGGTGAGATTGAAGGCCTGCCCGGAGGTGGCCTGATAGGCATGGGCCGGGTTGTAGTCCTGCTTGTTGTTGTAGATCTGGAAGCCGAAGTTGATGGGACGGTTGTGAATGTAGGGCTGAGAGAAGCCGAACAGGAACTGGCGCTGAGCGTTGCCGAGGTTGCCCTGCACACTGAGCGTTTCACCGAGACCAAGGAAGTTGTTGGTCTGGTAGTTCACGCCGAGGAAGGCACCCTGGAGGCCGCTGACGCCGCCATTGAGGCCGATGGAGTTCTTGCCCTTTTCCTTCACCTTCAGGAGCAGATCGACGGTGCCGGTCTCGGGATTCTGATGGGCCTCAGTGTCCTGGTCGACCTTGAGTGGATCGAAGTACTCAAGCTGATTCAGGCGCATGAGGCTGTACTCCCACAGCTGGGAGTTGTAGACCTGACCTTCTTCGAGAAGCAGCTCGCGGCGGATGACGCGGTCGCGGGTGATGGTATTGCCCTGAATCTCGATGCGTCCGACGTAGAAGGGCTTGCCTTCGTCGATGTCGATCTGAAGGGAGACGGTCTTCTTCTTATCGTCGAATATGGGCTTGGGAACGGCGCCGAAGTTGATGTAGCCGAGCTGGCCGTAGGCTTTTTTGAGGTTTTCGAGGCCTTTGCCGATGACCTGGGCGTCGAACCAGTCGCCATCCTTGATATTGAAGGTGCCGCGAAGCGCTTTTACGTTGGTGACGGCCTTGTTGCCGGTAAAGGTAATGGTGCCGAGGCGGTAGCGGTCGCCTTCTTCGATCGGCAGGAGAATGTCAATGCGCTTGCCGTGGCGGGGACGGAAGGTGAACCAGTTGAGACCGCCTTCGTCGCGGATCTGGGTGATGGGCGTGTCGACCGCGGCGTTGTAGTAGCCCTTATCGCGATAGGCAAAGCGGACGCGTTCGGTGTCCTCGTCGAGCTTGGAGGAGTCGAAGGTCTTGGCGAAGAGGTCTTCAAAGATCAGCGAGTACGGGATGCCGATGGGCTTGAGATTCTTCATAGCCCGGCGCAGGTAGGTGCTGCTGAGGTGGGTGTTGCCGGTGAAGCGGATATTGCCCACCTTCACCGTGGGTCCTTCTTTGATATTGAAGTTGACCTGGACGGAGGCCGGCGGAATCGTCTTAACCTCGGTCTTCACGGTCGCGAACTGGTGGCCGTGCTCGGCGAGCATCTCCTTGATGACGGTCTCGGCGCGCTTAATTTTGGTGGGGTCGTACTGGCCCTCGACGGAGAGGCCGACCTTTTCCTTTTTGAAGCGATCGAGGATGTCGGACTGGCTGATGGAGTTGTTGCCCTTGTAATTGATTTCGCGAATGGTGGGACGCTCGCGGACAAAGACATCGAGGATGATGCCCTTCTCTGTGTCTTCGCGCTCGATGCGGAGATCCTCAAAGTACCCGGTGTTCCAGAGGGAGTTGAAGTCGCGCTCGATGGAGATGGGGTCGTAGGTATCGCCGGCATGGGTGAACATGCGGGCGAGGATGGTCTCCTTGGGGATGCGGCGATTGCCGATGACGCGGATTTGATCAATGGTGTCGGGCGTCTGGGCGAAGGCTGCACCGGCGATTGCGGCGAGGCAGAGGACGAGGATGATCCTCACCAAGAGGCCGGAATGCCGCGCGATGCGGGAGATGGAGCTGTGCCTGATCTTCACCGGGCTGTCACCCTGCGGCGAACACAAGAGCTGGTGCGGTCCATAGTTAAGCTTCACGGGAAGAATATGCACACCCTCATTGCTAAAAATCTGGTACTGCTTGGCGGAAAGATTGATTATATTGGACCGCGGCCACCCTGCCCAAACGCGCGGACGGTGCGCTGGCTCTGCAACTTTCGCTCTTCCTGCCTGCCCTGCCGCCACAACCGCCGGCGGGGAAGGCGGCCCGCGGACACAGGGACCTGTGCGGGAAGGATTCGCCGCCAGGAACCCATGACTTCGGGAGCCTTTACCAGTCTACCGGAAGGAAATGGGCCGACGGCGTACGGAAGGATGAAACTGGAAACGAGCATTGGTGATTAGACGCAGGTGGAACCGGCAGGACAACCGCCACAGGGAGAGGATTGGAAGAAATGAGTGCAGAAAGCGGAAGTGTGTACAAATTCTCTGCGCCGCTGCTGGATGGACGGGTGGTGGGACTGGATACGCTGAAAGGGCAGGTTCTGCTGATTGTGAACACGGCCAGCCAGTGCGGCTTTACGCCGCAGTATGCGGGGCTGGAGGCGCTGTACCGGCGTTACCGGGATCGCGGATTTGAGGTGCTGGGGTTTCCGTGCAATCAGTTTGGCAGGCAGGAGCCGGGGACAGAACTCGAGATCGGAACTTTCTGCGAGAGGAACTATGGAGTGAGCTTTCCGATGTTCGCCAAGATTGAGGTGAATGGGCCGGAGGCGCATCCGCTGTATCAGTTTCTGAAGAAGCAGCGGCGCGGGCTTCTGGGTACAGAGCGCATCAAGTGGAACTTCACGAAGTTTCTGGTGGACCGGCATGGGCGCGTGGTGCGGCGGTATGGCTCCTCGACGAAGCCGGAGGAGATTGCTCAGGAGATTGAGCGGCTGTTGAACGAAATACCTTGAGCCGGAATCGCGGGCGTCTGTCCTGTTTGTACGCCGGGTCTGCGGTATTCTTTTCGTGATTTGAGCGCGCCGTGTGGAGACGGCGTGTGTGGCGAGCGGGGAGTACAGCCGCTTTGCACGAAGGAGATGGATGCGCCGAAGTCTTCCCATGCTGCTGGTCCGCGTGATGGTGGGCGTGGTGTTTGTGACCGAGGGAATCCTGAAGTTTCTGCGGCCGGGCGAGCTGGGCTCAGGCCGATTCGCGCATCTGGGGTTTCCGCTGCCGCATCTGCTGGCGCCGCTGGTGGGAGGCGTGGAGGTACTGGGCGGCGCGGCGGTGCTGCTGGGGTTGTTTGCCGGTGACGGCGCGCTGGCGCTGTTCGTGGTAATTGCGACAGCGATTGTGACGACGAAGATACCGATTCTTCTGGGTCATTCGCTGGGCCGGTTTGCGCCACCACACCTGGCGCACTATGGCATCTTAAGTTTTCTGCATGAGGCGCGGACGGACCTGTGCATGCTGCTGGGGACGATGGCAGTGATGCTGGACCGCGGAGTGAAGCTGGGCAAGAAGATCAGGTAGTTTGATCGCTGAGCATCCTGCGGCCGAAGGGGATCGGCCGCGAGTGGACTTCCCTGCTTATCCGTTGAACTGATAGGCGCTGAGAGCAGCGCCCATGGGCTCGTCGTGGAAGATGCGCGTGCCGGGGGCCTCCCCGCCTGCGCCGGCGGCGACCATGAGCGGGATGAGATGCTCTTCGCGGGGATGAGCGTAGGCGGCGAACGGAGCCTCGCGCCAGCGGGCGAGTGCGGTGCTCCGCTGCGCGGCGGGCGAGGCGACGGCGGCGGTGAGCCATGCATCGAAGGCGCGGGCGCGCTGCGGTGTCTCGGGGCGGAAGTAGCCGCGAAGGTTATGGAAACTCATGCCGCTGCCCACGATGAGGACGCCTTCGTCGCGCAGGGGTGCGAGGGCGCGGCCGGCGGCGAGGTGCAGCGCGGGATCAAGGGAAGCCGCGAGCGAAAGCGAGACGACAGGGATCTGCGCCTGCGGAAAGGCAACCTTGAGCGGGACAAAGACACCGTGGTCGTAGCCTCGGCTGGGGCTGATGGCAGCGGGCAGGCCAGCGCCAGCGAGCAGCGACTGCACGCGCGAGGCGAGTTCCGGATGACCGGGCGCGGGCCAGGTGAGCCGGTAAGTGTGCTCGGGGAAGCCGGAGTAATCGAAGATGAGCTCGGGCGCGGCAGCAGCGCTGGCGGTGAAAGCCGGCTCTTCCCAGTGACCGCTGACGACCAGGAGGGCTTTGGGCGGCGTGGGCAGTGTGGCAGCGAGCCCCTGAAGAAAACGCTCGGTGGGTTGCCAGGTATCGGCCGGCCCCCAGGTCCAGTCCATAAAGAAACAGGGACCTCCGCCGTGGGGGATGAAGAGGCTGGGCTGGCGGGTGGCGGGCATGGTGACTCCTTCTGGTCTGGCGCGGATTGGGAGCCGCGCGGCAGATATTTGTTCAAACAACTATCTAAGAGATGCACGGCCCTGGCAGAAGGATGCAGGGGTGCGGAAGGTGGCAGAGGCGAGCGCTGTGTCTTAGCTGTCTTTGCGGTAGAGCAGATTGCGCATGGCGGCGCGGCGGGCGGCGTTGATTTCCTTTGCGGCGCCGGGATCGACGGTTGCGGCATCCTGCGCGGCGGCATCCTTTTCCTCCGGTTCGCTGCAGGCAGGACAGCGGTTGGCGAAGCCGGGCTTACCGGGGCGGAGCTCAAACTCCTCGTGGCAGACGACACAGACGCGAATCGGGAACGGCATACACTGATATGGTAAATCCGGCCGGAAGGTCGCGGGTGGCGCAATTTCTGTATGCGGCGCGGCGGGTTACGATTCCCGCGAAGAGACCATCCAATACGGCAGGCTTCCCTGGAAACGAGGAGGGGGATGCGCAACGGCTTCCAACTGGGACGGTTTGTTGAGGCGCAAGCCGATGTCTATGCAGATGTGGTGGCGGAGTTACGCACGGGGCGGAAGCAGAGCCACTGGATGTGGTTCATCTTTCCGCAGATGAAGGGCCTGGGACGGAGCGCGATGGCTCTGCATTATGGAATCGGCTCACTGGAAGAGGCGACGGCGTATCTGCGGCATCCTGTTCTGGGCGCACGGCTACGGGAGTGCGTGGAACTGGTGAACCGCATCGAGGGGCGGACGGCGCGAGAGATTTTTGGCAGCCCGGACGACCTGAAGTTTCGCTCGTCGATGACGCTGTTTGCGCGCGCGGCAGAGGATGACGCGGTGTTTTGCGCGGCGCTGAAGAAATACTTCGGCGGCGAGGCGGACCCGCTGACCGACGAGCTGCTGCGGTAACGCTCCTTACTTACTCAATTGCATAGATGGCGTAGACGCTGGCCTCGCGGGTGACTTTCTGCGGCTCGATGGCGAGCGGCGGAGCGGCTTCGGCGGCGCCGGCCATACCGAACGCGCGCATCATGGGGCGCGGGAAGACAGGCGCATTGAGCTGGTTGCTGGTGAAGAGCAGAGGGCCGAGGTGGACGCTCATGCCTTTGGCGAGTATGGCGGCGTTTTCGCGGGCGCGTGCGGTGGCCTTATCGAGAGCCTGCTCTTCCAGGGCGTGCTCGTCCTTCACGGTCCACTCGATCTGACCGCTGGTGTTGGCCCCGGCCTTGACGGCACTGTCGAGGATTTCCGCGGCGTGCTCGGGGCTGGTGCGGACGGTCCACTGCTGCGTGAGCTTATACCGGTACAACTTGGGAATGGTGTAGTCGCGCTGAAGGTATTGCGACTCACTGCGGATGGCGCCCGCTGGGATGCCTGCGGATTTGAGCGCTTCCATGATGGCGTTGGAGGTGCGGGCTCCCTCAGCGTAGGCGGAGCTGGCGTCAGTAGGCGCGCTCTCAAACCCGACGTGAAGGATGGCGAGGTCGGGCTCGGCGGTGACACTCTCAGTGGCGGTGACGGAGAGGGTGCGGTTGGCCGGGCTGATGGTGAACTGCGGCTGAGCGGCCTGTTGCGCGAAGGCGGGCAGGGCGGCGGCGATGAGCAATGAGATGGCGAAGGCGCGGTGAGTCATGGTGCGATCTCCTGTGGCGGCAAGCACCGCCAGCGTATGAGATAGACGCGATGTCATGGTAGGACATTCGCGCGGGCGCACCCGGTTGATTTCAGGCCGAGGCGGACTCCATGCCCGCAACCTTCTTTCCAAAGGCGCGGAGTTTGGCCAGGGTGGCGGCGGCCTGACCGGAGTCAATGGCTTCCGCGCCGAGGGCCACGCCTTCCTTGAGGTCGCCGGCGAGGCCGGCGGCGATGAGGGCGGCGGCGGCGTTGAGCAGGACGATGTCGCGACGCGCGCCGGGGATGCCGGTGAGGACGTCGTAGAGGAGGTCGCGGTTGGTGGTGACGTCGCCACCGATGAAGTGGTCGAGCGTGGTGCGCGGGAGGCCGGCCATCTCTGGCGTGACGCGGGCGGCTTTCATTTCGGGTGGGCCGCCGGTGGGGGATTCCTCGATGCGTGCGACGACGGACTCGCCGGTGGTGGTGAGCTCGTCAATGCCGTCGGTGCCATGGACGACGAAGGCGCGTTTGGCGCCGAGGGCGGCGAGGGTGCGGCCGACGAGGAGGACCTTGCTGGGCGCGAGGACGCCGATGACCTGCGTGCGCGCGCCGGCCGGATTGGTAAGCGGGCCGCAGAGGTTGAAGATGGTGCGGAAGCCCAGGGCTTTGCGCAGCGGGCCGATGGCCTTCATGGCCGGGTGATAGAGCGGCGCGAAGAGGAACATGAAGCCGGTTTCGCGGAGGCACTCGACGGCGAGCTCGGGGCTGAGGTCGATGGGCACGCCGAGGGCTTCGAGGACGTCGGCCGCTCCGCAGCGCGAGGTGACGGCGCGGTTTCCATGCTTGGCGACCCTGGCGCCGGCTGCAGCGGCGACGAGTGCGGCGCCGGAGGAGATGTTGAAGGTAAGCGGACCACCGCCGCCAGTGCCGACGACATCAACGAGCTGGCCGCGCTCTTCGTGAGTGAGCGGAACGGGCGTGGCGTGGGCGCGCATGGTTTCGACAAAGCCGGCGAGCTCGGGGGCCTGCTCGCCGCGCGTGGCGAGGACGGTGAGGAGCGCGGCGGTTTCGACTTCAGGGACGTCACCGGCGAGGATGGCTTCCAGCGCGGAGGCGGCTTGCTCGCGGGTGAG
>JAJYAE010000205.1 GCA_021779695.1 Acidobacteriota bacterium | reverse complement strand
GTCACTGCGTGTGCGTGGCGCGATGGAGTGCCAGAGTTTACGCATCGCGGTGAAGAGAGTAATATCTCATTCGCCTTCGTGTCGAGAATGCCGGCGACGACAGCAGCCATGTCGGTCCATTTAGCAGTTTCGGTTTTGAGTTGTCGTATTCCGGTCGTGGTAAGCGTATAGAATCGAGCGCGGCGATTGTTCTCCGATTCTCCCCATTCGCCTTTTATCCAGCCTTGGCGTTCAAGTCGATAGATGGCCGTATAGAAGGAACCCTGCAGGATTTCGAGGCGTTCGCCGGAGATCTGCTGGATGCGCAGCAGGATACCGTAACCATGTAGCGGACCGAGCGAAGCCGCCTTGAGGATAAGCATCTCAAGTGTGCCCTGCGGGAGTTCAACGGGTTTCGTCAAGAGCACTCTCCTATCTGGAAAAGGAGAGTACACGCTCTCTTCTTTCTCGTCAAGGTGACTACCATCGGACGATTGAGTCTTCGGCGTGTCTGCTGATTTACTCTCGAGCTCTGCGATTCCCTCAGGTATGTTGTTAATAGATTCCCAACTCCGTCAGCTAGAGTCTCTTGAGGTTGTGCAGGACGGCTCTTGCAGGTTGCTAGTAGCTGACCCCTACTCATCCGTTATTCCATGATTCGCACCTCGAAATGCTCGAGCGCGAGTGGAAGACCGCGGAATGGACCCTGAATAGTCTTCCGCGGTAGCTCTTGTCCGTATAACGGCCGACGCGTCAACCCGCGGCGTAGGCTCATGGCCAACCGCAATGGAGGCGGTTGGTATGAGCGGAAATGGCAACAAGAAATCTCCAAAGCCAAAGCGGCCGAAGACACGACTCGGACTTCCGGATCTGGATCACAGCAAATCGGCGGTTTTAGACAGCCTTCGTTCACGCGAGTCTAAAGCGCGGATACCGACACGCCATTGATGAGTTTATCCAGTGGTATTGCTCCGAGCCGCGACTGTCGTTCAACAAGGTGGTCGTTACTCGTTACCGCATCTTCCTTGAGAATCGGAACCTGGCGGCGGGGACGATCAACGGGCGGCTCGCGGCTGTGCGAAGACTTGCCTATGAGGCTGCAGACGCTGGCCTGCTCAGCCCGGAACTCGCCGCCGGAATTCGACGAGTGAAAGGCGCCAAGAAGCTGGGTGTGAGGCTGGGAAACTGGCTAACCGCCGAGGAAGCCCGTAGGTTCTGGCAATCGCCTGCGCCTGACACTTTGAAGGGGAAAAGGGACCGTGCAATTCTCGCTGTCTTGCTTGGCTGTGGACTCCGACGGCGCGAATTGGCTGATCTGGACTTCGTGCATTTGCAACGGCGCGAAGAGCATTGGGCCATCGTTGATCTCATCGGCAAAGGCGGCCACATTCGGACCGTCCCTATGCCGGAGTGGGTTAAAGCGATGATCGATCTGTGGGTAGCCGCAGCCGGGATCTCGACCGGAAGATTGTTCCGGTGTGTCTGTCGGGCAGGCAAACATTGGGGCGACAGCGTCTCAGAACGGCTTGTCTGGCATGTCGTAAAGCAGTATGCGAGAGAGCTCGGCCTTGCCCAACTGGCGCCTCACGATCTGAGGCGCTCGTGCGCGAAATTGTGCGATGCGTCCGGCGGAGAATTGGACCAGATTCAATTCCTTCTCGGGCATGTGTCCGTGCAGACAACCGAACGATACCTGGGCTGCAAGCAGCGAATCCGTGGAGCCGTCAACGACTGCATCGGAATCGAGCCGTAGCCTCGTCGTGTCTTGCATCGAAGTGCGTAGGCGACTTTACGTTCAGGTGAATGGCCGCACCATGTCCGAGGCTCACTACCCATCCACTCTTCCCGGAGAGGCAACAGGTCTTAATGAGTGACTCGCTCTGTCGTTTGTTGAGGCAAGCATTGGTAAACGGAAGCTGACTTCGTAGTAGACGATGGGGAAGGTTATGTGAGCGTCGGCGCGGTACTGCATATCGAAGTTGAGCGCTGCCCCCACTTGCAGGATCACCGACCGATCCATGAATTGATAGGGAAGCATTTTCCTATTGCAGCTTCGACTTTGGGTTCAAGAGGAGCCCAAGTGTGATCAGCGGTGGCTCCGATTTCTCTTCAAAATAGAGCTGCACATCACGTTCCCGCGCACGATTCCAAAAGCGAAGGACAAGGAGTGCCGCAACTTCCATCGCTGCAATTGCAGCGAAGCTTGCCCAGCTGGTAAGTGCCTGCTGCTCACAGCTCATGACGAAGAGCGCAATCAGCATTGCACCAAGAACGCATCCCCAGACTACGTATTGCATGTTCGCCTTGCCCGGCAGAAAGGAACAGGTGAAAGGAAGCTTCGCGAAGCCGATCATGCTCACTTCGATTGCCAAGAGACCGAAGAGTGCCAACAGCAGCAGATGGCCGGCCACGACGATCCAAGGACGATATTCTAACGAAAGGGCCGCGGAGCAAAGCCAGACCGGGACCACCGCAAGCAGCAATAGGACGCGGCGCGTTGCAGCCAGATAATCGAGTGTTGGCTGCAATTGCGTCAGGCGCAGCATCCAGTTGGCCTTAAGCGAAATCGGCAGCGCAAACACGCCGCGCATCCCGCCAACTGCGAGCGCCATCATCAGAAACGTGGGGATGAGAAAACTCGCGTCTACTGTTCGCGGGCCATCTGCCTCCAACCAACTGGCCACCATGTTCAGCGCCATTCCGAGCACCAGCGCCCAGACGAATGCAAGCACGATGCGGTGCTGCCGGCTGCGGACGAGAGTGCGCAAACTGAAATACATCAGTTCTGTTTTGAGCCGTCCGCCGAGAGGCATCCGCCACGCGTGTTTGTTTCGTCTTGGCTCCAGATCCGGTTGTTCGGCAATGCGCGGCATTACACGGTGATAACAAGCGAGAAGGGCGACCGCTGCAGATGACACGGTAAGCGCCAACGCGCCCCAGGCCCGCCAAGCGAGCCAGTTCATCTCCGGCGGTAGCTCTCCCGCCACCTGCTTGAGCAACGCCAGGAACCAGTATCCCGGCCAGTAGGCGATCGTCGCACGGTTTCCGGCAGCCATCATCGTCACTGGTGATTCGATGTTTCCTAACAGAAAATACGCACAGGGAAACACAACAAACGCCATGAGTTGCCCGAGTGCGCTCAAGCGCAAAAAGATCCTCCGCGGCAAAAGCAGCGAGCCTAGTCCTTCGACAGCAAGTAGTGTGGCAAACAAGAAGACTGTAACGGCAACTACGGCCAGCCAGCAAGCAAAGCATAGGCGCATACTGTGCGGCCCTCCGAACAGAGCCGACCAGGTGAAGTTTGTAGCCCAGTTCAGACAGACCACCGCTAGTCCAAGTACCGCCGAGGCCGACGCCATTTTCGCCGCCAGAATCGTACCCGTCCGCACTGGCAATGAGCCGAGGACCATCACATCGCGCTGGTCCGGAAATGGTGCCTCCCACAGAAAGACCACGACCAGGCCTGCGACCAGCAACATCTTCTCAATGACTCCGTGTTCTACCCTCCAGCCCAGCCAATAGAGTTCGACCGGAGTGGGAGGCGTGGGACGTATTTGGATGATGAAGAGTACGCCAACGCTCTGAATCCAGCTAATGAAAATCAGGATCCCGGCGAACTGGGCCAGGTACTCGACCATGTCGGCCTCGATTGACAGGGCCTCCAGATCGAGAATGCGCAGCAAAAACTGTTTGTAGAGAACACGAAAGTCCAACGGCAACTGCGCCACCCAGCGTCCGAAGAGCCGTCTCGGTGCCGCGCGCAGTTGTCGCAGTGCCCAGCTCATCAGATCGGCGATCGCATTTCCTGTCCGTTCATCCATCGATCAACTCCACCATCTGCCGCGCCACGGCACACGAGTCCTGTTCGACAGCAAGCTCGGAAAATATCTCTTCAAGCGTGGGCAACTCCATCAGTCCGCGCAGCCGCTCGATCTCATCGTTTGCCACTATGCGCCCCTTATGCAAAATGACCACTCTCGCGCAGATGCGCTCAACGGTATCGAGTTCGTGGGAGCTGAATAGCACGACTTTTCCTCGCGCTGCGAGATCTTCAATCAGTGCCCGCAGCACCAGAGACGAGGCGACATCGAGACCACTGAAGGGCTCATCGAGAAGCAGTAGATCGGGATTGTGCAACAGCGCTGCAATCAAGAGGATCTTTTGTCGCATCCCCTTGGAGTAGCCCATGATCGATGCGTGCCGGTCGCCATGAAGCAAGAACAGGTGCAGAAGCCCATCGATTCGCTTCTGACTCTGTCGCCGTGGCAGTTCGCGTAATTCAGAAACCATCGTCAGATATTCGGCTCCCGAAAGATGGTTGTAGAGATATGGTTCCTCGGGCACGTAGCCCATGCGCCGCTTGAAGGCGATCGGATCAGCCAGGACCGGGGTGCCATCGAAGCAGATGTCGCCAAACGTTGGCTCAAACAGGCCGGTAATCATCTTCATCGTGGTTGACTTGCCCGAGCCGTTGGGGCCCAGGTAGCCGGTAACCTCGCCAGCGCGGGCGATGAACGAGACATCGTCCACTGCCGGAATTGCGAGTCGGACATTTCTGGCTTGGAACGGTACTGAGCTCTTTTGCGCAGGCGGCCACACTTTGCTGGAGGTTCCAGACCTGCCCACCAGCTGGTTCTATTATCCTCGCTGGGTCTATTTAGATGCCTCCTGGGATTTCCTTTTCCCAGTTTGAGTGCTTGCTGCCGGTGCGGGGCTGTCTGAAGGGGATGGGGAACGATGACAGCGGATCAAGTTGCGTCGATTAGATGGAGCGACTGATTAAGCGCTGCAATTGAATTGGGGCGCTCGGATAAACCAACCTTCGTTATGCACAGAACTCGCGACCACTCCTCATCAGCGGGCTTCAGTCCCCGGACCTCCTTCCTGCGTCAATGAGCGACAAATCGCCATAACCGGCCAATGTCCCGCGAATCGACGGCACCGGGTCCCGAGATGCTCAACTGGTAAACATTGGCACGGGTAATCATCGCCGGTGACACGACCCAGATGCCAAACGGCTCAGCTCAAGCGCGAGCGGAGTCACGATTTCCCTTCGCTTGAAGGAGTGTCTTGCGACCGTTGTTTGAGGCGAACTGTCCCCAAACTTTGGAGTGCAGCAACGGGATCGTTAACGAACTTGGTGGCTGTTGAATTACGAATTGCCGCGAGTATCTGGGACTCAATGGGCTGGAGAACCTCGGAGTCTGCTGTCAGCAGGACGCACGAGAGCTGCGCGGCAAGCGTGCAAATCATTCGTATCAAACCCAAAGGAATGTCACGGGCATCGAGGCGAAAGGCTATTTCCTCAACGACCTTTTTCTCCCCGTCCGTGTACCAAACATGAGCATCATTGCCAGACTCGCTTCCCCACATTCGCAAACCTTCCGACCATGATTTGGTCTGCGAAAGAATCAGATCAATCTGCTTCTCGAATCCCTGAGGTGGCTGCTGCTTGGACCACCACAAGTGATCAGTCATTTCCATCGGGATCGAAGCGGGCAAGGCTTCACATTCGGCCAAGATCGCTGATTCAGGAATGAGAATGACTCCGAATTGCCAGATCGCCATGGCCGTTCCCCCGCGTTCTGCACAAATTCTACGGTGTACCACCTGATTCGGGGGACTATGGTCGGCAATGGTCCAAATGACCGACCCTGACCCCAAGCGGTTCATTTCGACGTTAGGCGGTCAACCAGGCCCTCGCCGCATTCTCGACAGGCGGTGATCACTCAGGTCCCCGCTTATCCAAGCTCAGAGACCATGGTCTTTGCTGAGCCACTCCCTCCGATTCCAGACCGGAGCAAATCCACCCAACCGCCCAGGATGCGTGTTTGGGTCATCCGATTGGACAAGAATCACCAGCCGTCGGCCAAACAGGAGGTGATAGCGAATCGCCATCGAGCACGACTTCCGCTCGTTGCGCGTCAAATGAATGGCTCGCGCGAAGGACTTTTGCGAATCGGTCATATTTGAGGAAGACAAGCGCAAGACCGCCGGTTTCCGGCACAGCCATGTCTTCGCAGAGGCATTCGTCCAGTGCATCCAGATTGCGCCCATAGTAATCGGGGAAACCGAGGCTGTCCTTTAGGCTGTCATGCATCTGATCTTCACTTTTCCATTCGGCGGTGTTGAAAGACGAGACTCGGTACCCCTTCTGTCCTAACCACGCGATGTCCTCAGCCAAAAAATCGGAGCGGCAATAGAGGGAAATTCCACCGTCGCGAAGTATAGTCCAATCGAGTTCCTTCGTTTTGCATTCATCTGCGATGAAAGCTGTCATAGCGATGGATTGTAATGTGCTTCGCGCTGCTCGTGCGAGTACCGAGCGCATTGTCGACATGGTCCTGCAACCAAACCGCCTCCGCCCGGTCCGGCGGTCCCGTCGCTTTGGCCCGGATGGAGCAAGATGCTGGATATAGTAGTTTGCTGCCACCGAGTACAGTGGTTTGCTGCCATCCGCTTCTTGCTGCCGGCCCGTCCAGATCGAACTGCCAAGATCCTCACTGGCGAAATCTGGCAAACTTCCACACTGGGGGTAAGAACGAAGCCGCAGGCCGCAGTCGCTGCGGCGGTGGCTATCGAGTCGTTTTGTTGGCCGGGGGACAGTCGGGGCAGGGGCTGTTCACACGTGTCCACAGACTGTGAAGCTGGCGGAATCAGGCGGCTTTGACGGCAATGCGGGCAGATCGTGAGGTTGGCTTGGACTTAACGACGATCTCTACGTCTTGTCCGAGAGCCACGAGAAAATGCATCAAGCGCTCGACGGAAAAACCTTCCAGTTTGTAATTCAGGAGTGCGGAGACCTTCGGCTGGTTGATGCTAAGCGCAGTCGCGACATCAGCCTGAGTGAGCCCCTTCCGTTTGACTATCAGGTTGAGTGTGGCGCCCAACCGGGCCTTGGTATCGAGTTCAGCCGCATCCGGCAGCCCCATGTCAGCAAAGACGTTGCCGCTACTGCGAACGATCTGTTCTTGACTCCTTTTAGCCATATCTCTCCTCGTAGTCCCTCTTCGCCAACTTCAAACGTTCTTTGACCAAAGCAATGTCGGATTGCCGGGTTGCAATGCCATGCGGTGACTTCTTCTGAAACGCGTGCAGAACATAGACGGCATTTGCAAAGCGCACGGTGTAGAGTGCCCTGTACGTGTCTCCGTCATAGTCTTTGACAACCTCAAGAATTCCTGGTCCTTCGCCCTTCCACGGTTTTGCCGACGGATGCTTCCCGCCGTATTGAGCCGCGCTGAGAGCGAAGCCGACAGAGCGCTGAACCTCCGATGGAAATCGAGCGATGTCCTTGAGCGACGATCCAATCCAGAAGAGAGCCTTCTCACCTGTCACAAACTTTCGTGTCATTATTTATCCCACTTCTGGGATGCTCCGTCAAGTCCAATCGCATTTTCTCGAAAGAACTCATCGGTCATCTGCCATTTGAGCATATCGTGTATAACCAGCAGCAAGGAGGTTGTTAACTACTATGACAAGGAAGAGTCGGCGGTGATATGGGAACAATCGGCCTGAGAGCGGATTGGAGGGGGAGATGATCTCAATGTTGAACGACGAAGTAGCTGGCCCCGACGATTATCATGACGGTTCCGATGCTGATGAAAAGCAAACGGCCTTTCCACGTAGCGATCTTGCGGTTGGAAAGCGAAACGCTGATCGTGCTGCGTGCTGCATAGAAGCTTTTGATGAAGAAGGAAACGACGATCATTCCAGTGCCAAGGGCAATAGCCGAGATAGCTTCGGTTTGAGTCATCTGCACGGTCCTTCTGAAGGCGGGCTGCTGGATAATGATCAAACGTATCCGACGGTGGTGCAACTCCAAAGGCCGGTTTCCGGTCGGACTGTCGACAATAGAGGCAAGCCCCGGAAGTCCGGACCTCCAAGGCATTGTTATCCACGTAGTCAACATCGGCAAGGGTAATCATCGCCGGTCAACCAGGATCTTGCCCCACTTTAGAAGATCGGGTCTGCCTGCTGCGCCGTCTATTTGGCGAAACCACACGCCTAAGCCGGATTGACCATGTATTTGCTCAGCACGCGTACCAACCCATGGTTGGGAACACACTGCTTCGCCGAGAAGGAAGCCAG
>JAJYAE010000204.1 GCA_021779695.1 Acidobacteriota bacterium | reverse complement strand
GGTGGCGTCTGGGAAGTCTTCAACGGAAACGCCGGTTGGCAGCGGGGCCGCGGCGCGGGATGCGATGGAAACGATGCGGCCGTCTTCGACGAGCACGGCGGGATGGGCGATGGACTGCGAGCCGTCGAGGAGGCGTGCGGCGATGAAGACCTTGCGCATGGAGACGATTATTGCAGGCGGCGCATTGAGGATGCTTTCACATTTCTGCGCAGAGAGTTTTGTTATGGTGATTGCCATGCAGATGCGAGCGATGAGTGCGGTGGTTTTGCTGACGGGAATTTGCGCCGGAGTGATTGCGCAGGCGCAGACGCGCGACTTGCCGACGAGCAAGGAGTGGATGGGACCGATACCGGGTGCGCCGGAGCGGCTGAACAGCTTGCCGATGTCGATGGCGGTGTCGCCGGATGGGCGGTATGTGGTGACGGTGAATGCGGGCTATGGCACGTATGAGTCGCACTACGAGCAGTCGCTGGCGGTGCTGGACCGGAAGACGGGCGCTCTCATGGATTTTCCGGATGCGCGGACGCTGGCGCGCAAGGCGAAGCAGACGCTGTACTCGGGGCTGGCCTTCAGCGGCGACGGCACGCATGTGTATGTGAGTATGGCCTCGCTGACGGACCCGGAGGGCAAGGGCAAAGATGCGACAGGCAGCGGAATCGCGGTGTATCGCTTGGCGCAGGGAAAGCTCGCGGCGGAACGGTTCATCCATTTGCCGATGGAACCGCTTGCGCCGGGGCATGTGACGCGGTTGATTGGCGAGCGGGAGGGCAGTATCGGCGTACCGTGTCCGGCGGCGCTGACGGTGGTGGAGAAGGCGGGGCGCGAGAAGATTCTGGTGGCCGATAACCTGAGCGACGATGTGCTGCTGGTGGATGCGGCGACGGGCGCGGTGGAGCATCGATTTGACCTGGCGGAGAATCGCGCGGTGCCGTCGGTGTATCCGGGCGCGCTGATCTTGTCGCGCGATGGGAAGCGGGCGTATGTGGCGCTGTGGAATGCGTCGGAGATTGTGGAGCTGCGGCTGACGGACGACACAGTGGGGCGCACGCTGGCGCTGCTGAAGCCGTCAAATCCAGTGGTGACGGGGACGCATCCGTGCGCATTTGCGCTCGCGCCGGATGGACGCACGCTGTATGTGGCGCTGGCCAATCGCGACGCGGTGGCGGCGGTGGGTGTGGCCGCGGGGCAGTTTGCGGTGAAGGGCTACTTTGACGTCCGGTTGCCGGGGCAGAGCGCCTTTGGCGCGGAGCCGGTGGCGGTGGCGACGAACGGAGACGGCACGCAACTCTACGTGGCGAACATGGCGAGCGACGCGGTGGCCGTGTTGGATCCGCGCAAGTTGACGGCGAAGATGGAGCGCACAGGGATGGTGCGGTCGGAGGGATTGATTCCGACGGATTGGCTGCCGTTTGCGATGGCGTTTGTGCCCGGCGCGAACGGCGGCGAGTTGCTGGTGGCGACAGGAAAGGGACAGGGGACAGGGCCAAACAACTATCCGCAGCGTGAGACGGCGGAGACGCGCAGAGAGGACTACCACTCGAAGAGCACGTACATTGCGACGCTGCTGTACGGATCGCTGGCGCGCATACAGGAGACGGAGATTGCGCCGCATCTGGCGCAGTGGACGGAGACCGTGCTCGAATCGAACCGCATGAAAGCGGCGTCGCAGCGGATTGAGTTTGCGAATGGGCGGGAGCATCCAATCCGGCACGTGATTTACATCATCAAGGAGAACCGGACCTACGACCAGGTGCTGGGCGACCTGCGCAAGGACGGCAAGCCGGTGGGCAACGGCGATGCGAGCCTGACGATGTATGGCGCGTCGATTACTCCGAACATTCACAAGCTGGCGCTGCAGTTTGGCGTGCTGGATAACTTCTTCGACTCGGGCGAGGTGTCGGGCGACGGGCACGTGTGGTCGAATGCGGCGATCGGAACGGATTATCTGGAGAAGACGTGGCAGCAGTCGTATCGAGGGAGCGAGCGGCCGTATGACTACGAGGGCGTGGTGGCGGATGGGTATCCGCTGCTTGAAAAAATTCCCGACGTGAACGAGCCGGCGAGCGGGTATCTGTGGGGCGATCTGGCGGCGCACGGGAAGACGTACTACCACTTTGGCGAGTACATTTCGACAATCTTCTGCGATGAGCCGGCGGCGACGGATCCGCAACTGGGGCCGATGCTGGGCGGGCATCCGTGCGCGAAGCCCTCGGTAAAGCCGGGCGAGCGGCTGCCGGCGGAGTGGGGCGGCGGCGTGAACCAGTGGCCGTGGGCGATTCCGCTGATGGCGGCGAACACAGCGACGAAGCCGGAGCTGGTGGGGCACTTCGCCGAGGAGACGCCGGACTTTAATCTCGCGGTGCCGGACCAGATTCGCGTGGAGATTTTTCTGCGGCATCTGAAGCAGTGGGTGGCGGCGAAGGAGCAGGGCAGGGACGCGATGCCGAACTTTATCCAACTGCGGCTGCCCGACGACCACACGGCGGGAACGCGGCCGGGGATGCCGACGCCGCGGGCGAGCGTGGCCGACAATGACCTGGCGGTGGGGCGCGCGGTGGAGGCGATTTCGCACTCGCCGTTTTGGGAGGATACGGCGTTCTTCATTCTGGAGGATGATGCGCAGAACGGTGCGGACCATGTGGACGCGCACCGCAGCTATGCGCTGGTGATCAGCAAGTATGCGCCGCATGGGGCAAACGGGACGCCGTTTGTGGACAGCCAGTTTTATTCGACTGTGAGCGTGGTGCGCACGATGGAGTCGCTGCTGGGGCTGCCGCCGATGAACAACAACGATGCGTTTGCTTCGCTGATGACGCCGCTGTTTACCGGGCCGGGAGACCAGCCTGCGTATGACGCCGACTACTCGAATCGCGACAATGGGCTGATTTATAGGGCCAACACGCAGAAGGCAGAAGGCGCGCGGGAGAGCTTGAAGATGGACTTCAGCCATGCGGACCGTGCGGATGCGCGGAAGCTCAACGCGATTCTGTGGAAGGACGCGATGGGCGACACGCCGGAGCCCGCGATGATGAAGCGGAAGACGGCGAAGGCACAGAAGGATGACGACGATTAGGCGCGATCGATAAGACCAAAAGCGAAGAGGGATATGGGCCGTGTATGGTGGTATGCGGCAGAAATCTTGGTGTGTGCGGAGGGTTTTGTGAGCGGATTGGACCGGCGGAGTTTCTTGAAGGCAGCGGGAGCGGCATCGATGAGCACGGTGATTGCGCCGCGGCTGCATGCGCTGGCGGTGGAAGAAGAAGCGGCGCGGATGTCGAGCGCGAATGACCAGATTCAGATTGCGCTGATTGGCGCGGGCGGCCAGGGACAGGGCGATACGAAGACGGCGGTGCAGGTGCCGGGCGTGAAGCTGGTGGCGGTGGCAGACTGCTACAACGGGCGGCTGGAGCGCAGCAAGGAGCTGTGGGGCAAGGACATCTTCACGACGCGCGACTACCGGGAGATTCTGGCGCGCAAGGACATTGACGCGGTGATTATTGGCACGCCGGACCACTGGCACAAGCAGGCCAGCGTGGACGCGATGAAGGCGGGCAAGGATGTGTATTGCGAGAAGCCGATGATTCATCTCTACAGCGACGGGCCGGAGATGATTGAGGCGTCGCGCACGACGGGAAGGATTTTGCAGATTGGAAGCCAGCGGGTGAGTTCCGTGCTGTATGCGAAGGCGAAGGAACTGCTGGAGCAGGGCGCGATTGGCAAGCTGAACATGGTGACGGCGCACTGGGATCGCAATTCGGCGATAGGCGCGTGGGACTACACGGTGCCGCCGGATGCCTCGACGGAGACGTGCGACTGGGAGCGGTTTCTGGGCACGGCGCCGCAGATTCCGTTCAACGCGGAGCAGTTTTTCCAGTGGCGCAAGTGGAAGGCGTATGGGAGCGGCGTGGCGGGCGACCTGTTTGTGCATCTGTTCAGCGGGACGCATTTCATCACGGGATCGCACGGGCCGACGCGGGGGATGGCGACGGGCGGACTGCGCTACTGGAACGACGGGCGCAATGTGCCGGATGTAATGCTGGGGCTGTTTGATTATCGCGAGGGATTCAACCTGAGCCTGCACGTGAACTTTGTGGACGGCGGCGAAGAGAGCGAGAGTCTTGTGTTTACAGGCTCGGAAGGCACGATGGAGATTGGCTGGGGCGCGGTGACGGTGAACCGCGTGCCGCGCGAGACGGAGCCGGGGCTGACGGTGGAGACATTTCCTGAGGCAATGCAGAAGGAGATTGAGACGGCGTACCGGGCGAAGTATCCGAAGAAGCATTTTGAAGGTGCGCCGCCGGTGGGATTTGAAAAGTATGTGGCGCCGCAGGGTTACAGCGACAGCTACGACCACTTCAGGAATTTCTTTGCGTCGGTGCGGTCGCGCAAACCGGTGGTGGAGGACGCGGTGTTCGGGTATCGCGCGGCGGGCGCGGCGCTGTTGAGCAATTTGAGTTATGACCGCGGGACGATTGTGCAGTGGGATCCGGATGCGATGAAGCTGGTGGGAATCACAGCCAGTTAGACTGGGTGCATGACGAAGCGAATCGGAATTCACGTAGGCACAGCGGGCGGCGCGTCGTGCGCGGTGGAGCGGGCGCGGGAGATTGGCGCGAACACGCTGCAGATTTTTTCTTCCAGTCCGCGGATGTGGCGCGCTCCGAAGGTGGACACGAAGGAAGCGGCGCGCATGCAGGAGATGCGCGCGAAGCTGGACGTGGGACCGCTGGTGATTCACACGAGCTACCTGGTGAATGTGTGCAGCCAGTCGGACGAGGTGCGGACGAAGAGCATTGCGGCGTTTCGCGGGGAGATTGAGCGGGCGCTGGCGTATGGCGCGGAGTACCTGGTGCTGCATCCGGGTTCGTGGAAGGGCCTGACGCGCGACGAAGGACTGCGGCTGGCGGCGGAGTCGATTGAGCGGGCGATTGACGGGCTGGCTTGGCAGGGAACGCCGTTTCACATTCTGATTGAGAACACTGCGGGCGCGGAGTTCAGCCTGGGCGGCAGTTTTGAGCAGGTGGCAGAGCTGGTGGCGCGGCTGCGGGCTCATGCGCCGGTGGCGGTGTGTCTGGACACGTGCCACACGCACGTGGCGGGCTATGACATGGTGAGCGAGGTGGGCTACAAGGAGACGATGCGGCAGGTGGCAGCGACCGTGGGCTATGAGGCGGTGCGCGTGTGGCACTGCAACGACGCCAAGGCGGAGCGCGGCTCGAAGCTGGACCGGCACGAGCACATTGGGCAGGGGACAATGGGCGTGGAGCCGTTCCAGAGGCTATTGCACGACGCGCACTTTGCGCACTGCGCGTTTATCGCGGAGACGCCGGTGGATGAGCCAGGCGATGAGGAGCGGAACGTGCGGGTGCTGAAGAGCCTGGCGGGATAGCCCATACCTCCCAGCCCCAGCTCCGCCTTGCGAGTACGGGCAGGGTTGGTTCTATGTTCAATGTGCGATAAACGGGGAAAGTTATCTGCAAAGTCGGCGGAGATTTATTGCGACCCCACCCTTTTCGTAGAGGCTACGGAAAAGAGTGGGGCAACCTGGCCTCCCGCCGTCAAACAGGATCTTGCCAAGGCTGTCCATCGTTGCTTTCCGTGTCGTACCAACTGATTACAGGACCGGATTTCTCCTCAATCGCGCTCCTGAAGTCCTTATGCAGTCGGTACGAAAAGTAGAACCCCACGCCAGCCGCAACCAGTACTGCGAGCGACCAAGGGTGTTTAAGGATGCGGTAATACGACGGTTCCAAAATCCAAACCGCAAAAGAGGTGCACAGTAAGCCGAGAAGGATCGCGCTCGCCTGAAGTAGCCTGTATATGGTTTTTGAAAGCAGTGAGACGCGCTCCCACGCTGCATCTTTTGCCGCTTGGGTCCTCATCCGCACATCGCATTCGGGACAGAGATTCCACGGATGTTTTGTCGCGATCATCTTTCCGCAACCACCCGAACAGAAATCTGCACGCATGGCGCTTATGGTAATCTGCCTATCCGCCTTTTGAACAACCGGAGGCACGCCGCCGTCTGCCAAGAGCCTGTGGATTTTAAATTAGGACACCGCCCTCACACAGATCGTGCGACTAAAGACCTGAAAAAAATCCTTCCCAGATGCTGGACTTACCGCATCACCTGTGAGCAACTGTGCATGAGGAGGCAAACCATGTCAGAAAACCCACCTTTGCAGGTCCCTGCCGTGATTTTCGAGTTCCACTACAAACCACAAGGTGCAACCCGT
The DNA here is from genome assembly GCA_021779695.1 of Acidobacteriota bacterium. The sequence continues at coordinate 1,867 of JAJYAE010000204.1, read as the reverse complement.
CCACGTGGCGAATCGGAAAACACTGATCGACTGGAGTGGGCTGCTGGAGGGGTCCCGATCCCAACCGTCGGAGACACCGTGAGGTACGACTCGTGGGAGCACACTGGCCCTGGTCTGACAGATGGACGCGAAGTCGTCGTTGCGAGAAAGATTCTGTCACGTCACTTCTACGTGCATAAGGATCACATTGGTGTCTCCTTTGTCGTCTCGGATGATACCGGAACCGAGATGCGCGAGCGACTGAAGGAGTGAAGCCCGAGCTGCGCTCTGGCCGATTACATTTGCCCGCTCCGCATCCCAGCCGCTACCACCGACACGGATATAGAAGGTGGCCCTTTCGCCACCGGTCTGTGGCGGATCATGCCTATGCGCTATCCCACCCTTGCCGCGATGAAACTGCGTCAAGGATGGGGCACCCTGGGACCCGGGTTACATTGCTGGGGCGATGGAGGGTTCGCGGGGTGGGGTGGGGAAGCTGGCGAGTTCCTGATCCTTGTATTGCAACTGATAGAGCTTCCAATAGAGGCCGCGGTGGGCGAGAAGTTCCTGGTGCGAGCCCATTTCGCGGAGCTGTCCTTTGTGCATGACGAGGATGGCGTCGGCGCGCTGCACGGTGGAGAGGCGGTGCGCGATGAGGACGCTGGTGCGGCCCTCGACCATGCGCTCCAATGCGCCGCGAATGCGCAGCTCGGTGTCGGTGTCGACGCTGGAGGTGGCCTCGTCGAGGATGAGGATGCGCGGATTGAAGGCGAGGGCGCGGGCGAAGTTGATGAGTTGCTTCTGGCCGGTGGAGAGCGAGCTTCCACGCTCGCGGACGGGCTCGTCGAACTGGGCGGGCAGGCTTTCGATGAAGTCGAGGACGTTGACATCGCGCGCTGCGTGGCGCAGATCGGCGTCGGTGATGGCCTCGTTGCCGAAGCGAATGTTTTCCGCGATGGTGCCGGTGAAGAGGAACGGATCCTGAAGGACGACGGCGAAGTGCTGACGTAGCTCGGTGAGATCGTGCTCGCGCAGGTCAATGCCATCGACGAGAATCTGGCCGGCGGTGACCTCATAGAAGCGCATCATGAGGCTGGTGAGGGTGGTTTTGCCGGCGCCGGTGTGACCGACGATGGCGATGGTCTGGCCGGGCTCGATGGTGAAGGAGACGTTTTTGAGGATCCACTCGATGTCCTGCATGGCCGCCAGGAGGGCGTGAGGATCGCTGGATTGCGCGGCCTGATCGACGGCGGTCCGCTGCTCGGGCGTGAGCTTCTGGTAGGTGAACCAGACGTGGCGAAACTCGATGCGGTTGGAGCCGTCGCCGGTGCGGGGATGGGCGGGGCTTACGATTTCCGGCGGCGTATCGAGGAGCTTGAAGATGCGCTCGCAGGCGGCCATGGCGGCCTGGAGGATGTTGTATTTGTCGCTGAGGTCCTGGATGGGGCGCCAGAAGCGCTGCGAGTATTGGATGAACATGGCGAGGATGCCGATGGTGACGGAGCCATGGGCAATGACGCTGAAGCCGCCGCGCCAGAGGACGAGTGCGATGGCGATGGTGGAGAGCAGCTCGACGGCCGGGTAGTAGAGCGCGTAGGCGAAGATGGTGTCCATGAAGGCCACCATGTGCTGGCGGTTGACGGCTTCGAAATCCCGGTAAGCGCGCTCTTCGCGGTTGAAGAGCTGCACGATGGTCATGCCGGTGACGTGTTCCTGGGTGAAGCTGTTGATGCGGGCTATGGCGGCGCGGACGCGGCGGTAGCTTTCGCGGACGGAGTTGCGGAAGATGCGGGTGACGATGAGGATGATGGGCAGAACGGCGAAGGCAATGAGGGCCAGCCACCAGTTGATGGTAAGCATGACGGCGGCCATGATGGTGAGGTTGAAG
>JAJYAE010000203.1 GCA_021779695.1 Acidobacteriota bacterium | reverse complement strand
CGCCTCGATCGACACACCGCTGCATGGATTCCTTCCCTTCCCGCACGTCGACCACCTGCATCCCGACTGGGGGATTGCGCTTGCGGCATCGGCGAATGGCAGAGCGAAAATGGACGAGTTCAATCGCGAGTTCAACCACACGCTTGTGTGGGTGCCTTGGCAGCGCCCCGGCTTTGAGCTGGCCATGATGCTCAAGCGGGCCATCGCCGAAAACCCTGAATGCGACGGCATTGTGCTGGGTGGACACGGGCTCTTCACCTGGGGGCAGACGCAGCGCGAATGCTACGTGAATACGCTCACCGTGATTGATCAGATTGGTCAGTTCATCGCCCGCCACGGCAAGGCCAAGGGCTCGGCGCGCTTCGGCGGTGAGTCCGTGCCTGCACGCGCCAATCGCAGCGAGCTTGCGGTTCAGATTGCGCCCTATCTGCGCGGCCGCGTGAGCGCGCAGAATCGCTGGATTGCCAGCTTCAGCGAGGCGCCGGACGTGCTGCAGTTTGTCAACTCGGCGCACGCCAAAGAGCTCGCCTTTCTCGGGACCAGTTGCCCGGACCACTTTATTCGCACGAAGATCCGGCCGCTCTTTGTGCCGTGGGCGGCAAACGCAGGCGTGGATGCACTGAAGAAGCAGATTGATGCATCCCTGGCCGAATATCGTGAGCAGTACCGCGCGTACTATCACAGCTTTGCCACTCCCGAATCCCCTGCCCTGCGCGATGCCAGCCCGACTGTGGTGCTGATTCAGGGCCTGGGCATGTTCAGCTTTGGCAAGAACAAGACGGAAGCCCGCATCACTGGCGAGTTTTATACCAACGCCATTCACGTGATGGAAGGCGCGAGCCTGCTGGCCGAAGGCGAAGTGAAGGGGCCGGTGCCGCAGTGCGGCGAAGGAACGGATCCGGCCAGCTTCAAAGTCTTCACCAACTACGTCGCTCTGCCCGCGCTGGAGGCTTTCAAGATTGAGTACTGGGCGTTGGAAGAGGCCAAGCTGCGCAGGCAACCACCGGAGAAAGAGCTGAGCCGCAGAATTGCCCTCGTTGTCGGCGGCGGAAGCGGCATTGGCAGAGAGGTTGCATTGCTGGCCGCGGCGCGCGGAGCGCACGTAGTGGTTGCGGATCGCGACGAAGCGGGCGCAAAGCGTGTGGCCGACGAGCTAAAGGCCGTTACGTCGAAGGAGTTCGTCGCCGTCACGCCAGTGGACATTCGCAACCGCGAAGCCATCGACAAGGCCATCAAGGCCACCGTAGCAGCCTTTGGCGGCGTGGATATCCTCGTCAACACCGCAGCGATGTTCCCGTCGTCACCGGACGGCATCATCAGCGACGCCATGTGGGCCACCACGCTCGACATCAACGTGACGGCCAACTATCTGCTGGCGGATGAAGCCGCAAAGACCTTCAACGATCAGGCGCTCGACGGCGCAATTGTGCTCACCAGCTCGGCCAATGCCGTGGTATCGAAACGCGGCAGCGAAGCCTACGACGTGAGCAAGGCGGCACTGTCGCACCTGGTCCGCGAACTGGCCGTGGGCCTGTCGCCGCGCGTGCGCGTGAACGGCATCAGTCCTGCAACGGTCGTGAAGGGTTCGACGATGTTCCCCCGCGATCGCGTCCGCGCTTCTCTGACGAAGTACGGTATCGCGTTTGAAGATTCGATGAGCGATGAGGAACTGCGCGGCCTGCTGGCCGGTTTCTACGCCAAGCGTACCCTGACGCATCAACCCATTGACCCGGCCGATTGCGCGGAAGCAATTCTCTTTCTCGCCAGCCCCCGCTCGCGTTGCACTTCGGGCCATCTGATTCCTGTGGACGGCGGACTGACTGAGGCCTTTCTGCGGTGAGCGCACCTGCTGCAAGTGCGGAGCCCAGCGACAAACGAGCGCGTGTTGCCATTGATCTGGGCGCGGAGAGCTGCCGTGTCTCGCTCCTGCGCTGGCGCAATGGGATTCCGACAATCGAGCTGGTGCATCGGATGCCAAACGGTCCGGTGCATGCAGGATCTTCGCTGCACTGGCCGCTGAGCCGCATTCTTGCTGGACTCGAAGAGGGACTGCGGAAGGCCGCAGACGCTGCTCCGGAGGGCATTTCATCCATCGGCGTGGACGGCTGGGCGGTGGACTATGTGCGGCTCGGCCCCGATGGCAAGCCACTCGACGAGCCGCTCTGCTATCGCGACGAGCGAACGGTCGCGACCAAGCAGCATGTCGACACGGTCATTTCGCCTGAAGCACTTTTTTCACGAACCGGCGCGCAGCCGCTGCGCATCAATACGCTTTACCAATTGCTTGCGGATTCAGATACACGTGCGCCATGGGTTTGTCTCCCGGAGTATGTGCTGCACTGGCTGGGCGGGCGACGCGTGGCCGAGTACACGAACGCGACGCACACGGGACTTGTAGACCCAACGACGGGTGATTGGGCGAACGATATCTTCCGTACGCTGGGCATTCCGCGAGAAGCAGCCCCGCCTGTTGTCCCGGCCGGTGCGGCGCTGGGCCGCGTGCAGGGGCCGCTCAGCCGGCTAGCAGCCTACAGCGACTGCTCTCTGATTGCGCCGGCATGTCACGACACAGCCTCGGCTATCGCGGGCATTCCGACCGCGCTCGACAGCGGCGCCTATATCGCCTCGGGCACGTGGTCGCTCGTGGGAACGCTGATTTCCAAGCCCATCACGCAGCCGGAAGCAATGGCCGCGCGCTACACGAACCAGGGCGCGGCAGGCGGTGGCTTCTGCTTTCACACCAACGTCAATGGCATGTGGCTCGTCAAGCAGTGCATGGATGGGTGGACTGCCGAAGGAAGACGGTGGACGATTGAAGAGCTGGTGCGACAGGCGGCGGAAGTAGTCGCTCCTGCGACCATCGACGTCGACGCAGAGCCTCTGTTGCTCGACGGCGAGATGCCCGCGCGCATCAATGCGGAACTAGTCAGCACAGGCCATGCGGCGATTCCCGACCTGGCAGGCAATGAGCCGCTATTTGCGCGCGTGATCTTTGAGAGCCTTGCTGCGCGATACGCCACTGCGCTTGACCAGTTGCAGCAGATGCTCGGCCGCAAGCTCGACCGGATTCACGTGCTCGGCGGTGGTAGTCGCAACAAATTGCTGCTCAGCCTGACGGCGCAGCGCACCGGCATGACGGTTGAAGCTGGAGAGGCCGAGAGCTCGACGATCGGCAACTTTGCAGTGCAACTCGCGTCGGCACATGCAGCCGGTCAACGGCTGACGACGGAATCGGTGCGCAAGTGGGCGGCTGTGCTGTGCCCTTCTTCCGTCGCTTCTGAAAAGGCCTGACGGCCCCAATCACGAGAAGAGACGCATCAAGCCGCGCGGCTTGAGATCCGGCTCAAGAAATCTTTGAGGCCGGCCAGCGGCCTTGCAGAGTGCCTCCGCGGCCAGATGGCCAGAGCGCGCTGCGCTTTCCATCGTGGACGGCCAGCCGGTCTGCACCCAATCGCCGGCGAGAAAGCAATGGGGCCACGGCGCTTCATTCGCACTGGGCCGGGAATCGTCGATCCCTGGTGGCACGCCAAATGTGGCACGGACTTCCTTGATGAGCGCTGCTTTTTCCAGCGTGGCTGTGCGCACGGCGGGAAAGAATTCGGCGAGTTCAGCGACGGCCTGATCGATGGCCTGCTTGCGCTCCAGCGTGGCAAAGCTGCGCGAGGCACTGACGACCAGCTCGAGATAGCTGCCTTTGAGCTTGCGCCAGGGCTGCAGCCGGCCTTTGTTGTACATCCAGTGAATCTCGCGGTCGAGGAGGACGGCGTGATCAAGGTCTGTGATTTCGCGGTCGAACCAGAGATGCACGCTGCAGATGGGCCAGTGCGTATGGCTGTCAATTTGACTGAGCAGCTTTTGTGCGCCTTCGGCGGGCGGCATCTGCGGGATAAGCTTGGCGGTTGCCTCAAAGGGCAACGCGAGCACAAGAGAATCGGTTGTGATCACGTCATCGCGCGTGCGCAACTCCCACTGCTGCGTCACCTCATCCCAATCTGCGGATTCCACGTTGGTGTTGAGCAGCACACGACCGCCGTGGCGAGCGATGTAGGGCTCGACGCCGGAGTAAAGATCGCTCAGTGGCACGGTGCTCATGCCGAAGGAGCCAGCCTGCGCCGAGTCCATGAAGAGTCCGCGGATGACCATGGAAGCGTAGGAGACACCAATCTCATCCACGTCGGAGTTGAGTGCACTGGCAATGACCAGCCGCCAGAAACGATCCATGGCTCCGCGGCTTTGACGATGCCTGCGCAGCCATTCACCCAGTGATTCGTGGGGATTGTCCGCCCTTCCAAGCAAGATCGCGGTAAAGGCACGCGCAAGGGAGATCTTGTCTGCGAGGCTGAAGGCCTGCGTGCTGAGCAGCCGGGGCAGTCCGTGCATTGGCGCGGGCAACGCAGATGGGCCAAGGATTGAGCGGCGACCTCCGGGCTCAATCATCGTAAAGTCACTGGTCCAGTGAATCTTGTCCTGCACGCCGACGCGCCGGTAGAACGCGAGCAGGTTGGTGTAGGCGCCGATCAGCGCATGCTGACAGTTGTCGATGACTTCGTTGACGCCCGGATGCAGATAAGACGAAGCGCGCCCACCAAGATAGCCGCGGCGCTCGATCAGGGTGACGCGGAAGCCTGCATCGGCCAGCGCGCAGGCGGCGCACATGCCGGCGGCTCCGCCACCAAGGACAGCAACCGATTTGTGGACGTGCTCAGACATGAGTTGAGCTTTCAGCGCTCCAGATCAGCCGAAGATGCGGGCGGCGGTCATCCGCGCCATGCCCACGCAAAGGATGTACAGCTTTTGATGAAGCGGTACGCTTGCGCGCTTTGAAAAAACATCGTAGTTGGCCTGCCGGATGCGCACCAGCAGTGCGTGATAGATGGAGACAAGCACCCATAGCGCGGCGCGGCTTTCGTGGTCGATGAGCGGCAACAGCTGCTCGGCTGACTTGTAGTAGTTTTCAGCGCGCTGCGCAATCTCGGCGAGCAGCGCTCTCTCGGCTGCACTCGGCGGTGTGCCAGGCTTCCGCGACAGCAGCGACTCAGCGGAGATGCCGTGCGCCGTAAGATCGGCAAGTGGCAGGTAGACGCGCTTGCGCTCGGTGTCCTCGGCCACGTCGCGCAGGATATTCGTCAACTGAAATGCGATGCCCGTCTCTTCGGCGAGCTTCTCGGCCTGTGGGTCCTTGTAGCCGAAGATGCGGATGCAGACGAGACCCACGACAGACGCGACGAGATAACAGTAGCGATACAGGTCAGCGAAGGTGGCGTAGGTATCGGGCGCGGCATCGGTGGTTGCCTTCAGGTCCATCGTGGTGCCGGCCACAAGCTCCTCGAGGAGGCTGAGCGGAATGGCGAAACGCTCCGTGGCGTCACGCACGGCGAGGAAAACCAAGTCGGATGAATCGCCGCCATGGCAGACACCGCGCCAGTCGGCGAGCCATGATTCAAGCCTTGTGCGGCGCTCTTCGCGTGAGAGAGATTCATCGTCGGCAAGATCGTCTGCCTTGCGCATGAAGGCGTAGATGGCACAGATGGCATTCTTGCGTGCAGGCGGAAGCGCGATGAAGGCGTAATAAAAGTTCTTGGCCTCGCGCTTGGCGATGGCCCGGCAGACGCCATAGGCCTGCTCCAATTTGGCGTCGTGGATCAAGCAGCTTTCCCTGTTGAGTGAGCCCGGAGCCGGAAGAATGGCAGCAGCTTGCCGCTGACGGCGCGCAGCACGAGGGCGAGCTTGGTGGACTTGGAGAGCGCGGGGCGGGCGCGCAGCACGTCGTATTCCTGCTGCTCAATGGCACGTAGAATGGCAAGGCCGCCGCGGCTGAAGAGATCGAGGTCGAGCGCAAGATCGCGGCCCACCATGCCGATGAGTGGCAGGCCTTCTTCAAACAGGCTGCGAGCAAAATCGACTTCATGCCTGAGCAGCGCCTTGAACTCCGCGGTCGCAATACCATCGGCAATGGTCTGGTCGCTCACGCCGAAGCGCTGCATGTCTTCCTGCGGCAGGTAGACACGATCCTTGGCCCAGTCCACACGTACGTCCTGCCAGAAGTTGGCGAGCTGCAGCGCAGAGCAAGTGGCGTCGGAGAGCCGGAAGCGCTCCTCATCCGCATAGCCGCAGATGTAAAGGACGAGGCGGCCAACCGGATTCGCCGAGTAGCGGCAGTAGCCGAGGACTTCCTGCATGGTGCGGTAACGCGTGACGGTCTGGTCCTGGCGAAAGGCCCTGAGCAGATCAGCGAAGGGCTCTTTGGGAATGGAGCACGCGCGAATCGTTTCCGCCAGAGCCACAAAAACAGGGTGCTGCGCGCGCCCCTCATAGCAGGCGTCGAGTTCGCGGTCCCACCAGTCGAGCAGGGCAAGCGATGCGTCGCGGTCGCCGACCTCATCGCCCAGATCGTCAGAGACGCGACAGTAGGCGTAGACGGCATGGAAGTGAGGAATGAGCGCCTTGGGCAGAAACCAGGTGGCGACGTGGAAGTTTTCGTAGTGCGACTCGGCCAGTTCCCTGCACCATGCCTGCGCTTCGGCGAGTGACGGCGCAACCTGCGGCATGCGATAGAACGCCGGCAATGCAGCCCAGCCGCGCGCGAGCAGGCTGGCTTGCGTGTCGGCATCCTGAGATGTGTGCAGTGTAGCGGGCGTCATGGTTTGCCTCAGGGCACAATTGCCGTCTTGATTTCGCTGTTGCGGCTCATCAGCTTCTCAAAGACCCGGTTGAGCTCGTAGAGATGCGCGTGGCCGGTGATGAAGGCGCTGGCCTGGAAACGGCCGCTTGCAATGAGGTCGAGCGCCTTGCGGCAAATGGCTGGCGTGTGGTGAAAGGTGGCGCGCAGGGTGATGTCGCTGTAGTGGATGCGGTTCGTGTCGAGGTTAACGCGCGTGCCGACCGCGCAGCCACCGAAGAAATTGACCGTGCCGCCTTTGCGCACCATTTCGACGGCCTCTTCCCAGGCGTCGGGCAAGCCGACGGCTTCAATGGCGATGTCCACGCCGCGATCGTTGGGCGTAAGCGCGCGCGTGTCGCGGATGGCTTTGCGAATCGTGGTGGCCTGCACAACCTGCGTTGCGCCGAGCGCTCTGGCTGCGATGACCTGGCCGTCATGCTTGACGACCGCAATGACTTCACAACCTGCCAGCGCGGCAACGTGGACCATCATGAGCCCAAGCGGACCACCGCCGATGACGGCGACTGTGTCTTTGGGATGGGGGTTCGAATCTTCAAATCCATGTACGGCGCATGCGAGCGGCTCGGTGAGAGCGGCATGCTCGAGCGGTACATGTTCCGGAACGATCAAAGTATTCTTGGCGACAATACGAGCGGGGATGCGAATGAACTCGGCATAAGCGCCGTTGTTGAAGAGCAGGTCGTCGCAAAGATTTTCCTGGTTGCGCTGGCAGAAGTAGCACTGACCGCAGGGCGCGGAGTTGAGCGCCACCACGCGGTTGCCGGGAGCAAAGCCAGTGACGCCTGCGCCAGCCTCGACCACCGTGCCGGCAAGCTCGTGGCCGAAGAGCGCAGGCGGAACAATCATGCGGGCGTGATAGCCGCGGCGGAAGACCTTCAGGTCAGTTCCGCATGTAAGCGCCGCGCCCACGCGCACAATGAGCTCACCGGCCTCAGCCTTGGGCACCGGTACGCTCTCAATGCGAATATCTTCGCGGCCGTGCAACACCGCGGCCTGCATGGTGGCACGGCCGTGGTAGAGCGCGGTTTCAACCGTCGCGCGGCCATGAAAGAGCGCGCTCTCGACAGTTGCGCGTCCGTGATGAAGAGCTTCCTCCACGGTGGCGCGGCCATGCTCGATCGCCGTTTCAACGGTGGCACGGCCATGCTCCACCACGGTCTCAACCGTGGAGCGGCTGCGCTTGATTGCGTCCTTTACAGAGCGTGGCATGAACCCCCTACTCTGCTCCTGCGCCTGGAACAGGCTCAATCATAATCTTCATGGAGTCTGCTTTGGGGTGCGAAGCCACTTCAATTGCGGGCACCGCGTCCTCGATGGAAAAACGGTGCGAAATGAGCTGCGTTAGATCAAAACCACTACGATAGCCGCCGAAGATGAGACCGGTGACCTCATCGAGGATGGGGAACGAAGATGAATAGGAGCCAATCAAGGTTTTCTCG
>JAJYAE010000202.1 GCA_021779695.1 Acidobacteriota bacterium | reverse complement strand
CAGCTCGTCAATCAATCCCATGGCAAACAGCGCGCCCGCATTCGCCGTTGGCGGAGGATTAGTCTCTGATCCCTGCAACTCGTTCAGGCGCTGCGCAAGTATCCGGCTGGCGGCGACGTTCGCAAAAACAACATTTCCGTCGAAGCTAAACAACAGGTCTTCAAGATTTAATTTCTTTCGGATCGCGCCAGAAATGTGAAATTCCATTCGAAATGTTCTTTCTGGCGGTTTTCGACCGCGAGCTAGAGTGCTTCAGAGATGCTTAAGAAAAACTGCAACTGGGAGGACGCGTGATCCTGCCCCGACTGACTTCTACATAGAGATCGATACAATCCAATGCGAGAGATTGGCCCAGACGTTTCCTTACGGAGAGGAGGATCCATGAGCAACTTCTCGTCATACCCAAATGTAGCTTGGTCAATCGGCACGTTTACGCTGGCGATCGGACCCGTGAAGAGAAAACCGTCCGTTTTCAATTGAGTGATGCGCCCTTTCAGGCAGATTACCTCGGTGGCCGAAGTCGCCTGGAAGTTCAACCGCACAGGCGAGCCTTCCTCAAACCACTTCCCAAGGATCATCATAGCTTCCTGTTTAGTACATTTCATGTTTGTTCTCAAGAAGCTATATCGCAAAATTTCCTTCGACGCATGGTATCGACCTGTGCGGGTCAGCCGCCGCTTGACAGATATATGCAAATCGATCTTGGTAACATCGGAATCGGATGATCAGACCCGGCGTGATTTGACCCTTTTCGCTCAACGGTTTCTCAGGATCTAATCAAACAGATGCAAGGGGCTGATCGACGGTTTTCTGGACCAGTAAAATGCTCGAGAGTGCCACGTATCACCGTCAGTTTCGGCCGACACTGGCCGCAACGGGACAAATGGTGATTGTGGAGTGCCCGGCTTGAACTGTGCCAGTGGAGAAGAGAGACACTGGACTAGGAGAGCATATGTGGCGAGGCAGGGAGCAATGCGCACCAATGGGGCCTTACTGAGATGCAGATGCGGAATTCTCTCCGAATGCTCGAGATCACAAAACAACAGCTTGGAGTCACAAAAGAAGAGTTGGGGCTTACGAAGCAATCGCTAAAGGCCAGCGAAGAAAACTTGACGGCGACTCAACAAATGGTTCGCGAGAATGAAAAGCTTTCGAAATCCACCAGAGCCTTGGCGGATTCCCTCTCCCACGTGTGCTTGGAACACGCTTATTGGACCGGTTCTTCTATTGAAGCTCCGTATCGAGGACCTCTGCGCTGCTAGGATCCCTGAGCGAACATGCTCTGGCCATAAAGCCTGGGTTGAGCAAATTGGGTTTGTTGTAAATCATCGCATTTCCGTCCAACGAGACAACAGACCCTCCTGCTTCTTCCAGGATGCAATGGGCGGCAGCTGTGTCCCATTCCATGGTGGGCCCGGTGCGGGGATAAATATCGGCAGCACCTTCTGCCAAGAGGCAGAACTTCAAGGAGCTTCCCATTGGGATGAACTCACAATCTCCCGAAGTACCTGTGAAGCGCTCGAGAACTTCTTCGACCTCTTCGCCGAGCTGGTGTGACCGGCTCACCACCACCCGCGGAGCGCTATTCTCTGGGCTTGCGGCCCGGATTCGCAATGTCGTCTCTCCGTGCACCTTCCAGGCGCCCGTCCCTTTGGCTGCAAAGTACATCAAGTCTAAGGCAGGGGCGTACACGACGCCGAGGATCGGCACACTGCCGTCCATCAAAGCAATGTTCACAGTGAACTCGCCGTTGCGGCGAAGGAATTCTTTGGTGCCGTCGAGTGGGTCGACCATCCAAAAATGGCGCCAGGAACTTCGTCGATCGAACGGTACTTCCCCCGACTCTTCAGAGAGGACAGGCCATTCCGGGCTCAGACGCGTAAGGCCGTCCAGGATGACGTGATGGGAAGCCACATCCGCGTGGCACAGCGGGGAGTGGTCCCGCTTGTACTCAACGGCTGGATTGATCTCACTGTAATGCGTCAAAACCACCTGACCCGCTTCACGAGTCAAGCGGACTACGCTCGGTAGCAGGTCGTTCACCCAGTCTTCCGCTTTTGTATCGACCATTCGCTCCTCAGTTGAAATGGATTTTGTCCGTCGAGGTGTGGGTCAGGAAGGAAAGGATCATCTCAACGCAGTCCTCCGCGGTGTGGGCAATCGTATCCACGCGAATTTCGGGCGCTTCGGGAGGCTCATACTGACTGTCGATCCCGGTGAAATTCGCCAATTCTCCGCGACGTGCTTTCGCGTAGAGCCCTTTCGGGTCGCGCCGTTCGCATTCTTCAATCGGCGCGTCGACGAAAACTTCAATGAATTCTCCGGATTCGAATCGTGTCCGAGCGAGTCTCCGCTCAGCGCGATACGGGCTAATGAAGGAGACGATTACAACCAGTCCAGCATCCACCATGAGCCTCGCCACTTCAATAATGCGGCGAATGTTTTCCACGCGGTCGACCTCGGTAAACCCGAGATCGCGGTTCAGACCATGTCGAACGTTGTCCCCGTCGAGCAGGTATGTGTGCCTTCCTGCGGCGAACAGGCGCTTCTCAAGCAGATTTGCGATCGTGCTCTTTCCCGACGCTGAAAGCCCAGTGAACCAGATGCAAATGGGCTTCTGCAGCTTTTGCTTCGCCCGAACAGTCTTGTTGAGATCGACCGCCTGCCAATGCACATTCGCCGCCCGACGCAGTGAGAAGTCGATCATCCCTGCGCCGACTGTCTGATTTGTGAGCCGGTCCACCAGGATGAAGCTGCCAAGCCTCCGACATCGGTCGTAGGGTTCAAAGGGTATTGGGCGGTCGGTAGAAAGATTCACCACGCCGATCTCGTTCAGCCCCAGGGATCGGGCCGCCAGGTGGGTGCCGAGCTTAACGTCAACCTGGTGTTTAATCGCGGTAATTGTGGCCACAGCTTGACAGGTATGGATGTTCAGCAGATAGGATCGCCCCGCCAATAGGGGATGCTCAGACAGACCCAGCACCCTCGCCTCAAACTGGTCGCTCAATTCCTCGGGATCGGAGGCAGCCGCAATCACGTTTCCCCGCGAAGCATCAACTTCGTCTTCGAAGCAAAGTGTAATTGAATCTCCTGCCGCAGCCGACGGCAACTCCGCCTGCCACGCAACGATCGATCGAACCTTCGTTTCCATTCCGCCCGGCACGATTCGAACCCGTTCCCCCACTTTCACATTGCCGCTGGCAACGCGCCCGCAGTAGCCGCGGAAATCCTGAGTGGGCCGGTTGACGTATTGCACCGGCATTCGAAACTTCTGATTCTCGGTGTCGTCGGTGACATCGATCTCTTCCAAATGTTGCAGGAGGGATGGACCCGTGTACCAAGGCGCGGACGCACTCCGCTCGGCAACGTTATCGCCTTGCAGAGCGGAAACCGGGATGGGCTGAAAGGTCTTGAATCCCAGTTCACGTATCAGTGGCCGAATCTCCTCAACGATTCCAGAGAAGACTGCTTCGTTCCATTCCATCAAGTCCATTTTGTTTACAGCCATGACCAAATGCCGAATGCCGAGCATGGCTACGATTCTGGCGTGTCGATGAGTCTGGACCTGCAGGCCTTTGGCAGCATTGATCACCAGCACCGCCAGTTCGGACGTTGATGCGCCGGTGGCCATGTTGCGCGTATATTGCTCATGCCCAGGAGTGTCTGCCACTACAAAGCGTCGCTTTGGCGTGGCAAAGAAGCGATACGCTACATCGATGGTGATGCTCTGTTCGCGCTCCGCCTGCAGGCCGTCGACGAGCAACGCCAAATCGACGTTGTCGCCTTGCGTGCCGTAACGTGTCGAGTCCTTCTCCAGCGCCGATACCTGGTCCTCGAACACCTGCTTCGATTCCCACAGCAGCCTTCCGATGAGCGAGGACTTGCCGTCGTCAACACTGCCGCACGTAATAAAACGCAACGTACCGAGCATCAGAAATAGCCTTCCTGTTTCTTTTTCTCCATGGAGCCAGCCTGGTCGTGGTCAATCAGCCGGCCCTGCCGTTCGGAGTTGCGGGCCGTTTGTGTCTCCTGCACAATCTCAGCGATCGTGGTCGCTGTGCTTTCCATCGCGGCGCTCAATGGGTAGCAGCCAAGGGTTCTGAAACGCACCATTCGCATCTCTGGCGTTTCTCCGGGATTCAACGGAAATCTGTCGTCGTCGACCATGATCCATTGCCCCGAGCGCTTGACCACCGGCCTGAGAGCGGCAAAGTAGAGCCCGACAATCGGAATGTCCTCTTCGGCGATGTATTGCCAGATATCCGCCTCAGTCCAGTTGGAGAGCGGAAACACCCGAATCGACTCACCCGGATGAATGCGGGCGTTGTACAGATTCCACAGTTCCGGCCTTTGCAGCTTGGGGTCCCATCTGTGGCCAGCCGATCGGAAGGAAAATATTCTCTCCTTTGCGCGGGACTTTTCCTCATCGCGCCTTGCTCCGCCTAGAATTATGTCGAAACCGCCGTCATCCAGCGCCTGCTTGAGTGCCTCGGTTTTCATCATGGTGGTGTAACGATCCGAGTCGTAGGTAAACGGGGTGACACCCTCGGCGATCCTTGGATGGTTGGTGTGCACGACCACCTTCATCCCGGACTCTGCGGCAATCCGATTGCGGAAGGCGATCATCTCGCGGAACTTCCAGGTGGTATCGATATGAAGAAGTGGAAACGGGGGCACTGCCGGCCAGAACGCCTTCCGGGCCAGATGCAGCATCACTGAGGAGTCCTTACCAATGGAGTACATCATCACCGGCTTCTGAGCCAGTGCAATCGCCTCCCGAATGATTTCGATCGATTCCGCTTCCAGACTGGAGAGATATCCGCTCATCGGATACCGTTGGCAAATTGAAGTTGGAAATACGAAAGGTTTCTTTCTAATGGTGGTATCTGCCTTATCAACAGGTGGTCTCCATTTCGATCGTGAATTTTCGTGCAACGTGGCAATGCGGCATTTACGGCACCATCTTAATCCCGCACACGCTCTAGACTAAAAGCTGAAGGCGATTCCCAGTTGCGCGGCCCGGCACCACGGTGAAGAATCCTAGTCGAAGTACCTTGAGGGCTCGAGCTATGCTGTATACGAAAGCGTTTTAGGACCTACGATTGCTCCGTAACCTTCCAAGTTTCCAAACGACGGCCTAGCAAGGTTTCAATTCCTTCGACTTCTGGCAAAAACTTTTCAGACAGTTGTTTCAACGCCTTCGGGGACGTTTCCGGCAGCGGATCGCCTCCGCCCAAAAATAACTCGATGACACCGGAGTTTCTAACACTATTTACAACATGATCCAGCTTTCTCGCCTTACACCAATCCGCGACTACAGTCGCGGTTCTTGTCGCCAGATAACTTCGCGGCTTGGTCATTCGATCCGACGAATAAACCGGGGTGCGCATGGACTCGTCCAAAGTTATCGTTGGGATTCCAATGAACTCCGTCATCGAGTTAATAAATTGTTGTGGATTGTTGCTCAGATCATCGTAGACCGTAACCAGCATCTGTTTATCCGAAAACATCCGTCGCCATCCGGCGAGCTGTGTATAGTACATCCCGGAATCGATCAGTTCAGAATCTTTTTCAAGGGCATCTTCGAAGGTCCACGGAATCATGCCGTAGGCAAATTTCATGCGGTACAACGAAACCACGCGTTGCACCGGATTACGAAACATAAAGATGAGTTTTGCATCGGGAATTGTCTCGGCAATTCTTTCCCGTGCTTCCGCTGAAACGAAATAGGTCGGAGCCACCTCACCCATCGGTCCGTTCCCAGTATCGGGAAAATGGGATAGGTACCAATCGAGTCCCTTGGAGAAATAGAGATCGAAAAACCGCGTCTCTTTGGTCGGCACAGGCAGCCGCGTATGAGGGCCCAGAACCTTATGGACCCAGCTCGTCCCTGTTCGCGGAGGGCCAACAACAATAAACTGTGGCAATTCGATTAGCGACATCGGTCTTATCCTCTCGAGAAGCGCGGAGTCTTATTTTTTAAAGACGCGCGGGTTAGGATGCGCATCGCCTCAATAGGGTTTGCCATTTGGATTCAGTTTTGGGAGGCCGGGATCTTCCTCGTCGGAGTAGCGCCAACGGAGATGATTTCCTTAGGCTCTTTGCCGGGAAGAACGGGCCTTGCGAGGGTGGGCGAAATCAATCGCGAAGCGAAATCAATCGCGAAGCGAAATCAATCGCGAAGCGAAATCAATCGCGAAGCGAAATATATGCGAACAAACGACGAACATCGAGGATCGTTCTAATTCTTGACGTTTGTGGACGTCACCACCCCGCAGGAAATGAAATCACACTGTCAGGCAGCCGCGGTCTCCGTCAATTTCACTAATGATATGGCTTCCTACGGGAGTGGAAAAAACACGACGAACGGGTACAAGAGGAGTGTTGGCGTTCCGCCCAAGTTTGAGTTGGAACCAGATGCGGGATTGGCTCCAACGCCTCGATTCACTTGAACCCCTATTGCCACGGTTCATGGACGGAGAAAACGGAGATTCCATGCGACAGACGGTCAATTACTCCGACCGTATATCCGCCAGCCGTATCTTGATATGTAAAACTATCCCAAAAACCTTTACCGTGTGTGGATTCGGGCAGTTGGATCGAAATGTCTCGATCGTCTCGATAACACTTCTAAGCCCGGAGCGACGGCGCTGTGCGGTCAGCCATGCGTGTCAAACGCACGGCATGAGTGAGCGCTTCGCGTGCCGGGTGGTGAATCAGCTACGCGGCACGCAGCGTCACCAACCGATACAGCGAAAAGGCAAAGGTCGACTGACCCGGGCCATCATTACGCTGGCCAGCCAATACGAGCGCTATGGTTATTGCCGAATCACAGCGTTGCTACAGCAATCGGGCTGCGAGTCTGCAAGGATCGGGTCGATAGAATCTGGTGTCGCGAAGGGCTGAAGGTTCCGAAGAAACAAAAAGCAAGAGGGCGGTTGTGGTTCAACGATGGCTCATGCGTGCGGCTGCGGCCGATGCCGCGAAGGCGCATCCCCGATTTGCATTGGACGGGTGTGAATTAACGTCGGAACTTGATCGGCACAGTACGCTAAACGCAGGTCACGATCATCGCCGTGCAGGAATGCCTGCCGATGCGACGGTAATGATGGCGTACCGCCGAGTCGAAGCAGATGGCATCCCCTGAGTTCAAAGAGTAAATATCGGATTCGATGGTCACTTCCAGGCTGCCGCTGATCAGGTACCCTACTTGTAATGGGGATTTGGTACCCGCCTGTGGTGCTTGCTTCCTCTTTGCTGATGGCGTTCTTGATGTTCTGTGCCCAGATTGCACATTTCAGGGCCAAGCACCCTTTACGCAAGTATCTGCCATCTTTGGCTCTTCTCCTTCTGTCACTGTTCGTGGCCGGAGTGCGTTCTGGAGTACTGCCCAGGTGAGCCTGTTGCGAGTCCTGACTACAATTTCCGGTGTTGCGTTTTTGGCTTATGGAGCGCAGATTATGTTTACTCTTTCCATGGAGATGGAATTCACGCGGTACGGTCTCAAGTCTCTGCGAATGCCAATCGCTACGCTGGAGATCCTGGCCGGTCTAAGCTTATTGGGTGGGCTTGTGTGGATCCCGGCGTTGTGGATTTCCTCTGGAGGTCTATTCCTGCTCATGCTGGCCGCGGTCGGGCTCAGAATAAGAATCGGAGACGGTTTCCTTCGCTGCCTGCCCGCAACTGCCTTCATGTTACTCAATCTGTACATCCTCATAGCCTCCTGCAGGAAGGCAGGCGGATTCTAAGTCAATTTAAAATTGGGCTCAGTGCACCTCTCTTGCGATGCCAAACCAGGAATTGTTTAGTATTCAAGGAAACCTGGGGACGCCGGTGGGACTAACGTGAGGCTATCGCATTCGGTCTGATCGGATGCGCCGGAGTCATTCCTCTCGCTCTCATCGCTGGAGACTTCCGGGGCATCCCCCCTCCCGTGGCGACTTGTCGATTGTTGCTTCGGGATAATCGGAAGTTTGCCGCTTCTGCTCTGCAGACTTTCCATGAGTGCTCTCGAACGCGAGGTCGACAACAGATCTTAATTCAGGAGCAGATTGATTGGCCTTAAATGTATTCCATGCCACGGCTGTGCCAGATTCAATGTCTGACCGAAATCGGGAAGCCCAGGACTACAAAGTTG
>JAJYAE010000201.1 GCA_021779695.1 Acidobacteriota bacterium | reverse complement strand
CCACACTGGTTCATCAGGTGCTCTACCGCGCCGTCGCCCGCGCTCTCGGCCAGACCGACGGCGGCGACCCCACCGGCCTCTACAAATTCCTCACCGGCGTCGAGCGCCTCAATGACGTCGTCCTCGTCGACCAGACCCCCATCGGCCGCACGCCGCGCTCCAACCCCGTCACCTACATCAAGGCCTTCGACCTCATCCGCGAGCTCTTCGCCGCGCAGCCTGAGGCCAAGCGCCTCTCGCTCACGCCCGGCCACTTTTCATTCAACGTCCCCGGCGGCCGCTGCAACACCTGCGAGGGCGATGGCACCGTCACCGTCGAAATGCAGTTCCTCGCCGACGTCGAGCTGCCCTGCGAGGACTGCAACGGCACGCGCTACCAGCCCCGCATCCTCGAGGTGAAATACAAGGGCAAGAGCATCCACGAGGTTCTGCAGTTGACTGTCAAGGAAGCCCTGCGCTTCTTCACCGGCCAGACGCGCCTGCTCGACAAGCTCGCCGTCCTCGACGAAATCGGCCTCGGCTACCTGCGTCTCGGCCAGTCCGCCACCACCCTCTCCGGCGGCGAGGCGCAGCGCGTCAAGCTCGCCGCCCATCTCGGCCAGGTGCGCTCCGCCCACGCCGCCGCCAAGCCCTCCCAGGCCAGCCGCGTCCTCTACATCCTGGACGAGCCCACCACCGGCCTCCACTTCGACGACGTCTCCAAGCTGCTCACCGCCTTCCGCAAGCTGATCGACGGCGGCGGCTCGCTCATCGTCATCGAACACAATCTCGACGTGATTAAATCAGCCGACTGGGTCATCGACCTCGGACCCGAGGGCGGGGAAGGCGGAGGCCAGATCGTCGCCGAAGGCACACCGGAAGAGATCGCCGCCAGCCTCCACTCCCACACTGGCCACTGGCTCGCCCGCGTGCTGTAAAGCGTAATGCGGGTGGCGGGTGGCCACAGTCTCGATGATTTGTCCAAGCGAGATGAGGGTGCCGCCGGTCCCTCGCAGTTGGGGACCGGCGATGAGAGGCATGTGGCCAGGGTGACCCGTCCTAGCTTTGCTAGGGCGGGATAGGACACACTTCCCCAGCCGCTATCGATGTATTCTTCCCCGAAAGAGGCTACACGCGTGCGATCGGAACTCCATCGATACCACGGAACTGGAGATCCGCATTTCGTTACCTTCGAATCGTAACGGACGGCGTGGAAGCGTGAGCGGATGGGCGTCCGGTTGTCAATCCGCCGTGGACCGGTTCAGCACTTCCCGCCCTAGCAAAGCTAGGACGGGGCACCCGGCACCCGGCACCCGGCACCCGGCACCCGGCACCCGGCACCCGGCGGGGCAGAAAGATGGACTGGAGAAGCTGAAACAGAGCAGTAGAACCACATTGGACGAGTTCTTGAGGGCAGAGTACCTCTGAGGGCGTTGCCGCCCTTCGTGGTCAAAAAATCAGTAGCCTGTTCAGAGAATTGTCATATCGGCAGTACTGTTTTTTCAGGATCGACATTTGTGTTACAGACACGCATCTGCGATTCCGGCTAATTCGGCAGGCCGGTACGCCCCTTCGAAGGATCAAGCTTGTCTTCGACGTAGAATGCTATCTTCCATCTTCCATCACGATTCAGAAAGCCGACCTCAACCTGAAGGTCTTGCGGTAAGGGCTTGCCAGCGCACCTCGTATCCTGGATCGCACGGTAGGTGAGCACCCCTGAGGTCGAGTTGATTAAGCGAAATGCAAAGTCGTCCAGCTTGAAGCTGTTCACTTTGCAAACACCGGTCTCAATCTGACTGATAAACTGTTTGCCGTCTGTTGCGCCCGTGTAACTCATTACGGCTGCTTTGTCGGGGATGATTCCCGTAAGTGTCTTTGCGCTTCTACTTTTTCTGGCTTGCCATATCTGTACCTGCTTTGAAGAAAGATCCTTCAATGACGGCGGTTGAATCACCACGCTAGAGGTTGGAAAGCCTTCCATATTTGTTCTCGGATCGATAGGAGGATTAAGGCCGTCCCATTGGCAAGAACCTTCGACAGACAACGAAAACATCAAAATGCACAAGTACAAGAATCTCATTGAAGTCTACCCCCGGATTGGCCTGGCAGGTGGGCAGGCGGCCCGCTCCCGAGACCAAGACACACCCATCCCCCCCTACGCGTTCCGCTTTAGAGCCCGCTTCAGCACCGTCTCGAGCGCTGTCTTCACCTCGGCGTACTCTTCCGGCTTCACCTTGCCGGAGAGCTTCTCGCTCTCCAGCGTGAAGAGCTCTTCCTTCAGCGCATTCAGCAGCGCCGTGTTCTTCGCCGCCACTGACGTTCCCGCCGGCACGTATGCCGCCGGAACGCCCGCCGCTGACGCGCCCATCGCCGTTCCTGCTGTGGCCGTTCCCGCTGGCTTGCGCAGCAGGAAGGCCGCCGCAGCCGCCAGCACCAGCGCGAATCCGGCCAGAATCCACCACTTGTACTTCGACAGCGGGTCCGGCGTGTTGATCGGCTCGCCGATGCCGCCGCCCGGCTGGCCGCTTGCGGGGCCTGCCTGGCCACCGGTGTCGCCGGCCTGCTGACCTGCGCCCTGTTGTCCACGCGGCATCGAGCCGGTTCCGCTCACGGTAAATTCCAGCGCCGTGCCCGGCGCCAGGTTGCGCGCCACAAAGGTCTGCACGCCCGGGTCTTCCTGCACCTGCTGGAAGGGTGAACTACCGCCCGGGGTGAACGTCATGCTCTTCGGCAGCAGCACACCCACATTCTGCGTGGGCAACGATGGCCTGGGATGGAAGGTGAACTTTCCGTCGCCGTACGGCACCGTGTATTCAAGCTGGAAGAGCGTATCCTTCTCGCCCTCGTCCGGCTGAATGGGAAAGTTGAAGGCATACTGGTTCTTCGGTCCCGCCGGGTCCAGCCGCACGCTCGTCGGCAGCCCCGTCGGCCGTTGCGCCGCCGTGCCCACAATCGTTGCCCCATCGGGAAGCGAAATCAGAAAGGTCTTCGGGCTCCACTCCGTCTTCGGCGGCGAACTTGTGTTGTGCACGAAGTACCGCTCCGTCACATGCAGAGCCCCGTTGTCCGTTTCCACCTCAATCACGTCCGCCTCGATGGACACGCCGTCCACCTTGGCCGCCACGTCATACACCGGGATATCCCCCGGACCGCCGCCCTGCGGCGCTGCAATAAAGTAGCCCGCGCCCTGGTGTGTCACGCGAATCAGATAGGGTCCGGGCCCCGGGGTGTTCAGCGTGTAGTGGCCCTGCGCGTCGGTCGTCGCCTGGCCCACTTCGGCCATGCCCGCCTGCACATCCACCAGCGCCACCTTGTCGCCCGCCGCCGGCTTGCCCGTGGTTTTGTTCATCACTGTGCCGGTCACCGTGGCCGCCTGCGCCAGCAACCCTCCAAGGCACACACTCATCGCCGCCGCATACAGAACTCTCTTTATCGCTTTCATCGTGTCTCTGGATTTCCTTCTCGTGTCGAAAAGCCTTGCTTCGTTCATGCCTGCTGCAGATGCTCAATCTCGGCCAGCAACTGTGCCGCCTCGTTTTCCAGCAGCGCCCGCTGCGCCAGAAAATCTTCCTCCGGATACTTGCCCGCGCGGTGCTCAAAGTTCAAATCGCGCAGGTTCTCATACAACTGCTCCTTGCGCTCCAGCAGATAGTCGAGGCGCGTCTTGTCCTGCTGGCTCGCAAAGACGTTCTCCGGCCAGAAGGTGTAGATCCCCAGCGCCAGGGCCAGCATAGCCCCTGCAATCACTCCCTGCAGATCCGTCATCGCGTCGCTCCTCCGTCCATGCCCTCATCCGTCTCGCGGCGAATCTGCGCGCGCAAGGCTTCCATCTCCGGCGTTGACGCCGCTCCTGCCATCGCCTTCTTGCCCAGCGACCAGTGCCGCACCAGCAGAATCGTCCCCAGCAGCGCCGCCGCAAACACCGCAAACGGCGCAACCCACGCCACCAGGTCAAAGCCATGCGTCGGCGGGGCCGCCAGCACCGTCACACCATATTTCGCAGCAAAGCTGTTCAGGATCTGCTGGTCTGTCGCGCCCGAGGCAATCGCCGCGCTCAGCTCGTTGCGTTCCCGGCCTGACTCTGTGCAGCCCACGTGGTTGCACTCGCCCAGCAGCTGCGCGCAGCCGCAAGTACACATCAGTCGGTGACCAAGGTCGTTGAATCGCGCGCTGTCACTGCCCGCCGCGGTCCAGAAGCACACGGCAACGGCCAGCAGCAGCGCCTGCGCCGCCTTCATCCAGGGGAACTTTTTCATGCCTGCCCGCATCAGTCGCCCCCTCGCATCGTCGCCTCTGCGGGTGTTGCCTGCGGCACGGCCATCCGTACTGTCGCCGTCGCCGGTGCAAGACTCGGCGTTAGCGCAATCAGCGTTCCGAAGACGATGAAGATCACGCCCGCCCAGATCCAGCCCACCAGCGGATTCAAGAATGCCTTGATGATCGGGTTGCCGGTATCTGGATTCGTCCCCTCATACACCACATACAGGTCCCAGCCCGGCACGGAGTGAATCGCCACCATCGTCTGCGGCTGCTGGCTCGCCAGATATACCCGCTTCTCAGGCGTGATCTGGAACTCCTTCTTGCCGCCGCGATACACATCCAGCAGCGCGTAGTCGGAGTCGTAATTGGCGTTCGAGTCCTGCGTGAATCCAATGCACTTCAGCGTGTAAGGACCCACGCTCATCGTGCTGTTCAGCCCCAGCTCGCTTTCGCTGTTGCGATTGAAAGCCGATCCAGCCAGCCCCACCACCACAATCACCACGCCGATGTGGATCATGTAGCCGCCGTACCGCCGCGTGTTGCGCCGGATCAGAAGATACATAGAAGCGAACAGATTCCGGCGCGTCTGCTTGCGGATGACGTTTGCCCCGCGCAGGTATTCCGACAGAATCGCCGTCAGCACGCCGGCCGACAGTCCAAAGGCCACCAGCGCATAGAAGTTGCCCGCGTCAAAGCTGCCGTTCTTCCACGGCCATACGCCCACAGCCAGGCACACAATCACCGTGCCCCACAGCGCAATCGAAGGAATCACAAAGTTTCGCCGGACCGCCCGTAGCGACGTTGCCCGCCAAGGCAGCAGCGGCCCCACTCCCGTCAGGAACAGCAGGAACAACCCAATCGGCACCGCGACGCGGTTATAAAACGGTGGACCCACCGTGACCTTCGAACCCTGCACATACTCTGAAAGGATCGGGAACAGCGTGCCCCACAGAATCACAAAGCACGCCGCCAGCAGGACGAGGTTGTTGAACAGGAAGCTCGACTCGCGGCTCACCAGCGACTCCAGCCGCTGCTCGCTCTGCAAGTGGCTGCGCTGCAGCACGTAGGTGAAGATGCAGATCGCCAGCACAATCACCAGGAAAGCCACAAACCAATTGCCGATCGACGACTGCGCGAAGGCATGCACCGAACTCACCAGCCCGCCCCGTGTCAGCAGCGTGCCAAGGATGGACAGGGCAAAGGTCGAAAAGATGAGCCACACATTCCAGCTCTTCATCATCCCCTTGCGCTCCTGCATCATCACCGAGTGCAGGAAGGCCGTGCCCGTCAGCCACGGCATGAAGCTCGCATTCTCCACCGGGTCCCAGCCCCAGTAGCCGCCCCAGCCCAGCACCGCATAGGCCCAGTGCATGCCGAGAAAGATCCCCATCGTCAGGAAGAGCCACGTCACCAGTGTCCACGTGCGCGTAATCTTGATCCACTTTTCGCCGGGATAGCGCATCATCAGCGCCCCCAGCGCAAAGGCGAAGGGAATCGTGAATCCCACATAGCCGAGATACAGCATCGGCGGGTGAATCACCATCTCCGGATATTGCAGCAGGGGATTGAGGCCGTTGCCGTCATCGGGAATCGCACCCCGCAGCAGAGAAAACGGCGGCGCGGCAAAGTTCACCACCGAGAGAAAGAAGACCTGCACACCGGCCAGAATCGTCCCCGCATACGCGTAGAGCTTCACATCGGTCTTGTGCAGCAGGCGCAGCACAAATCCATACGCTCCCAGCAGCCAGGCCCACAGCAGCAGTGAGCCCTCTTGCCCGCTCCACAGCGCCGCAAACTTATACGGTGCAGGCAGCGCCCGGTTCGAGTGCTCCAGAATGTATGTGATGGAAAAATCGTTTGCGAAAACGGACCAGACCAGAGCAAATGCCGCTCCGGTCACCGCGATAAATCCGGCGATTCCTGCGCGCCGCGCCGTATCCGCCAGCCGCTCCGGAGAAATCCGTGCCGGCTGCCCCGTCGCGATCAGCCGCAATGAAATCGCCCCGGCAAACAGGTTGTACGCGGCCAGCGTCAGCGCGATTAGAAGTGCAAAACTACCAAAGGCTGCCATCTCGTCTCCATCACGATTCTCGCATGCAGGCTGGCAGCCTGTACCGCGGCCTCCAGCAAGCTCATTCTTCCTCAAGCATAGGCCAACGGCATGTGATTTACCTCACACCTGCGATGGAGAAATGCAGATGGGTGAATCGCTTGAAGCACGATCGCTTCATTTATTTGTGTTCGCGGGCCATCAACTCCGAGGCTACCGTCAGCACGGTCTCTGAGGGAACCGTGCGGGGAAGAAATCGCACGCCTTCTTCCTCGTAATCCGTAGCCGCGTCATTCGAGTTTCCCAGCACAATGACAGGGACCTTCGGTTGCCGGGCATGCAGTTCCGCCACAAAAGCTGGCCCGCTGATTCCCGGCATATGAAGCCCCGAGATCACCAGTCCAAGCTTCTCCGCAAAATGTGGCTGCTCCAGAAGACACAACGCTTCGGCCGCGTCGGCCGCGCGTAGCACGTCCTTGAAGCGTTGGCCTAGTAGCGACTTGCGCGCGAACGCCTGGAGCGGGTCGTCGTCTACAAGTAAGATTGTCGGCATGATCCCCTTAGCCCGCACAGCCCGAATACTCACGGGCCTCGAATTAACGAACTATCAACCTACGATGACTCAATCGCATCGGCGGTTGCCTTGCCGAAATCCCCCTCTTGCACCCTTCGGTGTTACCCGAACAGAAATTCCTTCTCCCGCAGCTCCTTGATCCTGTCCCGCAGCTTCGCCGCCTTCTCAAATTCAAACCTCTTGGCCGCCTCGCGCATCTCCGTTTCCACCTTGGCGATGAAGGCGTTCACCTCTGCCTGAGAGTTGAACTCGGGGATGCCGGCCGTTTCTTCCTCGGCCACATCGCCGTACTCAGCCTTCAGAATCTGCGCCAGGCCCATATCCACCGCGCTCACCACGCTCTGCGGCGTGATGCCGTGCTCCTCGTTATAGGCCCGCTGAATCGCCCGCCGCCGGTCAGTCTCCGCCATCGCCTGCCGCATCGAGTCCGTCACCCGGTCGGCATACAGAATCGCCCGGCCCTCCACATGCCGCGCCGCTCGGCCCATCGTCTGAATTAGCGAACCCGTCGAGCGCAGAAAGCCCTCCTTGTCCGCGTCCAGAATCGCCACCAGGGACACCTCCGGCAGGTCCAGCCCCTCGCGCAGCAGGTTGATGCCAATCAGCACGTCATACTCGCCCTTGCGCAGCCCGGCCAGCAGCCGCACCCGCTCCAGCGTCTCAATCTCCGAGTGCATATACCGGCACTTCACCCCCACCTCGGTGTAGTAGCCCGCCAGGTCCTCGGCCATGCGCTTGGTCAGGGTCGTCACCAGCACCCGTTCGCTCTTCTTTGCCCGGTCGCGAATCTCCGCCAGCAGGTCGTCGATCTGCCCCTTCACCGGCCGTATCTCCACCTCCGGGTCAATCAGCCCCGTCGGCCGGATGACCTGCTCCACCACCACCCCGGCCGCCCGCGTCAGCTCATACGGCCCCGGCGTCGCTGAAACATAAATCGTCTGGTGAATCCGGCTTTCGAACTCCTCGAACTTGAGCGGCCGGTTGTCCTTGGCCGAGGGCAGCCGGAAGCCGTAATCCACCAGCGTCTGCTTCCGGCTGCGGTCTCCGTGCCACATCCCATGCACCTGCGGAATCGTCGCGTGGCTCTCGTCCACAAACAGAATGAAGTCACGAGGGAAGTAATCGAGCAGCGTCGGCGGCGGCTCGCCAGGCATCCGCCCGCTGAAGTGCCGCGAGTAGTTCTCAATCCCGTGGCAGTAGCCCATCGACTTGATCATCTCCAGATCAAACCGCGTCCGCTGGTTCACCCGCTGGGCTTCCACCATCCGGCCCTCGGCCTC
>JAJYAE010000200.1 GCA_021779695.1 Acidobacteriota bacterium | reverse complement strand
AAATTTGGGTGAGAAAGAAGAGGTCAAGCCTGTAATTAACTGATTTTAAAGGGGAAATGGTAGGCACGATTGGATTCGAACCAACGACCTCTTCCGTGTCAAGGAAGCGCTCTAACCAACTGAGCTACGCGCCTATGTAGAAATCTTATTCAGTCTAACAGGAACCGGATTGCAGGGAAAGCACCGCGAACCTACTTGGTTTCACGGGGCTCTGGCTCCGCGCCGTGCGATACCATAGCTTTGGCGTCGTTTGGCGCGTGGAATGCACAGCCGCACTCCGCGTCAAGGATCGTGACTCAGCCGACTGTGTGCTTTTTGGTGGCGAATGGAGCGCGATCTGCTGCGCTGTTGGGCGCGATTGCGGAATTTTGTTCATGCGCACCAACAGGAGTCTGTTACAAGCACCATGACGGACAACAAGAAGCTGCGACGCAATCCGTTCCGCTCAGCGCCGAACCTGCTGACACTTCTGCGCATCTGCATGGCGCCTTTTCTTGTGGCGGCCGTGCTGGACAGCCGGTATGAGACGGGGTTTATTCTCTTCGTCGCTGCAGGACTGAGCGATGCGCTAGACGGGATACTGGCGCGCAAACTGGAGCAGCGCACTGTGCTGGGTGAGTACCTTGACCCTGTTGCGGACAAGTTGCTGCTGAGCACACTCTTCCTCGTGTTGCTCTATAAGGGCCTGATGCCGGTGGAAGTCACGGTGATGGTCTTCGGCCGCGACATCTGTATTCTGCTGGTCTCGGCGATCCTTTTTGCCGCAGCCGGGCGCCGGGACTTTCCCCCCAGCATCTTTGGCAAAGCCAATACGCTAGCCCAGATTGTGGCGGTTGCCGTGGTGCTGCTACACCAGCTGACGATGGTCCGATGGGTGGTCATTTTGCGCGTTGTTGCGCTCGACGCGACGATGGTACTCACGGTCGTGTCCGGCCTCCACTATGCCTGGCTCGCAGCGCACCGCCCTCCGTCCCAATCCGACACACCCGGGAGAGAATGACCCAGCCGGAGAGCGCATGTGGCTCGCTGCTGGGCGATTCTCACAAGTTGGTTGGGTTGGGGATCTCCTGGTCTCTACTCGTTTTCGGCGGGTTCCTTTTCCTCATCTGATTCTTCGATGGCCATATCTTGAAATTCTTCGGAATCAAAGACTTCGCCACACTCAAGGCATTCGACAAACTCGGTGTCTTCATGCCGGGAGACAATACGTACCCTGGGATGTTTGCAGGCGGTCGCCATGGATCTGTGACTACAGTTGGATTTTGGTGCTCTTTCCGCCGATTGTAGCGACGTTTACGCCTTTTTCAAGCCTGATTTTCGTGAAACGTGACACGCTCGTCATCTTCATTGCCTTTCGATTCATGCGCTGAGTCGACTCGACTTGAAATACCGACGGATTTGGTCGTATACTAAACCCGGACTGAAGAAGTCGGATATCCATGCTGAAGCTAACCAAGAAGGCCGATTATGGGCTGATTGCCCTGAAATATCTTGCTGAGCACCCGGAAACGGTGGCGGTAAGCGCGAAGGATATTGCTGATTCTTATGGGATTCCGGCGCAGCTTTTGGCGAAGATCCTGCAGCAACTGACCAAATCCGGGCTGCTGAAGTCGCATGCCGGGATGAATGGCGGCTATGCGCTGGCGCGAGACGCCCGCGAGATTTCGACCTATGAGGTGATTCACAGCATCGATGGGCCGTTTTTCATCACCTCCTGCACCAAGGGTTCCAAGAGTTGCGAGCTCACGCCGAGCTGCACGATCAAGGAGCCGCTGGCGCGAGTGAACGAAACGATCGCTGGAGTTCTGCGGAGCATCAGCATCCAGGACCTGGCAGAGCATGAGCAGCCGGCGGGCCAGGCTGTGCAGCCCAATCCGCTGGTTTCCCTAACGGTTTGAATAACTTCCCTTCCGCAAGGCAGCCAATGCGCCGCGGAAAAGCAATGAGGATGGAGAGACAGAGATGAGCACAGTCACAAGTCAGGTTGAAGTGCCGGCAGGCGTGCAGCTTCCCATATATATGGATAACCACGCTACCAGCCCGCTGGATCCCCGGGTGCTGGAGACGATGATGCCGTTCTTCACGCAGAAGTTCGGCAATGCGGCCAGCCGCAACCACTCGTTTGGCTGGGAGGCGGAGCAGGCGGTGGAGACGGCTCGCGAGCAGATTGCGAAGCTGATTGGCGCAACAGCGAAGGAGATTATCTTTACCTCCGGCGCGACCGAGTCCAACAACCTGGCCATCAAGGGCATCGCGGAGATGTACCGCGAGCGCGGCAACCACATCATCACGCAGGTGACGGAGCACAAGGCGGTGCTGGATACCTGCAAGCGGCTGGAGAAGTATGGCTACCGCGTGACTTATTTACCGGTGAAGGCAGACGGCCTCATCGATCTCGAAGACCTGAAGCGCGCCATCGACGACAAGACGATTCTGGTCACCATCATGGCGGCGAACAACGAGATCGGCGTGCTGCAGCCGATTCGCGAGATTGGCAAGCTCTGCCACGAGAAGGGCGTTCTTTTCCATACTGACGCGGTGCAGGCGGTGGGCAAGGTGCCGGTGAACGTTATCGCCGACAACATTGATGTGCTTTCGCTGAGCGGGCACAAGATTTATGGGCCCAAGGGTGTGGGCGCGCTGTACGTGCGGCGCCGCAATCCCCGCGTGCAGATTGCCGCGCAGATTGACGGCGGCGGTCACGAGCGCGGCATGCGTTCGGGCACGCTGAATGTGCCGGGCATCGTGGGCCTGGGCAAGGCCTGCGAGATTGCCCTGAACGAGATGGACAACGAGGCGGCGTACCTGCGCGGTCTGCGTGATCGGCTGAAGGCGAAGCTGGAGTCGGAGCTGGACTACATCCACGTGAACGGATCGTGGGAGCACCGTCTGCCGGGCAACCTGAACATGAGCTTTGTGTATGTCGAGGGCGAGTCGCTGCTGATGGGCATCAATGATGTCGCGGTGTCGAGCGGCTCGGCCTGCACCTCGGCAACGCTGGAGCCCAGCTACGTGCTGAAGGCGCTGGGCCTTGGCGATGATGTGGCGCACAGCTCGATTCGCTTCGGACTGGGCCGCTTCAATACGCAGGCTGAAGTGGATTACGTCGCAGCGAAGGTGATCGACATCGTGAAGAAGCTGCGCGAGCTTTCGCCGCTCTACGAGATGGTGAAGGAAGGCATTGACCTGACCAAGATTGAGTGGCAGGCGCACTAACCACCTGCGGTGGGGCAGACGCCGCTTGCGCGGCAGACGTCAGGTGCCTGGCATGGTTTTGAGCGAATCGGCGGCGGTGCCCGCCGAATCAAACAGAGTGAACGCGGCTTCCCCCGCATAAGGAGACAAAGAACATGGCATACAGCGACAAGGTAGTGGACCACTACAACAATCCGCGCAACGTGGGCACGCTGGACAAGGCATCGCAGGAGGTCGGCACGGGCCTGGTGGGCGCGCCGGAGTGCGGCGACGTGATGCGGCTACAGATTAAGGTGAACCCGGATACGCAGGTCATTGAGGAAGCGAAGTTCAAGACCTTCGGCTGCGGCTCGGCGATTGCGAGCTCGTCACTGGCGACCGAGTGGATCAAGGGCCGCACGGTGGAAGACGCTCTCGCCATCAAGAACACCGACATTGTGAAGGAGCTTTCGCTGCCTCCGGTGAAGATTCACTGCTCGGTGCTGGCAGAAGACGCCATCCGCGCGGCGATTGGCGACTGGAAGAAGAAGAACGGCGTGGCCGAGACAGCCGCGGTTGAGACTGCGAAGTAGTCGGACCGAGGCGGAAAAGAGAATCATGTCGAACGTGGTAAGCATTGCTTCGAAGCCCGCGGAGGGCGCCTTTGCGGCGCCACCGCAGCAGACCGTGCCGCAGGCGCCGGCGCAGGGCATCCTGCTGACGGAGCGCGCGATCAAGCGCGTTCGTGCAGCGATGGCGAAGGAAGGCATCTCGCCTGCCGAGGGTGGATTGCGCCTGGGTGTAACGGGTGGCGGATGCTCGGGCTTGTCGTATGCCATCAAGTTCGACACGCAACCGCGCGAGCGCGACCGCATTTTCGAGTTTGACGGCGTGCGCGTCTTTGTCGATCCCAAATCGTTTCTTTACCTGCACGGCATGACGCTGGACTACGAAGAGACGCTGATGCGGCAGGGTTTCAACTTCATCAACCCGAACTCCTCGCGCTCCTGCGGCTGCGGTTCGTCGTTCACGTCTTAAGTCTGCTGCCGGAGTGCGCCATGTTGAAAGTGATTGAGTCCGCGGTCCCCGTTGCGTGCTGGTCGTGCTCGGTGGCTCACAATGAGTCCACGCTATTCTGCCCGCACTGCAGCAAGATTCAGCCGCCTTCGGGCGGCGATTTCTTCTCTGTCTTCGGGCTGAAGCCATGCCTGAATCTGGACCTCATGGGGCTGGAGCACGAGTTTCATCGCCTGAGCCGCCGGCTGCATCCGGATCGCTTTGCACGCGCCAGTGAAAGTGAACGGCAGTGGAGCCTGGCCGATACGGCTCTGCTGAATGACGCCTATCGCACGCTGAGAGACCCGATTCACCGCACGGAATATCTGCTGAAGCTGCACGGCGCCGAGATTGGCGAGGAGCACAGCGGAAAGGATCGCAAAGACCCATCGCGCGTCCCGGCTGATTTGCTGGAAGAAGTCTTCGAGTTGAATATGCAGCTCGAAGAGATGCGCGCCGCAAGGAAGATGGGTGAGGACGATCCAGCGCTGCTGGCTAGCCTGGAGCAGGCCAAGGCAAAGTTTGATGGACTGCTGGATGAAGTGGACGAGAGCTTGCGCGCACAGTGGCGCAAGTGGGACGAAGGCGACGCGGGCGCACGTGCGGCCGCTCAAAAAGAGATGGTCGCGCTGTTGGACCGGCGGCGTTATCTCAACAATCTTGTCCGCGATGTGACTGAGACCCTGGGAGCTTAGAGAATAGACGATGGCGGAAGGACGCGTAGTCGGAATTGACCTGGGGACGACGAACTCCCTGGTCGCTTTTATGCAGGGTGAGACGCCGGTGGTGATTCCCGGCGTGGACGGATCGAATCTTGTGCCTTCCGTTGTGGCGCTCGATCCGATGCCCGCAGATGGAAGCCGTCCGACGGTGACGGTGGGCAACAGCGCACGGCGCGCATTGATTGAGACGCCGGAGCGCGTCGTCTACTCTGTGAAGCGCCTGATGGGCCGCGGGCTGGGCGAGGTGCAGCGCGAGCTGAAGTTTTTCCCGTTCCGGCTGGCCGGTGATGTGCAGGAAGGTGAAGTGCCGCGCATCCAGCTGGGAGAGCTGCAGTTTACGCCGCCGGAGATTTCGGCTTACGTGCTGCGCCAGCTCAAGCGGAATGCGGAGCGCTACTTTGGCACGCCTGTCACGCAGGCCGTGATTACAGTGCCCGCGTACTTCAACGACGCGCAGCGACAGGCGACGAAGGATGCAGGCCGCATGGCCGGGCTGCAGGTGCTGCGGCTGGTGAACGAGCCGACGGCTGCGGCTCTGGCTTATGGTCTGGATCGTGCGAAGGAAGGCACGATTGCTGTCTACGACCTGGGGGGCGGCACCTTTGATGTGTCGATTTTGAAATTGCGCGACGGCATCTTCGAGGTGCAGTCAACGAATGGCGACACGCACCTGGGCGGCGATGATATTGATAACCTGCTGCTGACGATTGCGCTGGATGAGATTCATGCCGAGCATGGCGTGGACTTGCGCCAGCATCCCGGCGCGGTGCAGGGGCTGCGCAAGGCGGCGATTGACGCCAAGATTCGGCTCTCCGCGGAGCAGTCCGCGCAGTTCGATATTGAGTTGCCGAATGGCGACCGCTATCAGCGCGAGATTCCGCGCGCGGTGTTTGAGCAGTTGATTGAGCCGGTTCTGGAAAGGACCGCCGCGCCCTGCAAGCAGGCAATGACCGATGCCGGCATTACGCTGGAGCAGATTGACGAAGTGGTGCTGGTAGGCGGATCGACGCGCATTCCCGCGGTGCGGCAGCTTGTGGACGAACTGTTTCATCTCGCGGCGCGGGGCAAGAAGCCGCATACAGATCTGAACCCGGATGAAGTGGTGGCTCTGGGCGCCGCGGTGCAGGCGGAGATTCTGGCAGGCACGGCGAAGAACACCGAAGACCTGCTGCTGCTGGACGTGACGCCGCTGTCGCTGGGCATTGAAGCACTGGGCGGCGTGGTGGCGCGCATCATTCCGCGCAACTCGACGATTCCTGCTTCGGCGACGGAGCACTTTACGACGGGCGTGGACGGGCAAACCAACGTGGCGATTCACGTGGTGCAAGGCGAGCGCGAGCTGGCGGCTGATTGTCGTTCGCTGGCGCGCTTTGATTTGAAGGGCATTCCTCCGATGACGGCGGGGCTGCCGCGCATTGAGGTCAAATTCCTCATTGATGCGGACGGCATTCTGCAGGTCTCCGCGCGCGAACAGCGCAGCGGCAAGCAGGCGCAGATTGAAGTGAAGCCCACGTATGGCCTGACGGATGAGCAGGTCGAGAGCATGATCCTGGAATCGTTCGACAATGCGGAGGCGGATTTTGCGGCGCGGCTTCTGATTGAAGCGCGCAATGAAGCGGAGTCGATTCAATCGAAGGTCGAACTGGCGCGGCAGCATCCTGCATGGGCGCTGCTGACATCCGACGAGCAGAAAATGGTTGATGCAGCGGAGCGGCACCTGGCGAAAGTGAAGGCTGGGTCTGACCTTAATGCGCTGCGCCAGGGAATTATGGTTCTGGACCAGGCGACGCGCAGGCTGGCGGAGCTGATGATGGATGCGGCAGTGACCGAGGCGATTCGCGGCAAGACAATGCAGGCGGCGGGCGAAGACCTGGACGAAGAGTTGACTGCGCCGCATCCGATGGCGCCCGCGGAGTTCAAGTAGACAAGCCGGCAACGGAGCAAAAAGAGAGAACGGGGCTATGAGCGAAGCGAAGACAAAGAATATTCCGCCGGAGAAGCTGGTGCGGGTGACGTTTGAGCCGGAAGGCAAGACGGTGGAGTTTGAGTACGGGACGATGCCGTATGACCACCACGGCAAGCCGATGTCGTTTCTGGATGTGGCGGAGAATTTTGGAATCTTTCTGGACCATGCGTGCGGCGGATCGTGCGCATGCACGACGTGCCACGTCTGGGTGAAAGAAGGCGACAAGGGCATCAGCGAAGCGGAAGATGATGAACTAGACCGGCTGGACATGGCGGCGGACCAGCAATTGAATTCGCGACTAGGATGCCAGGCGGTGATTACAGGGCCGGGCAACTACGTGGTGGAGATTCCGAAGTGGAATCGCAACTACGTGTCGGAAGGCAAACCGCTGACGCTGGCGGAACAGAAGTAGCGAGTGCAGTCTGCACAGAATCCGCCGCGCTGGTTCGGAACTGCGGCGGATTTTCCATTTGAATTCTGAGATGAATTGGGGAGAGACGCGATGCCGCGCGAGATTCACTGGACCGACGCCGAAGAGATTGGGATTCAACTGCAGGAAAAATATCCGGAGATGGATCCGCTGACCGTGCGGTTCACAGATCTGCATCGCTATGTGACGGAGCTGGCCGGCTTTGCTGATGATCCGGCGAAGTCGAATGAGGCGCGGCTGGAAGCGATCCAGATGGCGTGGCACGAAGAGTTTGAAGACGCGAAGGGATAGAAGCGCGGCGTCACGCGCGCGGCAGGCGCACGGTGACGATGGTTCCCTGACTGGGTGTGCTGGCGAGCGTGATGCTGCCGCCGGCTTTCTCAACAACCGCTTTGCAGATGGCGAGGCCGAGGCCTGCGCCGCCAGTGGCGCGCGAGCGGGATGGGTCACCGCGAAAGAAACGATCGAAGATGCGCGGCTGCGCAGCGGGATCGATGCCTTCGCCGCGATCGGCGACGCGCAGCTCCACCGCATCATTCATGACGCTCAGATTCAACTGCACCTGCGATGCCGGGGGGCTGTGCTGCAGCGCATTCAGCAGCAGATTCGAGATCACCAGCTGGCAGTCCTCTGCGGTGAGCGGCACGCTGGCACGTTCGGGCGCGGTCTTGTCCACGCGGATCTGGCGCAGCGCGGCGACGGTTTCCATCTCGCGCATTGTCTCCTCGACACATTGAACGGCATCGCACGCAGCGGGGGCGCCGGTGGTTGGGCCTGCGCTCTCGACGCGGGCGAGTGTCAGCATCTTGGCGACGAGGTCTTCGAGGCGGGCCGTG
>JAJYAE010000199.1 GCA_021779695.1 Acidobacteriota bacterium | reverse complement strand
AGCTGTCGGCGCTGTCGTCGATCTTCTTCTGCTCCGGCTCACCGAAGCTCAACATGACCATCTGATAGGTCATTCCCTGGATGACGGTGTGCGACTCGATGGCGGCCTTGTCGTCTGCCGGCATCTGCTGGGTTTCAACCGCGCCCTCAATTTCACTTACATCCAGAATGCGCGACATGAACTTGAGGAACATTGCCGGCTGCAGGTCGAGGTCCGTCACCGGCGCCTGGTAGCGGAAGTTGATGCGCGAACCGCCGGCGCGTTTGAAGCCTGCATTCACCTTGTTTGCGTGATTGCTCCCCCGACGCCCCTCGCCGCCCCCGCCCAGGTGAATCTCAACCTTGTCGCTATCGACCTTGACGTTGGTGATGATGACGTCCTCACCCTTTTCGATGCCTACGCCCTTGGCTTTGAGCCACTTAGTCAGGCCCTGAAGGTCAATTCCGCGGTCGTCGGAGCGCTTGCCGTTGGGCGCCACGTAATAGATGTCGATGCCTTCTTTATAGGCAGGCATGTCCATCAGTGGTTTGACTTCTTTACCGAGCAGGTCTTTGTTGAGCGCGGCCTGCGCGTCTGCTGAAGCCTCCGAGCGCAGACGAGGGGCGGCGGCAACCAGAAGCGTTGCACAGCCAAGGCAGATCATGAATGTGCGCAAATGAAACATACTTTCCTCCGGGTTGATTTGTGCTTTGTTTGTCGCTTGTGTATGCCGGGCAATCGTGCCTGGAAGCGCAGAATCTGCTTCGCCCGCGCGAGCGCACCCTGGCGCTCGAGGAGAGCGCTGCGCTCGCGCCCATCGAATTGGCATCGTCATCGGGTCGTTCTTACCGGTGCGGTGCACAGCCACACAAGCTCAGCCGTGGGATGGAGCAAGCCCCACCCACTGCCTGAGGCGAGAAGTTAAGTTCAGGGGGAGAGTCGTTCGAATGTGCCGGCCCGTTTGGCACCAGCAGTGGGCGCAGTATGCCGTCAACGGAAGGAGCAAGTCAAGAGATTTCTGCGGAGTAGGGTGGTGGGAGTGAGGCAGATTTGACACGGCTGGCCGCATTTGCGAGACTCAAAGATGCTGCCGGTCTGGCAAAAAGTTACAGCCAGATACGTGTCCCGTGCCGAAGTGGCGGAATTGGCAGACGCGCGTGGTTCAGGTCCACGTACTCGCAAGGGTGTGGGGGTTCGAGTCCCTTCTTCGGCACCAATTTCCTCGTAAATTTATGAATTTCAAAAGTTTACGAGAGATTAGGATTGCTTCCTAGCAAACTTCCTAGCAATTCTGCAAAGGACAGCCTGAGGTTTCTCCAAAAAACCAGTATTAGGTTTCAGGAGAACCATAGATGGCCAACCGTAAAGTCCAACTATACAAATACATCAAGCTGCCTGACCTTGGGTGGCGCTATTGCAAGGCGGTGTTCTATCCCAACAACCGCGTGAAGCCTTATCGAGATGAGGAGGCAGTATGAGCCATCTTGCTGAGGATATCGATTCGGTGCCACATCAAATTCGCGCAGAATCTGCGCGAGTCGAGTTCGGGTTCGAAGCACTCGACCCAGTAGCCACAAAGATTACGTTCGACCAGGAACAGCGATTCGCCCGGAATCCGGGTGATTCAATCGCCGAATCCACGAAGGAAAAGCAGTCCAGCCAGAATCGTCTGGACCATGTTCCCCGGCCCACCGCGCTAGTATTGGCCGACAAGCCAACCGGCGCCGTCGACGAACTCGCGACATGTGTCGCGAGTTTTGCAACCGAATACAACAACCTCGATTCGGAAATCCACGACCTTACCGACGATCTGCTCGGTGAAGAGCGCAAACTGGCAGTGCGCTATCGTGACGAGTTGCTCCCGAGGATCGGCCAGATGCAGATGCTGCTCTCAGCGCCGGCGACTGGGTGGAGTACCGCGGCGGTGACGATCGTCTGACGAAGCAAATTGGCGCTGAGACGGCACTCGGTCGTGTCGTTGAGGCAGACCCATTCTCGCGGCCGCGCGTCACCTGGTCCAACGGCCCTAAGTGGCTGAAGCCCTACAGCCTCTTCAACCAGGAAGCAGTTCACGTGCTGTTCGCCGACCAGGCGGCATCGGCCCATCCAGAAGCATTCAGCACGTACTCAGAGCGGGATCTGTCTAAGACACTTCCCAGTCCTCCCGACTGCTGATGATGAGTCGACAAGCGTGGCAGCGGAACCGTTCCGGCGTGATCACAATATCGGTGATTTCGTCATCCTCCCCGCGGGTCATCGCCAAAAGATAGTTCTTCCGCTCCAACTCCCGCAGTGCAGCGTACGCATTCCACAAAGCACTACCTAAAGCCAAGGCCGATGTAGTGGCCTCCTTCACGGGGCGCTCCACTGACCAGAAGGTATGGGTAGGAATTGGCAAGCAACTCGGCGTGGATTTTCCCGCCGACCGGGCTCCTTCCGAGGCCGAGTGGCGCGATGCTCTCAAGAACCGCGCAGCTCTGATCTTACTTGATGAATTGGCGTTCTACCTTGTCCACGCAGCGAGTCAAGGAACAAAGGATGAAGGCACCCGTGCGGCAACGCTAGCAGGCTTGGCACTCACAACCCTATTCGGGGCAGTGCGCGACTACAAGGAATGTGGTCGCTGCGTGCTCGTTATCGCCGATCTGCAGAAGGACTGGGAACAAGGTGCGGAGGAGTTGGCAAAGATCCTCCGATCCAATGACATCCTTGGGGGCGCGATGCAGAGCGTCAACAATGAGATGTCGAAGGGCGCACAGTCCATCGCGCCAGTTGACAACCAGAAGGATGAGCTTTACGCCATTTTGCGAAAGCGATTATTTAGGACCATTGAGGTCACCGATAAAGACAAGAGGGCAGTTGCTGACTCATATATAGCAGAGCTCGCCACAGCCAGTGGGATTCTGGAGCGCCCAACCGTCAAGATTCGCGAGGAGATTCTCGTCTCCTACCCTTTCCACTTCTCGACAAAGCACCTTCTCTGACCGGTTTTGTCATTGATGTAGCTGTCAAGCAACGGCGTAGGAATGAGAATTGACTCGCCCTTCTCCTCATCAATCAACGGATATTCTCCAGCCATCCCATTCAGGCACAACCATTTCGACACAGTAGAGATAGGCCTCAGCTCTCCAACCCTCTTCACTCGTTTCGAGGCCTTCCTTAAGAAGCCAGCGGTCAACCTCGTTGTAAACCTCACGCTGTGCCTGGTGTACGCGCGCACGAAACTCGTCTGAGCCTCCAATTAGATTCAGAGCGCCCCACGTAAGTAGGCACGCGACCGGATTCAAATCAGAGGCGTAGACATCGCACCCCAATTCAGCTGCTTCAAACGGAATCGAACCCATCCCACAAAAGGCATCACCAACCTTCAAATGGGTTCCAAATCGTTGTTGAGAGAGTTGCTGAACCAATTCCGCCAAGGTATTTGCCGATGTCCCGAGGTAAGCATTGATCTCAGTCCAGGATTCTTTTGGGGGACCGTCAATTTCTTCAACCCTGCAGCAGTACTCCCGCTGGTCTGTGTGCCCGAGAGTGTAAAAAACTCGCTTCTCCAGAGCACTCCGCATATCGGCT
The DNA here is from genome assembly GCA_021779695.1 of Acidobacteriota bacterium. The sequence continues at coordinate 4,638 of JAJYAE010000199.1, read as the reverse complement.
GGTGCGCCGCGCTTCCAGCTCTCGCTGTCATCGTTAAATAGCTCGTTGCGCTCCCTATAATTAGCCTCCGGGAAACACAGGTTGGCCGGAAGGGCTTCTGTCTTCCGCTTCCACATACCGGCGTTGTCCATACACATCACTTTGAGGAATATGTCGAGATCATCCGGCCAGCGTTCTGGATCGTCCGAGGCCGGGAACACGGCACCAATAACAATGGCGCGAACGAGCACCAGTGGCTTTGCGCCCCACCACTTGCCGAGCGAAGCTAAAACTTTCGCTCCTTTGGCATCTCGCTCTTTGTAGCTTTCCAGCGAGAGAGGGCCGATGGGAAACTGGACTTCGAGAAGAGTCTTGGCTGTCATCTTAAAAGAGCCTCATCTGGTCGTCTTCCTGAGCTTGCTGTGCTTTGCGCCTGGAGGGACGGCTCTTAGTTGCTGCTTCTTGGGCTTCTGCTGGCGGCTTGGGGCTGTCGGCGTGACCGCTCGGCTGGGCTTGGATGGCTTGGTCTTCGCCGCCGGCTTTTGCGATGTTGATTGTTTCCTCTTGGGCTGTTGCTGTTGGCTCGAGGTTGGCCGGGAAACTGCTCGGCGGGGGTTCTGTGGCAAGGCTTTGGTCGCTTGCTTCTGCGAAGAGGGACTCGCGATGCTCCCAGAGAGTTTTTTTTTAGCCTCGGTTGGCGGCGCAACACGAGTGTCTGAGGTCTCACTCAATGCGTGAAACAAGGCCTTTCGCCAACCAACTCCAACCCGTTGACCGGGCGCGGTGGCCTTGGAATAAAGCCACCAGCGCTCCTCCCGTGCAAGCTCCCGCCAAGCGTGAACCAGTGCGCTTACTCGTTCCGCTGCACCAGCCTCCATCAAGACAATCAGCAAAACGCCAAGCTCTCGACCAACAAGAGGGCTAATCCGATTGAGACCAGGTTCTAGGCTAGGCGCCTTCTTCTCGCGTTCCGTTTCGTCCATCTCCGTGGAAAGCTCTCTCACAACAGCAGCAGAGACAGCAGTCCACAGTTCGGTCGAAATGACCGCTACTTCGGTGCGGCGAGGCCCCCGCTCTGTTTGGAGGACTGCGATGAGGCGGCAGTCACCGCCAAGTGCGCCGATGATGAATTCAAAGGCGTCGCCCTTCTCATCCACTCGTCCGAAATCGTGAACTGCCTGTGCACTCATTGGCTGATTTGCCCCGGATCTACTTTGATGCTGGCGTCGACCTGCCACTGTAGCAGAGACTGGCCAGTCGTGAAGTGTAGTTGGTCGAAACGCAGCCACCATTCGCCATCTTCTACCTGTTTATCTAGGAATTCGAACGCCTCGCGGACTTGCGCTGGGGCGAGCTGAGTCTTGGCATCCCAGGTCAGAGTCACCGTGGTATCAGTAGCAGCCAGTGAAACCTTGGCCTGGACCTTTTGAAGCCGCGCGTCATTTGGGAGTTTTGACAGAAACTGATATGTAGCGGAACGGGTAATCAGCGTGGAAAATCCCTTGCCACTGACTGTTGCGGGCAATGTTGGGTCAAGTGTGGGCGTCGATGGCCCACCTCCGGTACTGGACGCCACGGGTAGACAGGACGTATGAGTCGGCGAATGAACGCAGAGCTTACTTTTGCGAATTACTGATCAGTCGGCGATTGGCCGGATCAACGGCTTGATCGACCTGATGCGCCTCCGCTTGCATTAATGTCTGTGCGGATTGAATGAATCCGTGGCTGGGTCCGCAATGGTGCTGCTTGAAAATGTTCATCAATTGCCGATGCTTGTCTGATTGTCATGCGATGAACAATTCCGTCACATTTTGTGCGGTTCGGCGCTGACGAAAGAGCTCCAATTGAATCCTCTGCGGCCGGATACGAATCCGGTAGAGAGGGCATTGTCGAGGACAGAGAGAATGAGTCAATCAATAAGGTTCGTTCTTCGCGTGGTTGCTGTTCTACTTATCGCTCTTGGAATTATCTGGGTTCTGCAGGGGATCAATGTGCTGCCGGGAAGCTTCATGACAGGGCACATTCAATGGGCTTATCTCGGTGGAATTGCCGCAGCTCTTGGAGTGGTCCTTCTACTGGTCGCAAGGCTGAGTCGCTTATACATCGAAATCTCTACGCTGCATTTGTGGCGCCTGGAACCTGAGAATAGCGTCGGCACATCGGCATGTATTTCCAACAAAGCTATGACGGGCACTGGTGAAAAGCAAGTATGAGCTTCAAGTTCCATACCCTTCGACAAGAACAGTGGATCTCGCGACCCGTCGAAGAGGTATTCGCGTTCTTTGCAGACGCTCGCAATCTGGAGGACATCACGCCTCCGTGGTTGGGTTTCAAGATACTCTCCGTGAGCTCCAGCTCCATTTCGGAGGGCACTGAGATTAGTTATCATCTCCGCCTGCATCAAATACCTTTCGGCTGGCGAACCGAGATCCGTAGGTGGAATCCTCCCCATCGTTTTGTAGACGTGCAGAGATCGGGACCTTACAGACTGTGGCATCATACGCACATCTTTCAGGCGCACGGCGACCAGACACGAATGATCGATGTCGTTAGGTACATGCTGCCTTTCGGCGTCCTCGGACAGATTGCTCACGTGTTGAAGGTACGCAGTGATGTGCGGCGGATATTTGAATACCGGCGTCAATGTATTGAGGAGGTGTTTGGGAGAACGAGGGGTAGAGTGGCATGAAGCTGCCAATTCTTATTGCCGGCGCAACCGGGTACGTGGGTGGAGAATTGCTGAAGGCCCTGCTAGCCGCGGGTTACCCGGTACGCTGCCTCGCACGGCGTCCAAAGATACTCGAGGCCAGGGGACTCCCTGGGTTGCAGGTCGTCGCGGGGGATGTTCTAGATGCTGCATCTATACGCGCCGCGATGGCTGGAATTGACACTGCATATTACCTTGTTCACTCAATGGGCTCGACTCAATCCTTTGAGGGGCAAGACCGAATCGCGGCAAAGAATTTCGCGAATGCCGCCCGGGAATCCGGGGTTACGAGAATCATCTATCTTGGCGGTCTTGGCCACAGCTCGGACCAACTCTCCGCACATTTGCGCAGCCGTCAACAGGTGGGCGAGATTCTCAAATCCACGGGGGTTCCGGTCATCGAGTTCCGTGCCTCAGTGGTCATCGGTTCAGGCAGCCTATCTTTCGAAATGATCCGCGCTCTGGTGGAACGACTTCCTGTCATGATCGCGCCGCGCTGGGTTACCGTTGCCGCTCAGCCTATCGCAATCGCCGATTTGCTCTCCTATTTGCTCGAGGCTCTGGAACTGCCGCCGACCGAAAGCAGGATTTTCGAAATAGGCGGCTCCGATCAGGTGTCCTACGGCGGTCTGATGAGGGAATACGCTCGCCAACGGGGACTGAAACGGCTTGTGATTTCCGTGCCGTTCCTTACGCCGCGCCTATCCAGTCTCTGGCTTGCTCTGGTCACCCCTCTTTACGTCCGCGTGGGCCGCAAACTGATTGATAGTATTCGTCACGAAACAGTCGTGGAAGACCAGACTGCCCTGAGCCAGTTCAAGACTCGGCCTTGCGGGTTTCGAGAAGCTATCGCGTCAGCCATCAGTGCGGATGGGCTGCATCTTAAGGTCGATTCCCGGGCGATTCACGTGGGCGTTTCGCCGAAGGAGGCTTTTGCCCCGATTCGACGGATCGGTGGTTCCAGCGGTTGGTATTATGCAAACTGGCTTTGGCAGCTTCGCGGACTGTTAGACATACTGTTTGGCGGCGTCGGACTTCGACGCGGTCGTCGCGATCCTGAATCGCTCCGTGTAGGCGATGCTGTGGACTTCTGGCGCGTTGAGGCGATCGAGCCGGATCGGCGTCTGCGTCTCGCCGCGGAGATGAAGCTTCCCGGTCGCGCCTGGCTCGAGTTCGAAGTCGAGAGTGATGCAACTGGCTCTATGATCCGGCAAACAGCCACATTCGACCCCGTAGGCTTGTTGGGCCGTGCCTACTGGTACTCTGTTTTCCCCTTCCACCAGTTCGTTTTCCGCGGCATGCTGCAGGGTATTGCAGCTAAGAGCCGAATCGACGCCTGAGAGTCTGCCGAGAAGCTGTACTCCGCGTCGGTCGAGCCTGATGATGCCGAATCGCCAAGTCACTCATCGAGGCAGCAAATAGGTCCCCAAAAGTCGGCTAGCCAGAACGATCCCAGCCCGCCCCAGCCGTCCGTCATTCGCGAAGTCAACACCCTCGCACCCAATCACATCCTTAACCCATTCATTCCACTCGTCCCAAAACCCGCCGCCGCCTTGCAGAACATTTCCCCGCCCCGGCGCACAATGGATACATGAAAAGCCAGAGCCCAGCAAAAGTGTCAGGCATGTCCCCGGTTCAAAATGTCAGGTATCTCCCCGGTCCCTGCAGGATTCCGTCGAGTCACGACCCCGGCTGGGAGCTAGAAGCTAGAAGCCAGAAGCCAGAAGCTAGAAGCTAGAAGCTGCCCCCCCTACCCCCCCCTTATTTATTTTCGTTTTCCACAGAAAGTTTGCAGAGAATTACGCGCCGCCGCGCGGCAGCAGTCGGCACTTATGCCGCAGGACCATCGGCGAGCACGCTCCCAGTCTTCAGGTCCAGCGCGAAAGGCGTCTCCTTGTCGGTAAGCATGTTCCAGCCGAGACCGCGCAGCGTGCCGTTCTCAATGCCCGTCA
>JAJYAE010000198.1 GCA_021779695.1 Acidobacteriota bacterium | reverse complement strand
AAAGCGATCTTGACGGCCAGATTGAGCGCGAAAACGCGGCGGCGAATGCGCCTTCACAGACGATCGAAGCGAGTTCCGGAACAAAGTCTTCGCCTGCCAGAGAGACGGCAAGCCGATTGATCGCCGACGCGCCGCGGGAGAGCGCGAAGGTGGCGGATGGGCCAAGCATGACGGAACTCTCGAAAGAGATCCCGAGTCCAGCACCGAGTGGCGTCGCTCCTGCTGCGACGCCGCAGGTTGCTGCACCCGCTCCTGAGCCATTGCCCCGGTTGGCCGAGCGCCAAGAGGAACCGCGGCCGCTGTTTGCAAGCGTCACAAAGGAGCCGAAGGCCGCTGCGAGGAAAGCGAAGCGCGCCCCGATGAAAGAGAGCGTCGGAAACTGGATGAGCTCCAAGGCGAAGTCGCTGAAGGCCGGGATTGCCGTGCCAGGGGTGGAGCAACTGTTCCACCCGGGCGAGAAGGTGAAGGCCGCTGCCGAGTGGGGCAAGGATGCGCTGACAGCGCGCAAAGAGCCTGCGGCGCAGAGCAAGCCAGCGCCATCGGCCGCGCGGGAGTTGCCGAAGAAGCCGGAGGTGGCGCCGTTGATTGCCGTTGAGCCGCGGAAGGCCGAGGCAAGCGCGCCGAAGGAGCCGGCCCATGTGGTTCCAGCCGCGGCTGCGCCGACGCCAAAGCCTTCCGAGGCGGTTGCGGCGATGGTGAAGCAGAGCAAGGATGCGGTTCAACTGCACCGCGAGCGCTCTGGGCGCGCAAATTCGAAGCCGGCCAGCGGGGTCAAGGGACAGCCACAGAAAGCAGCGGCAAAGGCTGCGCCCAAGAAGAACTATCGCGAGCCGGTGACGACTTCCCTGCTGCGCTGGATGACGGGCACGCCCAAGCCGGCACCGCGATACCGGCTCCCGGGGTTGATTGCGTACTTCTGGACGGGCGGCGTGTCGGAGGGCCATCCGGTGGAGAACATCAGCGCCTCAGGATTGTTTTTGCGGACCAAGGAGCGCTGGATCCCGGAGACGATTGTCCTGATGCATCTCCAACGGACCACGCCGAATCCCGATGGAAAACCGGATTCGATTCCGGTTCTATCGAAGGTCATCTGGCAGGGAGAACACGGAGTGGGACTGCAGTTTGTCACGCCGGACGCGAAGAATATCCGCATTGACCAGATGTTGCCGCCGGTGAGGACGAACAAGGTGACGGTGGAGAAGTTTCTGCAGCGCGCGCAGAAGTCGCATCGGGCGGGTGCAGCGTAAGGAACGCGGCCCGTTGCCATGGGCGAGAAGGCGCGGTGCCGGGAAGCATGAGGCTATGCGGATGCGGGACCGGGGAATTCCGTCAGACTGAGCACATTCTTTTCCGGGTCCTGAAACCAGGCGACCCGAGCGCCGCTGGGCGCGTTCCAGATGCCGAGCGGGTGGGTGTCATTCATCCCCGGATAGCGAAGGAACTGGACGCCGGATGCCGAGAGCGCGGCGACGGCTTCTTCAATTGACTCCACCTGCCAGCCGAGGATTGTGTAGGGGACGGGCGTGTGTGCGGGGACGGTTGTGATCCGCAACATGGTGCCGTGGGCGCTGAAGACCAAGGCAAAAGGCAGTTCGTCGGCAAGGAGGCGCAGACCGAGAGCGGATTCGTAGAAAGGCCGAACCGCTGCCGGGTCGCGTGCGGGGAGGAATGCGACGAGGGCGGAGTGGGCGAGATTGAATCGATCTGGCATGGAGACCTCCGATTGACGAAGGGCTTCCGCTCCTTAGTGGGTTTCTCCGCGCGTCATGAGCTGCACGAACAGTTGCTGGAAGCGGGGCAGATCGACATTGAGCTGGGCATGAACGAGGCGGACGGGGATATCCGGCTTGAGCTGTGCGTTCCAGGTGAGGGTATCGCCATAGGTGGGTCCGTGGTCAATGTTGACATCCATATAGAGCTGCTTTTCACGGGTGATGAGGGAGGGGTCGAGCCAGGCGCAGGCTGCGAGCTCGTCCCACATGTAGTAACGGTCCTGGCTCCAGGCGGCGATATAGCGGGCTGCGGGAGAGCTGGAGCGGGCGATCTGGTCGAGCATCTGCTGGGTGAAGGGCACCTTGATGGAGACGTCGACGGTGGTGACGTCGATGCGCGGCCAGCCGGCTTGAAGGACGATGTGGGCGGCCTCGGGGTCAAACCAGAAGTTGAACTCGTGGCGCGGGGCGGTGGCGAATTCGGGGTCGTCCGTCTGGGGATTGAGACTGCCGCCCATGAGGACGATGCCCTGGGTCAGAGCCGCGAAGCCGGGGTCGATGGAGATGGCGAGGGCAATGTTGGTGAGGGGACCAGCGGCGAAAATGGTGACCTGATGGGGATGGGCGTGGACCTGTCGGATGAGGAAGTGGGCAGCGTCTTCGCTGATGGGCTTGAGGGTGGGCTGGCCTTCAGGCATGGGCGGAATGACATAGGGGCCGTGGGTGTGGAGTACGGACGGGCTGAGCGCGGAGTCAGCGTGGGGTGAGCTGGGCGTTGGGGCGGGATTCTGCCCCCAGGCGCCGAGCCAGGTGACCTTGCCGTACAGGGCGGAGGCTATTTGGGTTTCCTGTTGGTTGCGGATGAGCGGGAAGACGGCGCCGCGAGCGACGGGAATGTCCGCGTGGCCGGTGAGCTGGAGCATGCGGAGAGTGTGGAGGGTCTCTTCATCGCGCCAGGCGTTGCCGGTGACGATGGTGATGCCGAGGACCTGGACCTGGGGGGCCTGGAGCAAGGCGAGGATGGCCATTTGATTGGAACCGCCGGGGCCGGAGCCGTCCTGATCCACAAGGACGAGGCGCTTTTGCGCAAAGCAGGCAGGTACGGCGACGGCAAAGAGGAGCAGAAGGGCGGGGAGCTTCATTGCAGGGTATTGTCCCACACCCGGCACCCGGCCCCTGGCAAACGGTTAGCGTCGCGGGGCGCGCTCTCTGCGACCGAATCCATGAGGGCGGGTGGGCGGCGTGACGGGCAGGTTGGTTTTGCCGGCGGGATAGACGGCAAGAAAGCGATCCTGGCCTTCCCCGGAGCTTGCGGTCTCGACGCCTTCGATGTCGCGAAAGGCCATGTGGAGGAGGCGGCGCTCGCGGCTGTTCATGGGTTGGAATGCGTAGGGGACGCCCGTTCTGATGACTTTGTCGGCAGCGACTTCAGCGGCCATGCGGAGTTCCTGGGCGCGGAGCGCCTTGAAGTTCCCGGCATCGAAGCTGATGAGGTCGTGCTCGCGCTGCTCGAGGCGGAGCATCTGGGCGGCGATGGTTTCAAGCGCGCGCAGAAGTTCTCCGCTGTGCTGGGTGAGGAGGGGAACGTCGGGGCCGCCTAGCTCAACGTAGATCTGACGGGCTTCAAGCCCCTCTGGGTCGCGGGCGCCATCGCCTGCTGTGATGCGGTATTTGAGGCGCATGCCCCCCAGCCTGTTGAGAGACGCAAGCAATCCAGCAATCTTCTGGGCAGCTTCCTGCAAGTCAGCGATCGGCATAACTCATTAGTATCGCAGATGCAGAAGGGGAACCAGTATGGACGGCGGATTTTGCGGGCGGGGGGACATTTGCAGAGCAATATGCGGCGCTGCGGCAAGAAGGGCGAGCGCAGGACCTCGGAATTTTGAGAGGGCAGCCAGAGCTTTCAGGCTCATGTGAAATTAAGGTTGGCCTTTTATGCTGAAAGGGATGATGAGGCAGCAGAGAAACTTCGCAAAGTTGCAGCCTTATGCCAGCGCGGCTACGGCAGAGCGGCAGACGGGGCACGTGTGGCGAGTGGCTGCGGTGACGGCGATGCTGGCAAGTGGGATGACGCCGTGGAGCCTGCAGGCGCAACAGGGCGCGCAAAAACCGTCGCAAGCGGCGCCGATGCAGATCACGCTGGATGAGGCAATCCAGCGGGCAGAACAGAATGAGCCCACCTTTGCGGCGGCGCTGGCGGAGAACAAGGCAAGCGGTCTGGACCGGCTGAATGCGCGGGCGGGGCTGCTGCCGAGCGTGGTCTTCCATAACCAGGCGCTCTATACGCAGCCGAACGGGCTGTTTACGCAGTTGGGCACAGGGGCCGGGGCAGCGGTGCAGCAGAATCCGCTGTTCATTGCGAACAATGCGATTCATGAGTACGTAAGCCAGGCCGCGGTGAGCGAAACAGTGGGGCTGGCGGGAGTGGCGGCGGTGCACCGGGCGGATGCAACGGCAGCGCTGGCGGCGGCGCAGTATGAGGTGGCGCGGCGCGGGCTGGTGGCGGCGGTGACGGGGCTCTTCTACGACCTGGCGGCGGCGGACAACAAGCTGACCGTAGCAACGCAGGCGGAGACCGAGGCGGCGGACTTTACCAAGTTGACGACGGAGCGCGAGCAGGCACGCGAAGCGGCGCATGCGGACGTGGTGAAGGCGCAACTGACGGAGCAGCAGCGGCAACGGGATTTGAGCGACGCGAAGCTGGCCGCGGACAAGGCGCGGCTGGAACTGGCCGTGCTGCTGTTTCCCGATCCGCACGCGGTGTACGCGGTCGAAGTGGACAAGAACGTGCCGATGCTGGCCTCACGGGAGGACGTGCAGCAGGCGGCGGCGAAGAACAATCCCGAGCTGAGGAGCGCGCTGGCGGCGCTGCAGGTGAGCAATGCGGACGTGCTGGCGGCACGGGCGGGGTATCTTCCGGATCTTGGATTGAACTTCAACTACGGTATCGACGCGCCGCAGTTTGCCGTGAACGGGCCGGACAAGGTGAAAAACCTGGGCTACTCGGCGATGGTGACGGTGGATGTTCCGGTGTGGGACTGGCTTTCGACCGAGCGGAAGGTGAAGCAGAGCGAGATTCGACGGGATGCAGTGAAGGTGGCGCTGACGGCGACGCAGAAGGCGCTGGTGGCGCGGCTGGATGAGGCGTATGACGAGGCGGCGGCTTCGCGGGATCAACTGGCATCACTGGACCAGAGCGTGGCAACGGCGGGCGAGAGCCTGCGGCTGACGAAGATGCGCTACACGGGCGGCGAAGCGACGGTGCTGGAGGTTGTGGACGCGCAGGCCGCGTACGTACTGGCCGAGAACGCGCGGGAGGATGGGCGCGTGCGCTTTGAGATGGCGCTGGCGGGATTGCAACAACTGACTGGGACGATGTGAGCCGTTGAGGGATGGAAGGATGATACGAAGCGTGGAGAGACGTAGTTTGGCGCACAGATCGCCTTGGAAGATGCGAGTGGCCTTGGCTGCAGGATTGGGGCTGATGATAGCGGCGGGCTGCAAGAAGGAGACAACGCCGGCGCCCGAAGTGACAGTGCAGGCTGAGCATCCCGAGCAGGGCGCGATTGCCGAGCACATTGTGGCCGATGCGGTGCTGACGCCGCAGGCGCAGGCGGCGATTGAGCCGAAGATTACGGCGCCTGTGAGCAAGTTCATTGTTCAGCGCGGCGACAAGGTGCATGAAGGCGAGTTGCTGGCGGTGCTGGAGAATCGCGACCTGGCGGCCGCGGCGATGGACAACAAGGGTTCCTATGAGGCAGCGCAGGCCGCGTATGCGACAGCGACCAAGGCGCAGGTGCCGGAGGATGCACAGAAGGCTGAGCTGGACTATGCGCAGGCCAAGGCAAACCTGGAGCTGAACCAGAGTATCGTGAAGAGCCGCAAGCAACTTTTCAACGAAGGCGCGATTCCTGGTCGAGATCTGGACACGGCGGTGGCAGCGCTGGTGCAGGCGCAGGCGGCGTATGACAGCGCGGCGAAGCATCTGCAATCGATGCAGCTGGTGAGCCGCGAGGCGGCGCTGAAGTCGGCGCAGGGTCAGTTGACCTCAGCCGAAGGCAAGCTGAAGGCAGCCGAGGCGCAGGTGAGCTACACGGAGATCCGCAGCCCCATTAACGGGGTGGTGACAGACCGGCCGCTGTTTGCGGGCGAGACGGCGCCTGCGGGCGCGCCGCTGATTACGGTGATGGACACCTCAGTGCTGATTGCGAAGACGCACTTGGGACAAAGCGTGGTGCAGATGATGAAGGTGGGTGATAAGGCGACGGTGAGCGTGCCGGGGGTGGACAAGCCTGTGGCGGCGACGGTGAGCCTGATCAGCCCGGCGCTGGACCCCGGCAGCACGACGGTTGAGGTGTGGCTGAAGATCGACAACAAGGCAGGTTTGCTGAAGGTGGGCACGCCGGTGAAGGCGTCCGTAACGGGGCGTACGGTGGCGCAGGCGTGGAAGGTGCCGGCGGCCGCGATTCTGACGGCGCAGGATGGCAGCAAGTCTGTGATGGTGATTGGCCCGGACGGGACCGCGCAGCGCAAGGCGGTGACCGTGGGCATTGTGGATGGTGACGATGTGCAGGTGCTGAGTGGAGTGGCGCCGGACGATATGGTGATCACGGGCGGCGCGTATGGGCTGGACACGGGCACGAAGGTCAAGGTGGGGCCGGCGGACGATGCCGATGCGGGCGCGAAGGGATCGGATCGCGGAGGGGACGACTGATGCAGCAGCCGACTTCAGACACGGCCGTGCATAAGCCCTTCTGGCTGGCACGGACGACGCGTACGATCTTCTTCTTCGCTGCGGTGCTGACGGTGGCGGGCATTTACCTGGCGACGCGTGTGCCGATCTCGGTCTTTCCAGAGACGAATTTTCCGCGCGTGGTGATCGGGGTAGACAACGGCGTGATGCCGGTGCAGCAGATGGAAGTGACGATCACGCGGCCCATTGAGGACGCGGTGAATGCGGTGCCGGGGCTGCGCACTGTGCGATCGACGACGAGCCGCGGGTCTGCGGAAGTGAGCCTGTTCTTTGACTGGAACTCGGACATGGTGCTTTCACTGCAGCTGGTGGATGCGGCGCTGAGCAAGGTGGAGCAGTCGTTGCCGCCAACGGTGCGGATCACGACCAACCGGCTGACCTTTGCGACGTTTCCAATTCTGGGCTACGCGTTGACTTCCGACACGGTGCCGCAGACACGACTGTGGGAACTGGCGACCTATGAGCTAAAGCCGCCGATCAATCGCGTGGAAGGCGTGAGCACGGTTCTGGTGCAGGGCGGACAGGTGCCGGAATATCACGTGATTCCCAACCTGGCGTTGCTGGCCAACGATGGCGTCACGATTACGGACCTGGTGAATGCGATTCAGGCGTCGAACATTGTGGAGTCGCCGGGATTGTATGAGGCGAACCACCAACTGATTCTGGGTCTGGTGGGCGCGCAGGTGCATGATGTGGATGAGCTTCGTCAACTTGTTGTGAAGACGACAGCGACGGGCGCGCCGGTGCGCGTGGCCGATGTGGCAACTGTCGAGAAGGCAACGATGCCCGTCTACACGACAGTGACGGCGAACGGCAAGCAGGCCGTGCTGCTTACGATTGCTCGACAGCCGGCGAGCAATACGGTGGCCGTGGCGGATGCAGTGTCGGCTGAAGTGGCGCAGTTGCGTCAGAAGCTGCCGCCGGGCGTGAGGCTGGAGCCGTTCTACGACCAGTCGCAGCTGGTGCGGGACAGCATTGGAAGCGTGCGCGACGCAATTGTGATTGGGCTTCTGCTGGCGTGCGTGATTCTGTTCCTCTTCCTGCGCGACTGGAGCTCTTCGCTGATTGCGGGCCTCGTGATTCCGGTGACGATTGCCGTGACGATCGTTGTGCTTTGGGCGATTGGACAGAGCTTCAACCTGATGACTCTGGGTGGACTGGCGGCGGCGATTGGACTGGTGATTGACGATGCCATCGTGGTGGTGGAGAACATCGTGATGCACCGCGATGCGGGCGAGAGCCGCACGGAGGCGGTGCGCAAGGCGCTGAAGGAGATTACGACGCCGCTGATTGGCTCGACGATTACGCCGGTGGTGGTGTTTATCCCTCTGATTGCAACAAGCGGAGTGACGGGCAGCTTCTTCCGGGCTCTGGCAATCACGATGGCGGCTTCGCTGCTGACTTCGCTGCTGCTGGCGCTGACGTGGACGCCAGGGCTGAGCCTGGTTCTGTTGCACAAGAAGCGCAAGCATGAAGGTGGCGACGATCATGCGGCGGGACGCTTGTTGACGAAGGTTCTGCGCATCCATCGGCGTGTGCTGGACTGGGCATTGGTGAAGCCACTTTGGCTGGGTGCGGCATGTGTGCTGCTGGTTGCTGCGACGTGGGTGGGCTACAAGTCGCTGGGCTCTGACCTTCTGCCTGAGATGGATGAAGGCGGGTTTGTGCTGGACTACATCATGCCGGCGGGCAGCTCGCTGAGCGAGACGAATCGCGTACTGGAGCATGTGGAGCAGATCCTGCGGTCAACACCGGAGGTAGAGATCACA
>JAJYAE010000197.1 GCA_021779695.1 Acidobacteriota bacterium | reverse complement strand
GTAGCGCACCTTCAGCGATGCAATCCCCGTCCGCTGCCGCTCGCGTTCTTCGATTGCCGCAATCTGCTGCCGCCCCGTCGTCGATATCGCGCGCAGCTCGTCCAGTTCCGCATCGATACCCGCCGCAATCACGCCACCGTCCGCCAGCGTCAGCGGCAGTTCTTCCGCCAGTGTTCTTTGCGCGCGCTCCGTCAAATCCGCCAGCACATCCAGCCGCTCCGTGACCTCACGCCACAGCGGCTCCGTCATCGCGCACAATGTTGTCTTCAGTCCCGGCAGCCGCGCCAAACTCATCGCCAGCGCGCGCACATCGCGCGGCCCCGCGGAGTCGAGCGAAATCTTTGCCAGCAGCCGCTCCAGGTCAAGAATTCCACCCAGCGCCCGCCGCATCTCTTCGCGCTTCAACAGATCTTTCTGCGCCTCGCCCACAGCCTCAAAGCGAGCCTCCAGCGCCGCCCGATCCATCAACGGCCGCAGAATCGTCGCACGCAGCAGCCGTTTGCCCATCGGCGTCTGGCACGCATCCAGCGTGTGGAAGAGTGTCGCTCGCGCATCTTGCCCCTGAAACAACGGCTCTACCAGCTCCAGGTTACGCACCGTCACCGGGTCCAGCTCCAGCGCATTCGAGTGCTCTTCAAAGCGCAGCGAATCCACATGCAACGCATCGTTCTTTTGCGTCGTGCGCACATAGTGCAGCACCGCGCCTGCCGCAACCGCCGCCGCGTCGTGCCCCGTCAGTCCGAATCCTTCGAGTGAGCGCACGCCCATCTGCCGCTCCACCAGCGGCACCGCAAAGTCACGCGTCCACACCCAGTCGTCCACACGGGTGCGCGTAGCGATCCTCTCCAGGTTCGCCGGCGGCTCGGCGCCTGTTGGCAGCAGCACCTCACTTGGCGCCGCCAGCAGCAGCTCATCCGTAGCCTTTTCGCGCGCGCTCGCACCGGCAAACTCCGCCGCACGAAACTCTCCCGTCGAGAGATCCAGCAGCGCCAGCGCGCACACCGGTTCCTTGCCGCCCAGCTCCACATACGCTGCGAGAAAGTTGTTCTGCTCCTGGCCCAGCCCCGCATCCAGCGCCGTTCCCGGTGACAGCACCCGCGTCACCTCGCGTCGCACAATCTTCTTCGTGAGCTTCGGGTCTTCCATCTGCTCGCAGATTGCGATGCGGTACCCCTTGCGCAGCAGCCGCGTCAGATACTGCTCCACCGAGTGGTACGGCACGCCGCACATCGGCACCTGCTTCTCGCGGTCGCGCGCCGTCAGCGTCAGTTGCAGCTCGCGGCTTGCCACCGCCGCATCGTCATAGAAGAGCTCGTAAAAATCGCCCATGCGGAAAAACAGCAGCGCATCGGGATTCTCCCGCTTCGCAGCCGTCCATTGGCGCATAAATGGCGTTAGTTCCGGCACGGACTTCGCCGTCCGCGCGCTTTCTGCCTCCGCGCCATCGCCCTGCAACTCCGGGGCCAACAGTGTCTCTTCGTCTCGATTCACGCTCCATTCAGCTTACCGCGTCCTCCGCAGCTTCCGGCGAAGGCTTCCTGCTCCATCAGATGGCTCTACGGGCCACGCGCCTACTTTGCAACTGGCGCTGGCATCGAGCCCGCTTTATCATGAGGCACGTGATCGATCCATCTCGCAAAAAAGGCCTCTTTTACCTTTGCCTCGGCGCGTGCGTCTTCCTTTTTTTAGGAATTGGCCTTGTGGTAAGTGACCCCCACTGTATGACCGACTTCAGAACGGCGTATTCCAGCACAAAGGCTTTTACCCTGGGCATCGATCCCTACGATGCGCAGAACGTATTGCAGGCCTACCGCCTCACCGGCGCCCCACCTTTTCGCACTCAGATTGAACAGGTCGTTGCAACCCACGACGTCTACCCCCCTACAGAGTTCCTGCCCGTCGCGCCCATCGCCTTGCTACCCTACTCCCTCGCGAGGCCGGTCTGGTTCGTGCTGATCGCCTCGGGATTCCTCATCGCGTCTCTCCTCGTGCTGGACCTTGTGGCTCCCTCCACCGCGCCGATGATTGGGGTCCTCTTAGGATTTCTCATTGCAGGCAGTGCCTCCCTGATGTTCTACGGCAACCCCGCAGGCATCGCGGTCTCTCTTGCGATCTTTACCGTCTGGAGCTTTATGCGCCAGCAGTGGCTGCCTCTTGGCGTCCTGGCGCTCGCACTCAGCCTCTCTTTGAAGCCACACGATGCCGGCCTCATCTGGCTCTGCTTCCTCCTCGCCGGAAATCCCTATCGCAAGCTCGCCTTACAGTCGCTTGGAGTCGTCGCGCTCCTCAGTCTTCCGGCCTTGCTCTGGATCACCCATATCGCTCCGCACTGGCCCTCCGAGGCGGCCGCAAATCTAGGCATCTTCGCTCAACCCGGCAGCACAAATGATCCGGCCAGCGCCTATGGAGCCTGCTTCGTCGCCAGCCTCCAGGTCATTTTCTGCTTCATCAAGAATGACCCCCATTTCTACAACCTGGCCGCCCTCATCGCGATGACGCCCGTTCTTCTGGCGTGGATCATCGCGGCCTCTCGAGTGCGCGGTTCCGTCACCAACCTCTGGCTGGCCCTAGCGGCCATCGCGCCGCTGTCGATGCTGCCCGTTTATCACCGTCAATATGACGCCAAACTCATCGTCCTCACACTCCCAGCGTTGGCGATCCTCTGGACTCAGCGCTCCGGCCTCCGCTATCTAGCCCTCGCCGTCACCGGTCTGGCAGTCCTCCTCAACTCAGACGTCTTCTGGGCAGTCATCCTGCTGGCGTTTAAACCGCTCCCCATCGTCTCTCTGGAGCCGGATGCACGCATGCGATTTCCCTTCGTCACCTTTCCCGTGCCCTTGAGCCTGCTGATCGCCGGCCTCTTCTATCTCTGGTTGCTATTCCGCAACCTTCGCACCCAGGAGATCTGACACCCCTGCCTCTCGACGCGATCGCTTTCGGCACCCTTGCGCTCAAGCCTTGCGCCCGGCGGGTTTCCGCGGGTCCGCGCGCTCAACCGCAACTGGAGGGCAGGGAAGCTCTGAATACCCATCCCAGCCGGTTGCCCTCTCTCGCTCCGGTACAATCCATCCGTGGCAGCAAAGCGCGCCCACAGCACACTCATTTCAAATGAAGGCCATTTCATGAACCGTCCGTTGGTCCTCGTTGCAGCCCTTCTGGGCGTCCTGTTCCTCGCCTCTCCTTGTTCACTGAGCGCTCAGCCTGCACATCGCGCAGCCAGGCCCGTCAGCGCAAAGAAGTTTGACGCCCTCGCCACCCGCGCCATCGCGGCCATGCGCGCCCGCGCCGCGCAGCTCAACATCACAGGCGTCGCTGTCGTCTCCTACGCGCCCGGTGACACTGTCCAGGGATGGCTCTCGAAAATGGCCGTCGTCGGCCGCATGAAAGACGCCCCCACAGCCACCACCAAGGGGAACAACCTCATCGGCATCGCCTATGCCAAGTCTGCTGAAATGGCCGACACACTCCAGAACAGCGGCACAGCCAGCCGTCCGCCCATGACCGGCGAATTCGGCTGGCAGGGTGGCGTCACGGGACAGGGAAAGACCGGCCGCATCATCGTCGCCTTCAGCGGAGGCAAATCAGAAGACGACGTGCAGGTCTCTCGCGCGGGCCTGGCCGTCATCCAGCCCGCGCTCTAGTGTTGTTGCCTGGCTACTGGAAGAGCTTCAGGTCGATTCCTTCGCCCATCGCCTTGTAGCCCGCGTCGTTCGGGTGCAGGTGATCGCCGGAGTCATACGCCGGATTAAAGTGCGTCGGGTTCGCCGGGTCCTGCGTGATCTTGTCGAAATCGATCACGCCGTCAAATGTTCCGCTCGTGCGAATCCAGTTGTTCACGGCCTCGCGGATTTGCTCGCCCTTGTCTGACCAGTAGCCGGCTCCGCCATATGGCGTCAGCGTCGCACCATAGGCCTTCATTCCGTGCTCATGCGCCGCATCGGCAACCTGCTTCAGTCCCTGCTCCAGTTGCTCGGCCGTCACATCATCCTCCGGGCCCATCATCCGATGAAACCTTCCGATGTCGTTGATGCTTTCCAGCACCACCACATACTCCGCGCCGTTCTGCGCCAGCACATCGCGGTCCAGCCTGGCCAGTGCGCTCGGGCCATAGCCATCATTCAGCACGCGGTTTCCGCCGATACCTTCATTCAGTACGCCTACATGCTCCAAGCCGTGCGCCTTCTGCAACTGCGCCGCCAGCACATCCGGCCAGCGCCGGTTCGCGTTGCGGGTCGAGAGCGCACCATCCGTAATGGAGTCGCCCAGCGTCACAATCGCGCGCGCTCCCTTCGTCCACGACACGTCCACGCCATCCATGAAGTACCAGGACTCAATCTTCTTCGCATCGGTCAATGACGCCGCGCCCGACACATCACCGCTCACCATGTAGTTGTCCTGATCGGCAAAGTCGTGGAACGTCTCCGCGCGCATCACCTGCGACGGCACGTAGAAGCTCACCGCCAGGTCGCTCATCGGAGCCACCGTCATCGTGACCGGGTCGGAGTAGGCTACCGCGCCAGCTGTCACCCGGACCGTCTTTGCACCGCCAAATGTCAGCACATGATCCGTGCCGTCCTGAATCGCATTTCCGCCCGCGCTCACCGCCACATGCACGTCGCTCAGCATCAGCGGGTCCTTGCCGAACTCGTTCGTAAACCGCACCCGAATCTGCTCTCCGCCCGAAGACACATGCACAATCTCACGCAGAGTCATCCCGCTGAAGTCGTGCATCGGAAAAGTATTCTCCACCAACATCGGTGACGTAGCCCAAGTGCCCACCCAACTGGGATGTGCCTCACCCTGCGCCGCACCCACTCCACTCATGCACAGCAAAAGCCCCAGCAACGACACACCACTACGGCAGCGACCAACCATTGTCCTCGTCTCCTCCATGGGAAGCATTCCGGCCCGCGATTCCGGCCCGTACCAGCATAGTCGAGCCTGCCCAACTGAATGCCAGCACAATCTTTGCGCTCATGCGGCCTGTGCCACTCCACCTCCTGCATCTATGCCAGACTCTGGCCCCAAACTGCGTCTTTTCCCGTCTCAAATTTCTGAAGCAAAACCATTCATTTGGTGATTTACGTCACACCCGGCAACCGTCTAAGGCCTTAAGATTGAACTCGAGATGCACCTTCTCTGGTTAAGAGTCGCGGCAGTGCTTTACGCAACGGCAAGCATTGCCGTTTTCCCCGCCGTGCTCTACAAACTTGAACGCTGGCGCAAAAGCTGTGTCCACCTCGCCGGCATGGCCTACTTCTTTCACTTCGTCTCCGTGGTTGAGATGCTCGTTCAGGGCCACAGCTGGGTGCCCGTCGGAGTCCGCGAAGCGGAATCGCTCCTCGGCTTCGTCGTCGCTTCTCTATTTCTTCTGGTCTGGTGGCTCTATGACGCCATCTCCCTGGGCATCTTCGCCCTGCCCATCACCTTTTTCCTGGTCTTCGTCCCCGCGCTCGGCGTGGTGCGTTACACCTTTCCGTCTGAGGGAGTCCGCACCAGTTGGCTCATCGCCCACATCGCCGCGCTGCTTGCCGCCTACGCCGCGCTGGGCTTCAGCCTGCTCGCCTCCATCCTTTATCTGGTGCAGGAGCGCCGCCTCAAGTCCAAGCTGAAAGCCAAGCTAGCCTCAGGCTCCGCGGCCTTTGAATGGCTGCCGCCCCTCGATACGCTCGAACGCATCGCGCACGCCACCTTGCTCTTCGGCTTTCCCTGCATGACCGTCGGCCTCGTCATCGGCTCGGTTCTGGTGCAGGAAACCCCACTCGGCGCGGCCTACTTTCAAGACCCCAAAGTCATCGCCTCGTTTCTGATGTGGTTCGTCTACGTCCTGCTCATCTTCATCCGCCAGGCCGCAGGCCTCCGCGGCCGCCGTGCCGCCTACGTCTCTGGCGCAGTTTTTGTCGTCATGCTGGCCGTCTGGGCCGCCAACGCCGTCAGCCATGTCCACAGGTTCGGTGCCCAATGACCCTTACCGTCATCGGCATTAACCACAAGACCGCTCCCATCGAGCTCCGCGAGCGCATCGCCATCTCCCGCGATGACCTGCCCGAGACCACCCGCGCCCTCGCCGCCACGCCCGGCGTCACCGAGTGCATGATCGTCTCCACCTGCAATCGCGTCGAAATCCTCGCCGCGCTCGAATCGCCCGACACAGACCTCACCACCTTCCTGCATCGCCACTTCAACCTCGACCCCGGCCTGCTTGCTCCGCACATCTACCAGCACCGCGACCAGCACGCCGTCCGTCATCTCTTCCGCGTCGCCTCCAGCCTCGACTCCATGGTCGTCGGCGAGCCGCAGATTCTCGGCCAGGTCAAGGAAGCCTTCGCCATCGCCCGCTCCAGTGGCACCGTTGGCGGCCAGCTTGAGCATCTGCTCCAGAGCGCCTTTGCCGCAGCCAAAAAAGTCCGCACCGAAACCGAAATCGGCTCCAACTCCGTCTCCATCGCGTCCGTCGCCGTCGAGCTCGCGCGCAAGATCTTCGGTTCGCTTCACGGCCGCACCGTCTTCCTCGTCGGCGCAGGCAAAATGAGCGAGCTCGCCGCGCGCCACCTTGTGCAGCAGGGTGCAGGCACCATCCTCGTCACCAACCGCACCCTTGAGCGCGCGCGCACCCTCGCCGAGCCCTTCAACGGCCGCGTCATCCCCTTCGAGCAGCTCCACGATGCCGCCAGCGAAGCCGACATCGTCATCACCTCCACCGGGGCACCGCACCCCATCTTCCGCCGCGAGCACGGCCAGGCCTTCCTCCAGCGCCGCCGCAACCGCCCCATGTTCTTCATCGACATCGCCGTTCCCCGCGACGTCGATCCCGAGGTCAACAAGCTCGACGGCCTCTTCGTCTACGACATCGACGACCTCCAGCAGGTCGCCGCGGCCCACATTGCCGAGCGCAAAAGCCAGGCCACCGACGCCGAAGCCCTCGTTGCCGCCGAAGTCGAGCGCTTCCATCAGCGTCAGCGCACCGTCAACGTCGCGCCCGCCATTGTTGCGCTCCAGCGTCAGGCCGAGGAAATCCGCCAGGCCGAGCTCCGCCGCATCCATGCCCGCCTCGACACCCTCACGCCCGAGCAGATCGCAGCGGTCGAGGCCCTCACGCGCGGCCTCGTCAACAAGTTCCTCCATCCACCCATGCAGGCTCTCAAGCAGGCCGCCCGTGAAAACGACGCCACACGCCTTGAAGCCCTCTGCGAGACCTGGTCGCTGCCCACTGCGCCTGAACCCGCAGTGGAGCCTTCACCTGTAGCAGCATCAGACCAGAACCAGGAAAAACCACAGCGACACGCATCCAAAGAAGCCAGCGTCGTGGGGGGCAAATGAACCTTCGCATCGGCAGCCGGGGCTCGCAGCTCGCTCTCTGGCAAAGCAACCACATCGCCGCGCTTCTCCGCGCACAGGGTCACAACGTCGAGATCGAGATCATCAAGACCACCGGCGACCGCCTGCAAGCGGTCACCTTCGCCCAGGTCGCCGCGCAATCCGGAACAACGAAGGGCATGTTCACCAAGGAGATTGAAGAAGCGCTCGCCGAGGGCCGCGTCCATCTCGCCGTGCACTCGCTCAAAGACCTGCCCACCGAGCTGCCCGCACCCTTTGCCCTAGCCGCCACGCCGCCGCGCGTCGATCCTCGCGACGTCTTCGTTTCGGTGAACTATCCCAACCTCGCCGCGCTGCCGCAGGGCGCACGCATCGGCACCAGCAGCCAGCGCCGCCGCGCCCAGTTGAAAGCTCTGCGCCCCGACATTGAAGCTGTCGAGTTCCGCGGCAACGTCGATACGCGCCTCCGCAAGCTTGCCGAGGGCCAGGTCCACGCCATTCTGCTCGCCGCCGCCGGCCTCGACCGGCTCGAAAAGACCGAATGGATTCGCGAGCGTCTCGACCCCGCCGACTTCACGCCCGCCGCCGGTCAGGGCTCGCTCGGCATTGAGACCCGCCACGACGACGCGGCCACCCTCGCCGCCATCGCTTTTCTCAACGACCCCGCCACGCGCTTCGCCGTCACCGCCGAGCGCGCCGCCCTTGCCGCACTCGGCGGCGGTTGCCAGGTCCCCATCGGCGTCCACTGCCGCCCGGTGTCCACGCTGTCCTCAGAACCAGGCCGGGTGCCCCCGGTCTCGACTTTGAGACCGGGGAATGACACCGTCGAAATCTTCGCCGTCGTCGCCGCGCCCGACTCCGGCCACGCCATTCGCATCCATCACCGCGCTCCGGCCACCACCGACCCCGCCGCCCTCGGCCG
>JAJYAE010000196.1 GCA_021779695.1 Acidobacteriota bacterium | reverse complement strand
CGTTTACGTGCGGCTTCGACCGGTCAAACTTTTCCTTCGCCATTTTGCCCTCTCGCTCCTGTTTCTTCTGGTTGCTGTTGGTTTCCCGGTGAACACTCGGGGTTGGATTGGCTGCTTTAGTGCATCAGTAGTATGCGTAAACCTTCAGATACTTCTTGCGCAATTCCGGAGCGACCTGCTCCACCGAACGCAGGTACAACTCACGAATCTGGCCGCGATCGCTATTTCCCAATTGCTCGTAGCCGGACTTGACGGCTTCTCCCAGCAGGCCCTGCTGGCGCAGCGTATCAAAGTCTCGAATACGCAGCCGCGCCCGCTCGGCATTCTCTAAGAACCGGCTCACCGCGGGCGGCGCAAACGTCGCTTCAATCGCTGCTTTCACCGGCTCGAAAACCGCGGGATTTTCTACCTCCAGAATCGGTTGCTGAAACATATCACCCATGCCTGTTCCTGAAAACACCCTTCAAAAAAATCCTTGATTCCGCTGTCTCAAGCCTGCTGCTCTAATCGGCCGATCCAGCGTGCCACAGAGGAATGTCTGGAGCGGGAGACGGGGATCGAACCCGCGACCAACAGCTTGGAAGGCTGTGACTCTACCACTGAGTTACTCCCGCCTGAACTTCTGGAGCTGATGATGGGGCTTGAACCCATGACCTCTCCCTTACCAAGGGAGTGCTCTACCACTGAGCTACATCAGCTTTCTCTCGTCTCTTTCCTCGTAGCGCGCCCTCATATTGGACATGACCACCCGAAATGCAAAGAGACCAAGAATCAAAATCGGAAACCATCGAACTTCTACATCGCGCCCGGCATAGGAAAACAACGAGCTGCTGTAGCCTTCCACATGGAACGTCGCCGCCCCGCCAATCGTGAACCACGACAACGCGGCTAATCCCGCCAGCACTGCCAGTGCAATCACCATGCGACGTTTGTCGGCTGCCGGATTGAGTGATCGTTCGCTCTCACTCATCGCCATGTCCCACTACTACCAATCTAAACTAGTGGTGCACAGGGGAGGATTCGAACCTCCGTAGCTCGCAAGGAGCGGCAGATTTACAGTCTGCTGCCATTAACCGCTCGGCCACCTGTGCACAATTTCTTTCGCCACTCTCTCGCAGTTCCAACCGCAAATCTACATCGCATCCGGAATCGACCGGTTCGAAAGTCGCCGCAGCAATCGGCGCAAACCGTTTCATCGGAGGCTATGCAGGCTTTCCTGGCAGGAGACACAGCTAGGAGAGGCGAAGCGAAGCTTTCGCAACCCGGTCAGGAGTTGCGGATTTCAACCATCATTAATATTGTGCTGACTTGCCGCGTTGACCCTCTGGAATTTGCCCGGCAATCTGGCTTGCTGGAGCTGGCGAAGGGATTTGAACCCCCGACCCTCTGATTACAAATCAGATGCTCTACCAGCTGAGCTACGCCAGCCCTGAAACCCAATTCCCGAGGCGAAAACACACGTCTCCGTGCCTGTCACGCGCAAGTCCAAAAATACCATGCTGCCTCGCACATCGCAACCTAACCCGGTCAGATCGTCGTTCCAGCCTTCACCAGAGATCGAGTCTCTGCGTAGGAATCGTAAGCACATTCGCGTCTCATATCCTCGGTCAAGGCATTCAGGTGATTAAGTCGCTCGATGATATAGCAGCGGCAATGAGCGCATGGCTCCTTCTCGTACAAGCTCATGAGGAGGCGCTCCTCCGTATCGGTGTCAGGGTGGGCGGCAAAGAAATCTCGAAGGCTGCGACCAAAGGCGTTTATCACTCCAGGATCGGTCTCGGCATTGCACCAGGTCTCCACGATTCGATGATCGCCGTTTTGGAAATTGTTGACGAGAAGGTCGATTGAATAATCCCGTTTCGAAGAAGTTGTTTCGATCAGTTTGAATGCCAGGCTGCGAATGTTCTCATCCTGAAAATTGGCAAGTACCATCAAGGCGTGGCGCGGGACTGGCCCATCCGCCAATTCAACGAGGTTAAGAAGTACAAAGATCCCAAGCGGAAAACGTTTCTTCCTAAATAAGGTGAGATAAGATTTCAGCTTCTGAGGATCATGTTCCTGAGTCAGATCATGAGCGGCAGCTTGCAACTCGGAATCGCTGGCCGTCTGCGCCCATTCCACCAAGAGACCACCCGCTTGGCCGGTCTCAATCAAAGAGTGAATTTGACCGTAGGTCATATCCTTCGGGTTGGGTTTATGGGTCGCGGTCCTAAGAGCTATGTTTTTATTAACGCCGTCCAGATAAGCCCTTATGCTAGCGTCTGTTTTCGCAGCATCCTGCAGCGTGGCGTCCACGGTTTCCTGACCACAAAGGCGACGCGCCTCCTTCAGTAAGAAGTCGTCCTCCCATTGCTCGGGATTCTGCGCCATCTGGCTTCCAATCTGGCTCACGGCAAAGAGCAGACCCTGGATGCCGTCCAGCTCAATAAATTCCACCGCAACGTCCGTGGCTGAGATCTCACTATTTCTGAACGCAGCGTACATCGCATCTCGGGCTTCAGCATTTCCGCCCTGACAGAGCCTTCTCGCTAGTTCAAATCTTTGGGGGGTGTCCCAGTCGTGTTCGGTATCTGACAATGACCGGAGCAAAGCATCTGTGAAAAAGGCCATCTCTCCGGATTCACGCATGACGTCCATCATGTACCGTGCCCGGCTGCCCTCCACCTGTGGGTCGTAAGCGCGGTTGTGGAGACACGCATCCAGGATCATCACTCGGTAGGCATGCCCGTCGTGCTTGCGCAGATGCAGAACCGCTCTGCCAAATCCGCGTGTAAGTGCTCGTTGGAATTCGCTCGTCTCCATCAGTAGCTAGCATATCGCGTGATAAACGAAGAATGTGCTTTGGGTCGCCCGGTACCCCAGGTCTCGCCTTTGAGACCTGCCATTAATCGCCGATCAGGTGGACCCGCGCTTGCGCGCAATGTGTTCTTCCACTTCGCGGCGTGCGCGTTCCAGCGCCTGTTCTACCTGCTGCCGCGCCGCTTCCAGCGAACTTTCTTCTCCGCTTCCTTCCCCCGCTGGGGGTACCGGGACCGGCGGCTGCCAGCCAATCACGATGGTCGAAAACGGTTTAGGGATCAAAAATCCATCCCACGACTTCAGCGTCCAAGCCCGATCCGGCGCCGCATAAAAGATGCCGACCCCGCCGCCGACCTGCTGTGCCAGCTTCACCCCTCCTGGCTTGGCATGGTAGACCGGCCCGCGCGGACCATCGCTGGTGAAGGCGGCATAGTTGCAGCGCGTTCCATTCGTCGCCTCCAGCGCCCGCTGCATTCCCAGCAGTCCCGCCGCGCCGCCACGCGAGCTGGACCCGCGCACTGGCGTATACCCCACGCGATGAATCATGGCCGCAATCAGCTCGCCATCAAAACTTGGGCTAATAAGGATGGCAATCCTGCGCTTGCGAAAGTGGTAGGCAATCGAGAGCAGCGAGCGGTGCCACAGGCAGTAGACGCGGGTTTCAGGATGGTCGTCGGCATGGGTCCCCGGCGCGCCAATGTCCTCAAAGCGCAGCGTCATACCCAGCAGCCGAAACACAATCGCGCCAATCGGCGGCAAGACCGCCAGCGCCATCGGCTGCTTCCAGTTGTGCTTGTGGCTCACCCACCCATTCTAGCGACCGAACGATTGTTGGGAATCAAATCGGATGTAGGAGCGTCTATAGGAAGTCTGGCTTATTTTCGTGCAAAGGAGTATCTGTACTGAGGGCATGTCGATTCCCATATCGGCGCCGGAATCACTGATGGATGGGCATCCGGTAACGATTGATTTGTTCCCAAATTCGCAAGGGAGTCAAACTGATGCAATCTGCCATTTACAGCAAGCCATTGCTCGTAGCCGTCGCGGTCATTTCATGCATCGGTGTCGCACAGGCGCAAGCGCACGTTCCGAACCCTTCAATTCCAAACGCTGATTCCGCGCCAATCTCCGATGCTCTCAAGTTGGAAGTGGTGGTTTCAAAAAACGACGGGAAGCCGATTGCCGGCCTTTCGCAGCGGGATTTTCGCGTCTCTCTGAACGGCCAGCCTGTGCCAATCGTCGGCTTTCAGGCTGTCGAAGGGGATGCCGCGCAGCCGGAAGTGATCCTGATGATTGACACGGTGAATACGCCGTACACGACCCTGGCGTTTGAGCGCTCGGAGCTCGAGCGCTTTCTGAAACAGAATCAAGGCCGACTCGCTTACCCCGTTTCTATTGCAGTCATCACCGATACTGGAATGCAGATGACTCCTCAGTCGTCTACGGACGGAAACGAACTGGCTTCCTTTCTGAATAAATTGACTTTTCCTTTGCGGACTATCCCCCGTTCGGCGGGCTACTGGGGTTGGGTGGAAAAATTTCACATTTCCGCGACGGGCCTCCTCAACCTGTCTACCGCGCTGCAGAACCAACCGGGCCGCAAACTTTTGATCTGGGTGTCGCCCGGATGGCCACTTCTGTCTGGTCCGGAGGTGGAGTTGAACAAAAACGAAGAAGACGTCTTCTTCAGTAACCTCATCGCACTTTCCACCGCACTTCGAGATGCGCGCGTTACGCTCTATGCCGTCGATCCACTGGGAATTCAAGACGCGGATCGCTATCCGACCACGTTCTATAAGGTGTTCACTAAAGGCGTCCGTTCTCCCCGGGATATGCGGGTGGGGAATCTTGCGCTGCAGGTGCTGGCGCTCAATACGGGAGGCAGAATCTTCAACTCCAGCAACGGCATTACCCGTGAAATCGGGCAGGCAGTTCAAGATGCAGACGCCTACTACACCATCGCTGTCAATCCACCTCCGGCATCCAGTCAAAACGAGTACCGTTCTATCTCGGTGACGGTGAACGAGGGCGCCCTGACTGCTCGCACGATGACAGGTTATTACGCACGGCCGTAGCCAAGCTCGCGCCGCTGGGATGTCCGTACTGCAGGATGCGCCTGACCGAAGTTCGCTTGCGCATGTTGATTCGAGGAGACGGAAATAATTCGTGAGACATATACTGGCGCGTGGCGAAACAGAGCAACATGTCCGCTGTGTTTCTTTCGCAGTCCTTCAGGCTGGCACTCATTTATTGCTTTATGTTTTTTCCCTGCCAACCGGTTGACGCATCCCGCCCTGTTCCGTGGCAGGAGTCTGGATCGCCTGTAAATGCGAACCACGAACCAACGCAAAACGAAATGGCCGCTGCGCCTGCAACATCGCTTCACAGCGGTACCCCCGACCAGGCGGTAGAGTTAGAAGGCCTGATTCGACTGGACGTCGTTGTACGGGATCAAGCCGGGAAACCGGTTGCCGGGCTCGATCGCGAAGATTTTAGCCTTCTGGACAACGGCCAGGCTCGGAAGATTGTCGCGTTCCGCGCGGCGACCGCTCAAGATCCTCATCCTGATTCACGCGCGTCCATTCTTCTGTTGATCGACACCCTGGGAATGCCGAAAGCAGAGGCAGACTTTGAGCGCGAACAGGTCGAAATATTTCTTCGACAGAACGCGGGTCAGCTGTCCTATCCGGTGACAATTTATGCGCTAGAGAAAAAAGGACTCGCCATCGTCGCCGGCTCTTCGCTCAATGGGAATGCGTTGGCCGACGCTGTGGCTTCCGATTGGAAACCCAATCCCTCGTTAGAGTCGCCCGCTTCGCCGTCGCTCCTTACGCAGGAGTCTTCCTTTGTGTCGGAGTCGCTCGTCTCGCCGTCCCAACGCGGCGTCGACGATGATAACCATCTCATATCCGCGGGCCGAATGGGTCTGCGTGAGATAGCGACCATCGCCGCCATCGAAGACGGAACTCCCGGCAGAAAACTACTGCTCTGGGTGGGGCCCGGTCTAACAGAACCTTGGAATTCGAACGAGAACAGCGGCCAGTATCCGAAGGGATTTTTCGATCGGTCTCGCGATGATCCCGGTATTGTCATTCTCGCACCCGAAAAGACCAGCACAAATAATCGAAAGCTTATCTTTAATACGGTCTACTGGATCGCAACCCTGATGCAGCGAAATCGCATCACATTGGACGTCTTTTCCGTTGGAGAAGGTGACGAGTCGTTACCTCGCCTCGAACTCAGCGAACCGCAAGCGGCTGCAGCGAGGATGCAAGCGCGAACAATCCCCTTCTCCGATGCATGGAAACTATTCCTGGCCGACGAGCCGTCCCCCCTGGAAGCCAACATGATGGAGCTTTATAAGAAAGTGATTGCAGTCCAGAGCGGGGGCCGCGTTCTGCCTCCGAAAAAAGACCTGGCCAGCCAGCTCAACGAGTGCGTCGCAGATGCGGACACGTACTACACAATGACCTTTGACCCTCCGCCTACGTCTGACGCAGATCAGTACCGCAAGCTGAAAGTGAAGCTGTCGCAGCCGGGGCTGACCGCTTATACTTCAGCCGCGTATTATGACCAACCGTTCTATGAAGACCATCCGGATGCGCAACTTAAGCGCGTGACGGTGGCGCAATTGGAACAGATCATCCATGCGTCGCATGGGAGCAGGGAAGAGGAGCGACAGATTTCCTCTGTTGTGTTGTCCGAGCGGCTCGATCGCACGCGCTGGCTTGCGCTTGACAAGAAGGTTCACGGCAGTGGGGCCCGCGCTGCGCTGGAGAAGATTGCGGAACGGTCGCAATTCCTTCTCCCCCCGCCCGATGAGATTTTGTCCACTGCCCCGCCAAATTCAGCGGAACAGGATCGTATCCTCACTGCGGCCGCCGATTATCTCAATCGCGTCATTCCAAAGTTACCCGACTTCTTTGCGACGCGGAGAACAATTCAGTATGGCGAGACCGCCGGGTACAGCGAGTTCGGCAAGGGGGTCGCCCCGATCCCTTTCCATGCAGACGAAAGATCCAAGGCCACGGTGCTGTATCGCCGCGGCTCTGAGGTCGTCGAAGGCTTGCAACAAATCAGTTCGCCTCGGGGTCAGCCGCTGTGGACATACGGCACCTTTGGCCCAATTTTGAGCGCCGTGCAAAACGCAATTGCGCATCGGGATGATCTGACCTGGAGTCGCTGGGAAGAAATTGCCGGCACGCGGCGGGCAGTTTTCCGCTTTCGAGTTCCAATGAGTCGTTCATTGCTCGAGGTGGGAGGCTGCTGTCTTCCACACAGCAATGGTGCATCTCGTTTCCAGGTCATGCCCGCCTACCACGGGGAGGTGTCCGTTGATCCTGCCAGCGGTGCGATCCGTTGCATACAGATTCAGGAAGACCTGCAAACTGTCACGCCCGCAGATCGTTCGGAAATGGTGGTCGAATACGACCCAGTCAAGATTGGTGGCTCCACATATATCTTGCCGGCGTGGAGCATCAATACTCTTCGGAGTCGACAGGTGCTCATCCTCAAGGAGTGGAATCTGGCGGTGGATACATGGGGAGCACATGCAACAGTCATGAGCGACTTCACCTTCGACCACTATCACATGTTCGCGGGCACCGGCGATGTCTTGCCCGGGTTCAGCGTCGTGCCCTCTCCACCCGTTCACAAGTAAGAGGACGAATCCGCGTGTTCGGTCCTAACCTGTGCGTGAGGATCGAGTCGCCGACCTACAGGGTGGTTTTCTCGGCTTCGGCGGTGCTTCCAAATCGAGCTGGCTGTAAGCTCGCGAAACGAGGGCACGTTGGCCACTTCACTCCCGTTCAACGGGAGATCCAAGTCTGTTTCATCAACCTAAATCTACTTTTGAATCACAGTTTCATCACACCCGGCATCGGCATCTTAGCAATGAGGCGGCGTTCATTTGGCTGCATTTAATCGAACAGTCCGCGTCGCGCTCTGTGCGCGACAAAGGAGACACCATGGCACAAGCAAAGAAATGCAAACACGAAGGTTGTAACTGCATGACGACGGATGGCAAGGATTATTGCGGAGATCGCTGCAGGGACTCGAAAAAAATGACCGAGCTGACTTGCCAATGTAATCATCCGGCCTGCAAGGGCGAAGCGCTACCAGCCTGACGGTGGAGCGTTGTTGGGACTGCGCAGCTGACGTGCCCGTAGGACTTTAGCTCGCGCCTTTCTCTGCACTCGCAGGTGGGCCCGTGGAATCCGACAGCTGGCTTTGCTGCAATCGTTTCACTCCAGCGGAGAGATTCCTCCGGAGAATCCGTACACCGCGGACGCCAATCCAAGAGCGATTCCTCGGTTGACAAGGCGAAAGCCGCACTCGACCATGCAGGTTACCTTCCTCCCCTCGAAACGAGCTCGAGCTCATTCACGCAAGAACGGAGTGAAGTCATGGCAAGCTATAAACCTCGCGTCGCACTTTATCTCG
>JAJYAE010000195.1 GCA_021779695.1 Acidobacteriota bacterium | reverse complement strand
TCATGCATCGGTGCTCCGTCGCTCGCTGGCCTGGCTCATCGCAGGAGCAGCAGTCGCTTGCACGTTCATCCTCTTCCTTACCTGGTCAAGGACACTGAAGACACCCACTGACCGCGTCCCTGCACCAACGATTGTTGCTTCTTCGCAAAGAGATCGCGCTGTAGCGGCACACTCGACTGCAGGCGAAAAGCGTGCGGCTCGTCGTGCCTTCGGGCGCAGACGAGCCCACTTTGCGCTCGCTGCCGTAGATCGTCCCAAACTCGATGTATTTCCCACTCCCCAACCGCCCATAGGGGAGGAAAAGGATCTCGCCCGCGTCATGGCTCAAGCTCCCCCGGCGCTTCGCGAGGCCCTGGTCGCCGCCCAGGCGCAGACCGACGCACCCCTTCACATTTCCGAAATTCAAATTCCACCCCTCAAGCCGCTTTTCGCGGGTAATGACTAAGGAGAAACGATGCGCAAGCCACTCTTGTTCGTCTGCCTTTTAATCCTGGCTGCAGCCTCGCCTCGCGCGATGTTCGCACAGGATACGTCGAAAACACCGGAGCCCCCAAAAGCTTCTGAACCGGCAATACACTACTACCATTTGGAATTTCTGCTTCAGGAAGTGGGCAATGACGGCAAGCCCGTGAATAGCCGGGCCTACTCCACCACGGTTTGCACGGACCACAACCAGCAATTTGGCGCTATCCGCACGGGCTCGCGCGTTCCCATCGTCACAGGCGGTCGTTTCGCATCCCAGGGAGACAGCAAAATGGATTACCAATATCAGTATCTCGATGTCGGTGTGAATATCGATACGCGTGAGGTTCGCGAAGTCGGCCACCAATTGGGAATGCTGCTCAAAGCAGAGGTCAGTAGCCTGGCTGAAACCTCAACTCTATCGAGTTCAGCTCTGATCAGTGATCCGGTGATTAGACAGAATTCCTGGCAGGCACCTGTGCTCATCCCAGTCGGCAAGCCCACTGTCGTCTTCAAATCCGACTCGCTCGACAGCAAGGGCAGCCTGCAGGTCACCGTCACCGCCACACCGCTGGAGTAGAGGCCCGGCGGCAAATCGCCCATTTGGCCCGCTTCGGCTCCGGAGCGGGCCACTGCATTCCCGCATCCTTTTGTGGTCGCTTCGCCCCCACAGGTAAAGCAGCCCTCAGAAATTCCACACCAGTCCGGTTGAGATTCGCCCGAAGTTCGTGGGCAGATTGGTGTTGTAGACCGGCTGCAGTGTCGCCAGGCTCTGAATGAGTTGGAAATAAGAATACTGATAGCCGCCGTCGACGCGCCACGCAAACCGCTTTGAGATTGGCGTATCCACGCCGCCGCCCATAAAGGCCGCAAACGATGCGGTCTGGGCCGGTGTCTGGTTGGCGCCCCAGTAGCGGTTCGCGCCGCCGGTGCCACCGAGCCCCTCAACATACAATCTCTCGTGCCCAAAATGGCGCCCATATTCTGCCCCGCCCATGATAAAGAACAGGTGCTGCGGTGCATTCAGGTTTGTCCCCAGGTAGCCGGTCGTATCCACTTTGAAGCGCAACCCGCGCCACGTCGGAAACCCTAAAGACGCATCCCACCCATTCAGAGGCTGATGCGATCCCGCCACGCCATTTAGCGAATTGGAGAGCCAGCTGTAGCCGGCAAAGAGTTCATAGCGCGACTGCGCCAAACATCCGCCCTGGGCCAGCCAGCCCAGAACTGTTGCCACCAGAAATCCACGCACCAGTTTCCGCATTCGCCTCCTCGAGACGTTGACCTCGCGTACACCATCTGCTTTCTGCTCCCATGTTATAGCGAAAATCACGTGCACACGGTGCCTCAAAGCCACCTTCCGCGCTTCATGGATTCCCCGCCTTGCACAGCAAGCCCGGTGGTATGCTGAACCAACCGTCACCCGGCCCCCTTGCCGGAGCGCGGATTTCCAAACGCAAGAGAAGGAGAACGCCATGGGAATTCTTGAAGAAGCAGCGGGCGCATTTGCCGCCGTCGAAGGCGTTAAGAAGCTCGATCCAAACGCCGGCATCCTCACCGAAGGGGTTGCCGCTGTTGCAGGATTTGAAGGCACAAAGGAAATTACTGAGTTCATCGAGAAGAAGGAAGAAGAGAAGTCTGACTCAAACGGCTGACCCTCTTGACCTCACTTC
Source organism: Acidobacteriota bacterium (assembly GCA_021779695.1). The sequence goes on along the minus strand of JAJYAE010000195.1, from coordinate 6,122 downwards.
CGCCACAGCGGAGAGACCTCGTTGCCTGCTCCGCTCGCGCCTTGGAAAGTCAAAAGCGGCTCATACCCATCCTCGGGCACGAGCCGCCTTTGTTTTGGACCTTCGCTTTCCTGCTTGCCGACCGCGCTCCCCGCGCGGCCGCCGCTGTTTCTGGCTTAGTTGCGATCGCGCATCTTTGCCAGCAGCCGCAGAATCTCCAGGTACAGCCACACCAGCGTCACCATGATGCCGAAAGCGCCGTACCACTCCATGTAACGAGGCGCGCCATAAGCCACGCCCTGTTCAATGAAGTCGAAGTCCAGCACCAGATTCAGCGCGGCAATCGCCACAATGAACAGGCTGATGCCAATCCCGAGTGTGCCCGCGCCATTCACCGCATTCAGGTGCACGCCAAAGAATCCCAGCACCATCTCCACCAGGTAGAACACCATGATGCCGCCCGTCGCAGCAATCACGCCCAGCCGGAACTTCTGCGTCACGCGGATGATCCGCGCGCTGTAAGCCATCAGCAGCACAAACAGCGTGCCAAAGGTCAGCCCAACCGCCTGAATCCCGATGCCTGGATACCGCACATCAAACATTGCCGACGTGCCACCCAGAAACAGCCCTTCCAGCAGCGCATACACCGGCGCGCTCACGGGCGACCACTCCTTCTTGAAGATGGTCACCATCGCTGCAATAAAGCCGCCAATCCCGCCCAGCAGCATCAGCGGTGCCACCGCCGCCAGGTCCCGTCCACCCAGAAAGACATGCCAGGTCCAAGCCGCTGTCGCCAGCGCGCACACCAGCAGAATGCCGGTCTTGTGGACCGTCCCGTTCAGGGTCATGCGGTCTGTCGCATCAATCGTGCCGCCATATCCGCTGCCCGCCAGCCGGCGAAACGTCTCGTCGCCCAGCGCCGGGTTGGATGTCTTCATCAGGGCCATGTGATTTCCTCCGTACTTCCCAACAGGCTTCCTCTTGCTCCACGTTGATTGATGCAAGCAATCTCGGGAAACCTGCCTCTTAATAGTTTAAGACGCAGAATTGAGGTAAAAGGTGCGAGCGCAGTCCGGCCCCGCAACCGACTCTCCCTACAGCGGATACCGCTCCACCTCCACACACCGCCGCGCGACGGCCCGGCTCAGCGCCACCCCATCCACCGGCTCCATCCGCGCCAACCGGCGCAGAATCACCAGTTGCGTCCGCAGCGTATCGCCCTCGCCGCAGGCCGCCAGCACCCGCCGCGCCGCCTGGTCGCACTGCGCCAGGCCTTCCTCCGCCAGCAGGCCCGTCATCTCCGCTGCCGCCTGCGCCGGCTTGCGGCCCGCCAGGGCCAGCTTCCGCGCTCGCAACACGGCCGACTCCAGCGCGTACACCTGAGCGATCATGTCCGCCAGGTCCGCCATCACTTCCTGCTGCTCTTCCAGGCCCGCCATAAACCGCTGGCTCGCCACGCCTGCCGCAAACAGCGCCATCTTCCGCATCGCCGCCAGCGCGGCGGCCTCATGCGCCAGCGGCTCGCCCGCATCGCCCGCGCCATCCGGCGACGGCGGCTGCATCACTTCGTCCATCACGCGCTTGATGGCCGGCAGCAGCGCCAGCTTCCCGGTCATCGCCCGCTTCATCAGCCAGCCCGTCACAATCAGCCGGTTAATCTCGTTCGTGCCTTCAAAGATCCGGTTAATCCGCGCATCGCGGTAGAAACGCTCCGCCGGATAGTGCTCCACGTAGCCGTAGCCGCCCATCACAGCCACCATCTCGTCCGCCACCAGGCTCAGCATCTCCGATCCGTAGACCTTCAAAATCGAGCACTCTACGGCATACTCTTCAATGCGCCTCTGAATCTCGCGCGGCTCGTGCGCCTTGTCCGGGCTCAGTTCGCTCATCGCCGCGTCCATCAGCCCCGCCGTGCGATACGCCATCGACTCCGCCGCATAGAGCCGCGCCGCACTCGTCGAAATTTTCCGCTGAATCAGCCCGAACTCCGCAATCGGCTTGCCAAAGGCCACGCGCTCGCGCGCATAACGAATCATCTCCGCCAGGCCGCGCCGCGCCCCGCCCACGCACGCCACGCCCAGCTTGAACCGCCCCACGTTCAACACATTGAAGGCAATATGGTGGCCCTTGCCCGGCTCTCCCAGCAGATTCTCCACCGGCACCTTGCAGTCCGTCAGCACCAGCGGACAGGTCGACGAGCCGCGAATCCCCAGCTTGTGCTCTTCGGCGCCCACCGTCAGTCCTGGCGTATCGCGCTCAATCACGAACGCCGAAAACTTCTCGCCGTCAATCTTCGCAAAGACCGTGTAGAGCCCGGCGATTGCGGCGTTCGTAATCCACATCTTCTCGCCGTTCAGCGTGTACGTCTTGCCATCGGCTGAGAGTGTCGCCCGCGTGCGGATATTCATCGCATCCGAGCCGGAGCTGGCCTCGGACAGCCCATACGCGCCAATCCACTCCGCTGTCGCCAGCTTCGGCAGGTAGCGCCGCTTCTGATCCTCCGTGCCATACCAGACCAGCGGCAGCGTCGCGATGCCGATGTGCGCGCCGAACGCCGTCGAGAAACTCGCCACCGAAGAGATGTGGTCCGTGATGAGCGTGGAACTCACCTTGTCGAGTCCCATCCCGCCGAACTCCTCGGGGATATCCACCGCCGTCAGTCCCAGCTCACCCGCCTTGCGCAGCAGCCCCGGCAGCACCCCCGGCTTCTTGTCCTCAATCTCCCCGACAGCAGGCAGCACCTCCTGTTCGGCGAATTCGGCAGCCGTCGCGGCAATCTGCCGCTGCTCCTCGTTCAGGTCTTCCGGCGTAAACACCTCCGCCGGCATCCGGTCTTCCAGCAAAAAACTGCCGCCAGCGGCGGCAACAATGGCGAATGATTGGGTCGAAGACATACGCCTCCTGACTGGGTCAACATTACGCCAACCCTGCGCGCGTCCGCAACCGCACATGCTCCCTTCGGCGTGCGCTCCATCGCGTACAATTGCTTTGATCTCAGTCGTGGAGGCCCTGCCCTGTTCGCCTCGCTTGCCGCCAGTTTCAAAGGCTCTGCCGCACTGCCCGGCGTCCTTTTTCGTCACGCCCTGGCATCCTTTGTCTTCGCGCCCCAGACCGGCCTGCGTCACTACCTCAAGATGCAGTACGCCGACCAGACTTTTCGTGGCCTCTATCACTGGAACTGGTTTGATCTCTCGCTGCTCATTCCCTACTTCGCGGTGATGATCGCCCTGTCCTTTTACGGCATTCACCGCTATACGCTCTGTTACCTCTATTTCAAATACCGGAAGAACTACAATCCAACTCCGCCGTTTCACTTCGAGAAATTGCCCCGCGTCACCGTGCAATTGCCCATCTTCAATGAGCAATTCGTCATTGACCGCCTCATCGAGGCCATCTGCGCCATGGAGTATCCGCGCGAGAAGCTCGAAATCCAGGTCCTCGACGACTCCACCGACGAAACACAGGAAGTCGCCTCCGCCATCGTCGCGCGCTACGCGGCCATGGGTCATCCCATCGTCTACATCCACCGCACCAATCGCCACGGCTTCAAGGCCGGCGCGCTGGACGCGGGCCTCAAGGTCGCGCAGGGCGAGTTCGTCGCTATCTTTGACGCCGACTTCGTGCCCCCGTCCGACTGGCTCATGCGCGTCATCCATCACTTCGCCGAGCCCGAGATCGGCATGGTGCAGACCCGCTGGACGCACCTCAACCGCGACTACAGCCTCCTGACGCGCATTGAAGCCATTCTTCTCGATGGCCACTTCGTCGTCGAGCATGGCGCGCGCGCCCGCACCGGCGACTTCTTCAACTTCAACGGCACCGCCGGCATGTGGCGCCGTCAGGCCATCTCCGACGGCGGCGGCTGGCAGCACGATACCCTCACTGAGGACACCGACCTCAGCTATCGCTCCCAGATGGCCGGCTGGAAGTTCAAATACCTGCCCGACATCGAGTGCCCCTCTGAACTGCCCATCGAGATGACCGCCTTCAAAACCCAGCAGGCGCGCTGGGCCAAGGGCCTCATCCAGACCAGCATCAAAGTGCTGCCCCTGATGTTCAAGTCCAACGTCGAGCGCCGCATCAAAGTGGAGGCCGTCTATCACCTCACGGCCAACCTCAGCTATCCGCTCATGGTCATCATGACGGCCCTGCTCATCCCGGCCATGATCGTCCGCTTCTATCAGGGCTGGTTTCAGATGCTGCTCATCGACTTCCCGCTCTTCACTGCCTCCACACTCTCCATCGCCGTCTTTTACGTCGTCAGTGAGCGCGAGCTCTTTCCCAAGAGCTGGATGAAGACCTTTCTTTATCTGCCGTTCCTGATGGCGCTCGGCATTGGCCTCACCGTCACCAACACCAAAGCCGTCATGGAAGCCCTCTTCGGCATCAAGAGTGCCTTCGTCCGCACGCCCAAGTATCGCGTCGCGCAAAAGGGAGAAAAATCCCAGGCCGCCAAATATCGCAAGCGCCTCGTCCTCGCGCCGTGGATCGAGTTGCTCATCGGTTGCTACTTCTTCCTGGCCATCCTCTACACGTTCTCCAACGAGAACTACTTCACCGCGCCCTTCCTGGTGCTATTCGTCATCGGCTACTGGTACACCGGCCTCATGAGCCTGCTCCAGGGCCGCTTTGAACGCTGGCGTACCGGCGCCAACACCGACGAGGAGTCCAGCCCCAAGCCCTTCCCGGTGGGAGTGTAAGTGCAGCCTCAGTCGATTGTCTGGGACCCACGCAATGCCGATATCAACCGCGAGAAACATGGCATCGATTTTGAAGAGGCAGCCACGATTTTTCTTGATCCGCTCTTGCTCCTGATCCCTGATTTGGAGCATTCTCAAGAGGAAGAGCGCTGGGTCGCCCTCGGGCGCTCTAAACGCCAATTGCTACTGGTTGTCGTGCATACGGATGACGGCCAGACCATCCGCATTATCAGTGCGCGCAAGGCTGAACCATGGGAAAGGAGGCAATATGAGGAAAACATCTAAGCGGGCTGCACCGAAAGTCGATTCCATGCGCCCTCAGTACGACTTTTCAAACGGTATCCGAGGGAAATACGCGAATCGCTTCCGTCCTGACACGGTCATGGTCACCCTCGCTCCCGACGTGGCAGCGGCGTTTCCCGATGCAAAATCCGTCAATGAAGCGCTCCGTGTCCTGATCAAGGCTGCCCGCAAGTCTAGCAAGAAGGTCGCCCCCGCAGCGTAACTGCGACACAGCTGAACCCGAGTTTTTTCGGTAGTGTGTGGAGCAGTTAGACTTCCTTACGTTTCGATTGGCACGTGTTTGAGGCTGGCATATGAAGCGATTCGTCACTGCGGTGCTCGCTACCCTATGTTTTGCGATTCGCCTGCCGGCATTCTCCCAGTCGCACCCCGTCCCCAAAACTGATGAGCCAATAGCTCGGCTGTTGGCTGTGGCAAAGGACTGGGCACCCATTGCCGGAAATGTTGGCGGGTGGCCAACTGCAAGTTCTCCGAGGGTCCCTGTCGAGTTCCTCGCCGTCGTGACAGTGTCCGGGAGTTGGTTCGATCCGACCAGGATGTGTGCCTACGATAACGCTTCAGGATGCAATGATTTCCTTCGCGAATACGTGAATCAATCGACCGACTACACGGTAATCACGGAGCCCGGGTGGGGCATCTCCGTTCATGTTTCGCGTGTCCCGAAGATTGGCGACTGCTATGGGTTCTCTTCTGAAGGCTTGTTGAGCGCAAGCGAGATCGGGGAGACGGCCATTGCCTCGGATGTGCCCGGCTTCTTCGCAGTCGCACCGGCATGGGAGGTCGCATCGCCCAGCCAGATCAACATCGCCCGCAAAGGCCTACTCAGACTAGGGGCTCAGAAAATCAAGAGTTTCGACAGTGTAAAGGTCTTGGCGATTCGACTCGAAGGGAATCTCTACTACGTTGCCGAGCGTCATTCTGAAGGAGATCAGGAGCGTGGCATCGTCTTCGCAATTGGCAAAATCTCTCACGGCCAATTCGAACTGCTCAGGTGGAATCCAAACGGTGGCGAAGACGGAGATACTGTTGAAAGCGTGCTTGGAGTGATCCGGCTCAAATCCGGGCGTGAGTTCCTAATAACAACGGAGAGCGACCCTGAGGGGCAGAGATTCTATGCATATGGGATCAAAGACGGGCGCC
>JAJYAE010000008.1 GCA_021779695.1 Acidobacteriota bacterium | reverse complement strand
GTTCTTCCAGCATCATTTTGCGAAGATGAGTCACAGTCAATTCCTCCTGTGACCCACACACTATCCCCGCCACCAAACTACTCGACAGCCACCACCGCAGCGGACGCGGCGCCTGCGGCTTCGTTCTGACCGCCGATGATTACCCTTGCCGATGTTGACTACGTGGATAACAATGCCTTGGAGGTCCGGACTTCTGGGGCTTGTCTCCATTGCCGACCATACATCCGGAAATCTGAATGAGCACGTGACCCTGTTATCGAAAATTAAGTCCTGAGTCAGATCACACAGGCCTGCAGATCAGCCATGTGGACAGCCCGCCTCAATTAACCGTAGTCGCGCGGTGAGTTTCGCGCCAATCGCTTGGTGGAACACCTTCCCAGGTGCGAAAGGCGCGGCCGAAGGAGTTGGGGTCTTCGAAGCCAAGCAAATAGGCGGCCTCATTTAGTTCCAATACAGAGTTGGAGAGGTAATACCGCGCCATCTGGTGTCGTGCTTCGTCCAGAACCCGCTGAAAGCTGGAACCAGATTCCTGCAGGCGACGTTGTAAAGTGCGTGGGCTCATGTGGAGCACCTGCGCGATCGCATCAATGGAAGGGCGCTGTCCGGTCAGTCGGTCCTGAATAGCCTGATGCACGAGCTCAATGAAACTGTCCTCGTCCTTAAACTGCCGCAACTGCTCTTCGAATTGAGGTGCCAGCAGGTCGAGCAACTCGGCATTGCGAGTAACGAAAGGCGCAGTGGCATCCGCGGCACGAAAGACAATCTCGTTGCGCGAGGCGCCGCAGATCACCTTGCAGTTAAGGGCTCTCTCAATTGCACGCAGGTTTGTGCGCTGTTGCACATATTCAACCCGAATTGGGCTCAATTGGGTTCCGGTTCCGTGACGAGCGAGCGAGAGCATCCATGAGAAACAGTAGTCGGTAAGAACCTGTGGCTCATGATCAACTGCAAGCAGCCACCTGAATCCAACACTGAACTCCTCCTTGTCGAGTTGGGTCAGGATTTCCTCCGGGGCCGTCAACTTCTTGTAGCGGGCCATATGCTCTGATGCCGCCACAAGATTCTGTGTGGAGAGCGCCGCGATAGCCATTGGGTGAAAGCGCTCCGTTCTTGTTTCAACGCCCAGCTTGAGACCTATCAGTGGATCAGAGCTGACGGCCTCAATAGCGCGCCACAGCGCAAAGAGTTCGTCGGTCGAAACGAGGATGCGCGTCTGGTTGAACAGATCGCGCGGAAGACCAGCTTTGCGCAGGACCGCGGGAACTGAGATCTCAAGCTCCTGCAATTTGACGGCAAGTCGCCCCGGAACCCTGAAATGTTTAGGCATCGCAAAGCCCTCCTTCTGAAAGCGTATCCAAATCCGGCCCCGTCTGCCATGCAGTATGCGCCAAATCCTCTGCGAAATGCGACAAAATTGCTGGAATCATTTTGGCGTGATTAGAAGCAATATTGGCGGGTTTAGCAGGGCAGGCATTTCGCTTCCGGACTAACTTTAGGCATGCCGGAGTTCGACATGCCGTGACGCGTATAGCGGGTTGGTCGTCGATTCCCGGTCCTGAGATCGATGGTAGCGTGAACGAACAGTCGCGCTACTTTAAGTTCCTCCACTGGTCAACCACACATATCGAGGGAGCGCCATGAAAGCCTTAATGTTCGGTCTATTTCTGTCAACACTGATTGTGCAATCGTCCTACGCACAGAAAACGCCAGAGCCACCAACAGAAACGATTAAGACTGCGGCTACTCAGACACCCGAACAACAAGAAGTCATCGACCTCTCGAACAAGAAGTGGGATTGGATGGCAGACAAGAAGGTCGATTCCTTAGAGACACTTTTTGATGACCGAGCCATGTTCACGCACATGGGAGGAACCTGGGGAAAAGCCCAGGAACTAGCCACCATTAAGAGCGGCGGCATCTGGTACAAGAAGGCCGTAGTTTACGCAGTGGATGCTCGCATATTTGGTAACACTGCCATCCTGCTGGAGGACATTGATTTGCAGGCAGTGGTCGGTGAGCACGAAGTCACTAATCCTTTCATGGTGACTGAGGTTTATATCAAAGAAAACAGCAAGTGGAAGCTCGCCCAACTCACGTTCTCGCATCTGCTCAGGCCGGTCAAAATGAATGGCGATAAGAATTAGCCACAAACCTCGAGAGAGAAGCTTTGTTGGAAGTTCGGCAGGAAAGCAAACAGCCGAAATGAAACGAAGGGAACAAGGAAGCAGCAGCCTTGAGAGGTAGGAACGATGAAGAGGAGTGGTGAAATGCATGTGGAACTGGGCAACAGAATCGGGAAGTCTTCCAGGGTGATCAGACGAGTGTTGTGTTTGGCGGGAGTGGCTGCGCTGAGTGTTGGCTCTGCCGCGCTGCAGGCGCCTCCAGTAGTGCGAGTGGACAGCGGACAGCTGCAAGGAGTGGTTGACGACGGAGTCATTTCCTACAAGGGCATTCCGTTCGCGGCACCTCCCGTAGGCGATCTGCGGTGGCGTCCACCTCAGCCTGCTGCGCCGTGGACTGGTGTGCGCCAAGCGACGAAATTCGGCGCGGATTGCATGCAGGGACGATTCGGTCCGCCCCCGGCCCCTGGGGCTCCCACTGAAGCCGCACCTTCAGAAGATTGTCTCTTTGTGAACGTCTGGACGCCCGCGAACGCCAAGACCGGGGCCAAGCTTCCAGTGATGTTCTGGATCTACGGGGGAGGATTCGTAGGTGGCTCAAGCGCCATGCCTCTTACCTCGGGGACTCAGTTCGCCAAGCAAGGGGTAATCCTGGTCGCAGCAAATTACCGCGTGGGCCGCTTCGGGTTCTTTGCCTTCCCCGCGCTGGACCACGAACGCCCCGGCGAGTTAAAGGGGAACTACGCGTATATGGATGAGATCGCGGCTCTGCAGTGGGTCAAGCGAAACATTGCTGCCTTCGGAGGCGATCCGAACAATGTCACAATCTTTGGATTCTCCGCAGGTGGTGTCTCTGTGCACAGCCTCCTTACGATTCCCAAGGCGCGTGGCCTGTTCCAAAAGGCCATCGTTGAATCGGGCGGTTCGCGTGACAGCGTTCTCACCGCACGTCCGATGAGCAAGGATGGTGTGGATCCGAACTATCCGGCTTCTGCCGAGACGATAGGAATCGACTTCGCGCGCTCGATGGGAATCGAAGGCACGGATCAAGCCGCATTGGCGCGACTACGGGCTCTCAGCGCAGAGCAGGTTCTTCGCGGAGCACCAGCCAAGCCGGGAGTCAACGAGCCGTACTACGAAACGACTCCGATCTTTGACGGCAAGCTAATTACGGAGACGGCGGAGACTGCTTACAAAGCAGGACGTGCGCCGCATGTACCGCTGATGCTGGGGAGCAACAGCGCGGACTTTGCAGGCCCACGGATACGGGCGACCACCAAGGAGCAGCTGTTTGCTCATTTCGGCCCATGGAGCGCTCAGGCGAAGGCGGCCTACGATCCCGACGGAAAGACACCGTTGGCCACACTGCTGGCGGAAGCGAACGATGACTTCGGTCAGGCAGAACCGGCCCGTTTCGCTGCGAGAGCATTTGCCAGAAAAGGTTCGCCTGTCTATCTCTATCGGTTCTCCTACGTACAAACTGCTCTGCGAGACCGGTTGCCCGGAACCCCTCACGGCGGAGAAATTCCCTTCGTGTTTGGCACTTTGGGTATAGGAGGATTCGGACCTCCCATCCCGCCTACCGCACAGGACGAGGCGGTGTCCCGAATGGCGCAAGGCTACTGGGTCAATTTTGCCAAAACCGGCAATCCGAATGGTGCTGGTCTGCCGAAGTGGCCGCGTTACGACGCCAGCAAGAACTTGATCTTCGAGTTTCATCCTGATGGTTCGGCCGGGGCGATCCCGGACCCCTGGAAAGCGCGGCTTGACGTGATGGAGTTGGCCACCGAATCGGGAAGACGTGCCGATCAATAAGACCGGATCTGATTGCGGCGCTAGGCAGCATTCCGGCACATGTTCCACTTTTGCTGTCAATGGCGCTAAAAGTGAACAGTCATCGAAATCCATTTCAACAGAAAAGAGGAAGAAGTGAACAAGCGGAAACTGGGAAAGAGCGGATTGGAGGTGTCGGCGCTCGGCTTTGGCTGCATGGGGCTGAGCTTTGGCTATGGCCCCGCCGTCGAAACAAATGAGGGCATCAAGGTCATCCGCGCTGCATATGAAGGAGGTGTAACCTTCTTCGATACAGCGGAAGCCTATGGTCCGTTCACCAATGAAGAGCTTGTCGGCGAAGCGCTGGCTCCTGTTCGCGACAAGGTTGTCATCGCAACCAAGTTCGGATTCAAAAATGGAGTTCCAAGTCAGGGATTGGACAGCAGGCCGGAGCGGATTCGCGAACATACTGAAGCCGCGCTAAAGAGACTGCGGACCGACGTCATCGATCTCCTTTATCAACATCGCGTCGACCCAAACGTGCCAATCGAAGAAGTCGCAGGCACAGTCAAGGACCTCATCCGGGAAGGGAAAGTTAAACACTTCGGAATGTCAGAGGCTAGCGCGGCAAGCATTCGCCGTGCGCATGCGGTGCAGCCGGTGGCGGCGCTCCAAAGCGAGTATTCGCTGTGGTGGCGCGAGCCGGAGAAGGAGATTCTTCCGACATTGGAAGAACTCGGTATTGGATTCGTCCCATTCAGCCCGCTGGGCAAGGGTTTTTTGACTGGGGCCATCTCCGACAAGACAGAGTTCGATAAAACCGACTTCCGTAATGTGGTTCCGCGCTTTGCTACTGAAGCGAGAAAAGCCAATCAGGTACTAGTTGACAAACTCGGAAAGATAGCAGAAGAGAAGAAGGCAACCAAGGCGCAGATTGCTCTTGCGTGGCTGCTGGCGCAGAAGCCGTGGATCGTACCCATCCCCGGAACCACGAAGCTGCATCGCCTCCAGGAGAACCTTGGCGGTGCAAGCATCGAACTTACGCCCCCTGATCTCGACTCGATCCGTTCGGATATATCCGCAATTGACGTGCAGGGCGAAAGATACCCGGCGCAAATGCAGACTCTAGTCAATCGCTAGCGAATTGTTTAGCGCGGCTTGACCATAGGCGGAGGTGGAGCACGACTCCCGGCCAGGGTGAGCCGCAGTCATACATAGTCTTCGTGTGAAAAAGAAATGTGCGCACCAAGGAGAACGTTCAATGGCAATCACACTGAAAATCAACAAACAGTCTCACTCAGTCGATGTACCGGGCGACACTCCACTGTTATGGGTCCTGCGTGACGTGCTTGGTATGAAGGGAACGAAGTATGGCTGTGGCATCGCAATGTGCGGTGCGTGCACAGTGCATATCAATGGCGAGGCGGTTCGATCATGCATCATGTCTGTGAGTGCCGTGGAGAGCGGCGAAGTCACCACGATTGAGGGACTCGCGGATACGGAGAAGCATTTCGTGCAGCAAGCCTGGGAAGAAATTGATGTTCCCCAGTGCGGATATTGTCAGCCAGGACAGATCATGTCCGCGGCAGCCTTGCTTTCAACCAAGCCGAAGCCGACAGATGCCGACATTGATACGGCAATGAGCGGGAATCTATGCCGCTGCGGCACATATCCGCGTATTCGCGAAGCCATTCATCATGCAGCAGGTCTGTTGTCCACGAAAGGAGTTGGACGATGAAACTCGATCGCCGTTCGTTTCTCAAGATTAGCGCCATCGCAGGTGGCGGCTTCGCACTTGGACTCTACGAGAGCCCATTCAGCCTTGCACAGGCTCCTGGACGCTTTGCTCCTCCACCGTTGGAGGCACGCGCCTTCGTCCGCATCTCACCCGATGGGGTGGTCACCATCATGGCCAAGAATCCCGAGGCTGGCCAGGGCGTGAAGACGGAACTCCCTATGCTCATTGCCGAGGAACTCGATGTTGATTGGAAGGATGTGCGAGTCGAACAAGCCGATGGCAATGACAAGCTGTACGGATTCCAGTTCCTGGGTGGCAGTATCGCAACTCCAATGAACTGGATGCCGATGCGGCAGGTAGGGGCGGCGTGGCGTCAGATGCTTGTTTCCGCCGCTGCGGGTGTGTGGAGCGTGCCTGAATCCGAATGTACTACCAAGGCAGGCCGTGTGTTCCATTCCGCATCGAACCGGTCTGCGGGCTATGGCGAGTTAGTCGCTAAAGCTGCTGCACTTACGCCACCTGCACTTGATTCGCTGAAGCTTAAAGAGGCGGCTGGCTACACCATTATTGGCACCTCTCGCAGCGGAGTGGACAACCACGCGATTGTTACCGGAGAACCCATATTTGGAATCGATGTGGAGGTTCCAGGAATGCTCCACGCGATTCTGGAGAAGTGCCCCGTCTTTGGCGGAAAAGTGAAGACGGCAAATACCGAGGAGATTGCAAAACTGCCAGGTGTGAGGAAAGTCATCGTTGTTGAGGGAACACTCACGAACGATACGATCCTTCCGCTTAATCCAGGCCTTGAGCCAGGCGTGGCGATTCTGGCAGACAGCTGGTGGCAGGCTCAGAGTGCACGGACGAATCTGAAGGTCGAATGGGATTATGGCGCGGGGACTTATCAAAGCTCTACTTCATTTGCGCAAAAAGCAGCTGAAGCGCTGACTCAACCATTTGGACAGATGGTGGGTGAATATGGAGACGTGGATGGCGCCCTGAAGGGCGCCTCGAAGGTTGTCGAGGCAACGTATACCTATCCCTTTATCCCTCATAACACGCTTGAACCGCAGGGTTCCACTGCGTCCTTCAAAGATGGAAAGCTGGAGATTTGGAGCACGACGCAGGATCCAGCAGCTGCTCGTCGCATCACAGCTGGGATTACAGGCATATCCGAGTCTGATGTCACTGTCCACATGATGCGCGCTGGCGGAGCCTTCGGTCGCCGCTATGTGAATGATGATGATGTGGAAGCAGCTTGGCTAAGCAAACAGGCGGGGCAGCCGGTCAAGATTACCTGGTCGCGCGAAGACGATATGACGCACGATAGCTATCGTCCCGCAGGCACCATCGGGCTGAAGGCGGGGCTTGACGCAAAAGGCAGCGTCACTGCATGGCGCCAGCATTTTGTCACGTTCGGCGACGGCAAGAAGACGATTTTGAATGGTGGCATCGATCCACATGAGTTTCCCGCCGGATACACGCCGGCATACCAACTTGGGGTGACAAGTTCCATTCCTTTTCGGACTCGTACTGGACCACTACGCGCGCCAGGTGCCAATTCAAGCGCTTTTGTCCTTCAATCGTTTCTGGATGAACTTGCGTTTGCAGCGGGGCGCGATCCACTTGATCTCCAGCTTGAACTGCTCTCTCGCAAACCGGCTTCAGGCTTTGAGGTCCAGCCCAACCGCCCCTTCAGCTTGAATCCCGAACGGCTGCGGGGAGTGTTGGAATTGGTTGCGGAGAAGTCGAACTGGCGCAAGCGTAAGAAGGAGAAGGGCCGAGGCATGGGTATTGCAGCCTTCTTCTGTCACCAAAGCTATTTTGCAGAAGTCGCTGAAGTGAGCGTCGATTCCCAAAATCGCGTCACCGTTCACCAGATTTGGGCGGCAGGGGATGTGGGAAGTCATGTAATCAATCCCCGAGCGGCAGAGAATCAGGCCTTAGGTGGAATCATCGATGCGCTAAGCCAGATGGAGCAGGAGATTACGTTTGCCAAAGGTAAGGTGGAACAGGACAACTTCGACAAACAACCATTGCTGAGGATGCGCCAGGTGCCAAAGATCGAAGTCCAATTCCGTACAACGGAGTTCTCACCCACTGGGCTCGGTGAGCCAATGTTGCCGCCCGTCATCCCAGCGGTCACGAATGCCGTCTTTGCCGCGACAGGCAAGCGTATTCGTAAGTTGCCGCTCAAACGAAGCGGATTCGCGTTCGCATAGAACACAACGAAGGAGAAGGAATGCAGAAACGTACATTAGGTAAGGATCTGGAGGTTTCCGCAATCGGCCTCGGCTGCATGAGCATGACCTCGGCTTACGGCCCGGCAGGCGATAAGGGCGAGATGATCAAACTGATGCGCACCGCCTTTGAACTTGGCGTGACGCATTTCGATACCGCCGAAGCCTATGGACCATTTGCGAACGAAGAACTGGTTGGCGAAGCTCTTCAGCCGATCCGCGACAAAATAACGATTGCCACAAAGTTCGGCTTCGATATCGATCTTGAGACGGGTGCGCGACGTAGTGGAACAAACAGCCGACCAGAGCATGTCAAGGCAGTCGCTGAAGCTTCTCTCAAACGGCTTCGGACCGATCATATCGACATCTTCTATCAGCATCGCGTTGATCCCAACGTGCCGATCGAGGACGTTGCAGGAGCGGTAAAGGAGTTGATCGCGGAGGGGAAGGTCAAGCACTTTGGTATGTCAGAAGCAGCGGTCCAGACCATTCGCCGCGCACATGTGGTACAGCCAGTGACCGCTGTGCAGAGTGAGTACTCGCTCTTCTACCGCGGCCCCGAAGATGAATTACTACCATCGCTGGAGGAGCTTGGAATCGGCTTTGTGCCATTCAGCCCTCTTGGCGCAGGATTCCTGACAGGCAAGATCGACGAGAACACCAAATTCGACCCCACCGACTTCCGCAACATAGTGCCGCGCTTCTCGCCCGAAGCGCGCAAGGCCAACATGGTACTGGTTGAGCTAGTGAAGAGCGTGGCGAAACGAAAGGGCGCAACACCCGCGCAGGTGGCGCTCGCCTGGTTGCTGGCGCAGAGGCCATGGATCGTACCGATACCGGGAACGACCAAGCTGCACCGGCTCGAAGAGAACCTTGGTGCGGTGAACGTCGAACTGACTGGGGATGATCTTAAGCACATCAATGAAGTCGCTTCAAGCCTGACGCTCGAAGGCGCACGTCTTCCTGAAGCTGTGTTGAAGATGACTGGCCTCTGAGCACTTCTCTGTCGTGGCAGCAGGAAAGGACGACCATGAGGATCTTTGTAGCAATTGGAGTCGCGCTTCTAGTGGCAGCATCAGGTTTGCATTGCCAAACTTCAAGCGACCCAGGCGCGATCCAGATCATTCGGAGTGGATCACAGCCCTCCCGCCAGGCGTCTTCTGAGCACTTCACTGGCGCTGTTCGCGTTGATCCTTTGTTCAGCGCGAAAGAAGATTTGGCTGAACAAACTGAACGTAGGCGACAGCACATTCGATCCCAGTATTGCCCTCGCGACCTATGGACCCGGCGCTAGGCTGGATTGGCATATCCATCCAGGTGGCCAAGTGTTGCTCATCACCGAAGGCACTGGCTATTACCAGGAAAAGGGCAAGCCTGTTCAGATTGTTCACAAAGGAGATGTCATCAAGTGCCCTGCAGGCGCGGAGCATTGGCATGCGGCTGCACCGCATAGCAGCTTTGCATACATTGCGATCACGCCAACTCAAAAAGGGAAAACAATTTGGCTAAGGCCTGTGACCGATGAAGAATGCAGCAGCGTGAAGTAGAGTGTTTCGCGGGCTGGCAGTTTGAAGGCGCTGCTTCCGATGAAGAGCAAGTGGAAACGCGCCGTCATCAATGCCTTCCATCGAGCGGGCACTATTCCGAAGAGAGTGGCGGGGGCTGGCTTTTGAATCATGTGCCTCGCCGCCGCCCAGTTGCCAATCCTAAGGTGATCGAAATGCGAACTATTACTTTTCGTTCAACCTGCCTTGTCCTCGTGTTGCTCTCAGGGTCTCTTTATCAAGTGGCAGGGGGACAAGATACCGGTCGATCGAACATAGCTTCAGTCAATACCATGAATGGACAGGCTATGGAAGATAGACTTGGACATCTCAGCGTAGACAGCACGATCCAGGATCTCTTGGCACATCCTGCCTTTGCGGACTTTGGCCGTTTGATCCTGCCATGGGATGATCGCAGCGTTGATGGCAACATGCGGCTTCGCAACATCAGCGCGCTACTGCCTTACCACAGTCACGTGGATCCAGATGACGTGGTTTCCGCACTGAATCGAATGATCAATGACGCGAACAGCGGGAAGACGATCTTCTACGATTTCTACACCGAGGCGCAAAAGCAAGAACAACCATCGAAGGCGAATACAGGACTCTTCTATTTTCGCGGAAAGCCCGGCGCACCTTTCGCGATTGTGTGTCCAGGGGGCGGATTTTCCTACGTCGCTTCCGTACATGAAGGCTTCCCCTACGCAACGGCAATCAGCAAGAGAGGGTATAACGTTTTCGTACTGAGATATCGAGCGGGACTTGGCGGCGCGGCAGCCACCCAGGATCTGGCGGCCGCTATTTCCTACGTCTTCAAGAATGCAAAGGCGCTCGGCATCGGAACAGGCGGCTATTCTTTGTGGGGCAGTTCGGCCGGAGCAAGGATGGCGGCATCCATCGGCACGCACGGAGTTGCATTCTATGGCGGTGACGCGCTTCCAAGACCGTCAGTTGTGGTAATGGCTTACACGGGGCATTCAGAATACTCGTCCGACGATCCTCCGACGTTCGTGGTGGTTGGTGAGAGGGACGGTATCGCTCCTCCGTATGTGATGGAGAGGCGTGTCTCAGCATTGCGCGAAGCACACATTCCGGTTGAATATCACGAGTTTAGTGATTTGGGGCACGGATTTGGGCTCGGCACAGGCACGAGCGCTGAAGGGTGGATTGGAAGCGCTGTCCAGTTCTGGGCGCAACAAATGAATGGCGACGATCAGTAGTACAGCGGTCGTCCCCGCCATGCATTAAAGATCAAAACTACTGCAATATCGCGGAGTCATCCACCAAGTCAAACTTGGGGTTCTGGGCGTGACCGGCGACTCTTCCTTATCGCAGTAGTAAACAGATCGGCAGCTTTTCTCGACAGTTGCCCCCGCCCGATCGTGCAGCCATGGCCCGGTGGGAGCGTGATCCTTCAACACTGGCTTTCGGGGAGTAATCTGCGTAGGCGATTGATGGCATATAAACGTGAACCCGAGGCATGGTCTCATTTTGGGCTAAGGTCGCCGTACCAATAGGCTGCCGTGACGCCGCCGTCCATGAGAAAGTCGCTGCCCGTAATAAACGCGCCCTCAGGCCCCATGAGTAGCGCACCAATCACTCCTACTTCGTCAGGCGTGCCTGCGCGTCCGGCTGCGGACACTTCGATCATGCGCCGGTAGCCTGGCCCCCTTGGCCCCTTTAGTTCATCATTCGCGAGCGGCGTGATAATAATCCCGGGGCTGATCGTGTTGATCCGCGCACCGCGCTTTCCCCATCGGACTGCCTCTGCCATCACGCGCAGGGAGTTGCCGCGTTTGGATATTTGGTAAGCGTGCAAGGAATCCTTAATTTGATCTGGCTGAAGCATGGGGAGGCTGAGTAGCTCCTCCACTGGTGTTGTGGCAAGTAGCGCGTTTTGTTCTGTCGAAAGCGGGCCTAGGCGATGCCCGGACTGAGAAGCGATTACGATCCCAGAGCCACCGCGAGCGATGACATTCCCAAACTCTTCCAGCACAAGCGCGGTGCCGTAGAGATCAACCTTGAGGATCGTTTCCGGCGAGGCCTGAGAAGGCGAAACACCCGCTGCGTGAATGATCCCAGAGACATCGCCGAGCCTGGTGGCTGCCTCAACGAGCGCATGAACTGAGGAGCGCGAGGAAATGTCAACCGTCGCAGTGCTGACATTGAAGCCGGCATCGAAGAGAACTTTTGCCGCCGCATCGGCATTTTCCTGACGAATATCAGCCAATAGAACATGTTTGCCTGCAGCAACTCGCCTCACAATTGCCTGGCCGATCGATCCCGCTCCAATCACCACGATCACGTCTGTCATTTGGATCCTCACTCTGTCACTTTCTTTTCGGGGGTTGGGGCTAGCGGCGGCGAGCGTAAAGCTCCTGCAGATCGTCTTTCACGCGCTGCGGCTCATCTTCCAGGGGTTGGTTCTGCATGTCGCGCACACCATCAAGACTGCTGATTGAATCCGGATCGAGGGCAGCGAACAGTGCGTCGAGATTTTCCTGCGCCGGACCTTTGGTCGCGACGAGTTCGAAGGTCTTTCGCAGGGCTCCATCCGAGGTCAGACTACTCACGAGAACCTCTGCGATCTGGCTTCGAGCGATGACACCATCGCTGGAATTGCCAGCCTGGCGCGTGTCGCCTTGTAGAAAGATCAGCTCATGTTCGTCGGCTTCGTTGTAGTCGAACCAACCGGGACGTACGATGGTGTACGGACACCCGCTTGCACGCACCAGCCTTTCAGCCCGCCTCTTCCAGTCGTGAGACTCGGTGGACTGGTTGTAGGAGCCGGTCCTGTTCGTCACCCCGATCGCAGTCATCAACGCAATGCGAGCTTTCCGCGAACCGAGCGCTGCGAGGATGTTCCGGACGCCGCCGTAGTCGACAGTCTCCGCACCGACCTTTCCCGCTCCATCCGATCCATGCGTGAAGACAATTGCGTCAATGCCCTTAACCGCAGCATCGAGAGTTTCGGGACGAGTCAAGTCGCCGATCACCCTTTCCGCCTTCGCGGGAAGTAGACTTGCCTTCTCGGGGTTTCGCACGAGCGCGCGAACCGAATACCCCTGACGGAGCGCTTCCTCGGCAACCAGGCGACCAATACTGCCTGTGGCGCCAACCACCAAGATCGCCATTGATCGAGTGCTCATAATGTTGGGATCGGGAGCCATTTTGAATCTCCTTAGAAGAAGACCGAGTATACGGCGGCAAAGGTCAGGGCGTCATTGACGCGTGGTGTAATCGCGGGTCCGCGCAAGTAGCTTAGGCCCATCGAAAGATAGTTCCCAGGCGCCAAGTGAATGTTGTAGCTGCCTGTTAGCGATGCACCGTTGCGCCATACCGTATTGCCCTTCGCCACAAGTGCGTCAGTCAGATAATTGCTGTGCCCTGTGTAGGTCGAAACGATCGAAGCAACGTCGCCTGGCCGATTGTGGAATGTGCCCATCTGGTAGAGGCGCGCCTCGTAATATCGGTCAAAAGCGTTGAATTTGGAGTCTGCGCTCATGGCTGAACCGCCGAGATAAAGGCCATGCCAGGGAGCAGCACTGTCCGGTTTGCGCAACTGAATATCGAGCAGTGCATACTCGGCGGAGTTGCCCGGCTCCAGCTTGCCATTGGACATATCGGTATAGAGCGTGGAGCTGCGCAGGTAGCCGGCACGGAACCATGTCTCCCGCGCTGCAGCAGAAGCCTCGCGGCGGAAGCCGCCTTCCTCAAGGATCAGCAGTTTGTCACCCTTGGGCGCAAAGCGCAGCCCGGTATGATTGCGCGCTTCAGTAGCGGGACCTCCGGCGGCATCGAGGCTGCGCTGCACCCCGCTCTTGACGTACAGATGATCGGGGCCGTTGATCTTCAGATTGAACAGCGGAGCCGGCAGTGGAAAGAAGGCCATTCCCACTTCGTAAGGTAGAATTGCGTAAACGCCCTGCACGCCGCTGGCCGTCGATCCGCCGACCTGCATTCCGACGAACTCAAGATCATTGGAGTTGTAGCCCGCCTTGATCTCCACGCGGTCGTTCCCGAATGCCTTGTAGAAATAGAGCGTCCACAGATCGAAAGCCTTGGGGCCTGCCGGCTGCCAACTGACCCACTGCCAGACGCCGCTCACGTTGAGTTGAGCATGCCGCAGCCCAAACTGCCGCATATCCCATGTGAGGATTGGGTTGGACATGGCGCCATAGAAAGCTCGTTGGCCCACATAGACCTGATCGTCGGCAGCGACAGGAGACGCCAGTGTGTTTTGGGCGTACTGAAGCGAATCGATGACGCGCAGCGCCATGCCGTGCCGGAACAATCCCTGGCGGTATTCGGAGTTCACATTGACAACACTGTCCTCGAACGGGGGCATTGCGGCGTCGCCGCCCTGCATATTGAGGTCCTCCAAGGTCCTGGCGTCCTGATTAGGCGCGTCGGATGGGCTCTGCGGGGATTGGGCATCCTGAGCAAAAACGAACTTGCCCATACTAATCGCGCCAATCATGAATGCGATTCGAACTAACTTCCGCCATTGGTTGATCATCGTGCCTCGGGTCGATGGCGGCTCTCTTCGATCTCCGGGCCGCATCTATTATCAAGATTCGTGCAGAAATAACCATGACACAAGACCATTTCTTTTCCACGCAGCCATGAGTAGAATTCATGCATCATGAAAAGCGAACTCAATGAATTGGCATCCTTTGCGCTGGTTGCCGAAGAACGCAATTTCACCCGCGCGGCGACACGGTTGGGCTTTACTCAATCGGCTCTCAGCCATTCGGTTCGCGGCCTGGAGCGCAAGCTGGGCGTTCAATTGCTGGCTCGTACTTCTCGCACCGTGGCGCCAACAGCCGCAGGCTCCCTGCTTTTAGAGAAGCTGGTCCCCGCTCTGGAACAGATTGAAGGAGCCTTGGCGGAGGTCAAAAAAGCGCGCGAAAAGCCCGCAGGGCGCGTGCGGCTTGTGATGAGCAAGAGCGCGGCTCCCATGGTCCTGCTCCCGAAAATGGCGGCCTTCACCCGTCAATACCCTGAGGTCAAACTCGATGTCGTCACTGTCAGCGGCCCGGTTGACCTGGTCGCCGGCGAGTTCGATGCTGGCATTCAGTTGGGTGAGTTTATCCATCGGGACATGATCGCGGTTCGGGTCTCCCCAGATGCGCGGCTGGCCGTCGTAGGTTCTCCAGCCTACCTTTCGACTCACGATGCACCCATGAAACCGCAAGATCTGCGCGAACATCCCTGCATCGGGATTCGCGGGCCGGGCGGCGTTTACCGTTGGGATTTTCAAAAAGGACGCAAAACAATATCAGTGAGCGTTGATGGACCGTTAGTGATCGACGATCCGGGAATGGTCATTCAGGCAGCACTCGACGGGGTTGGCCTAGGGCTGGCCTTTGAAGATCAGATTGCAGAGCACCTTAATGGCGACCGATTGATTCGCGTGCTTGAAGATTGGTGTCCCCCGTTCCCCGGTTTCTTTATGTATTACCCGAGCCGAAGATACCAGCCTGCAGCCTTAGCCGCACTGATCAAGGCACTTCGAATCTCTTGACAGGTGTCTCCCTGTCAGAGGCTTCTCTGTTTGCGACATCGGGCCATTCGCTCATTCAGCCAAAACACGGGTTCCGAGTGGTTGACCGCCAATGCGGAGATTACAAAGTAGTCAACATTTGGGCCGCCTCCGGCGGGATGAGGTCACCTCTGGTATTCAAGCTTCCGGCGGCAGGCTTCGAGTATCAGCGGTGGCGGCAAACGACGCTATTGGTTGGCAGGGTTGGACCTTATTGAGTGGCAGAATTGAGTCCATTCGGCAAAGAAGGATTGAATTGCACGGGATGGGTCTCTCTCAAGAGATACTCGTCCCACAGGGATTGAGAGCGACTGAGGATGCGGGTAACCGGCGGCTTTCTTCAGGCTCATGTTGGATTGGAAAAGACCAGCAGGGACCCGCCGGCCGTAGCCCTTCATGCTGTACCATCTGAGGATGCAGGAGTTAGCCTTTGGCTGACGCACTGCGCCAGCGAATCTTCCGGTCATCGGGAGAGCGGGTTCCGGCTAGGATCAAGAGGGACTTCGAAGCTGCGCGTTCTGCCCGGGCGGCGTATATCGAATTCGACTGCTGCTGCACGGCCTGTTGAAAGCATCATGACGGACGATACGAAACTCCGGCTCAATCCCTTCCGCTCGGCGCCGAATATTCTGACTCTTCTGCGGATTTGCCTGGCGCCGTTTCTGGTAGCAGCGGTGCTGGATAACCGCTACCGGGCGGGATTCATCCTGTTCGTCGCCGCAGGGTTGAGCGATGCGCTTGACGGTGTGCTGGCGCGCAAGCTCAAGCAACACACCTTGCTGGGCGAGTACCTTGACCCCGTTGCGGATAAGCTGCTGCTGAGTGCGCTGTTCCTTGTTCTGATGTACAAGGGGCTCATTCCGCTGGAAGTTACAGTCATGGTCTTCGGGCGGGACATCGGCATCCTGCTTGTCTCGGCTATCCTTTTTGCCGTCGCGGGCCGCCGCGAGTTTCATCCCAGCCTGTTTGGCAAAGCCAACACGCTGGTGCAGATTGTCGCGGTTGCCGTGGTGCTTCTGCATCAGCTCACACAAGCCACATGGGTGGTCGTGCTGCGAGCCGCGGCGCTGGATGGAACCATGATTCTTACGGTGATCTCTGGCCTGCACTACGCCTGGCTTGTGGCCCGGCGCGGCAACCCGGCCGCCACGGGTGGGCCCGCGGCGCACTGAGCCGGGCCGGGCGGCTTGCTAAGCCCGCAGGCCCTTCGCTTGTCAGGAAGCCCTTGTCGTCAGGAAGCGATCCCTCAGGTGCTCATTCGTCTTCTGCGGCCGGTTGCTCTTCGGTCGATTCTTCAATCTCCATGTCGTGAAACTCTTCGGCGTCAAAGACTTCGCCACACTCCAGGCACTCGACATATTCAGTGTCCTCGTGCCGGGAGACGATTCGTACCCTGGGATGTTTGCAGGCGGTTGCCATCGGTTTGTTGTTGGTTTGATTTTTCAGGTGCTCTTCCCGCAGATTGTAGCGGCCTTTGCGGCTTTTTCAAGCGTCATTTTCGTGAATCGTATCCCACTGGTCATGCGCGGGGTGCCGAGGGGTCCTGTGGGGTTTTCCAGCCCGGCTTGAAATGCGGACGGATTCGGTCGTATACTGAATACGGACCGAAGAAGTCGCATATTCCATGCTCAAACTGACCAAGAAGGCCGATTACGGACTGATGGCGCTCAAGTACCTTGCCGAGCACCCGGAGACGGCCGCGTTGAGCGCCAAGGATATTGCCGATGCCTACGGGATTCCTGCCCAGTTGCTGGCCAAGATTCTGCAGCAGCTCACCAAGTCCGGCCTGCTTAAGTCTCACGCCGGCATGAATGGCGGTTACGCGCTTTCGCGCGACGCCCGCGAGATTTCGGCCTATGAGGTGATTCATTCCATCGACGGCCCGTTTTTCATTACCTCCTGCACCAAGGGCGCCAAGGGTTGCGAACTGACCCCGAGCTGCACGATCAAGGAACCCCTGGCGCGCGTGAACGAGACCATCGCCGGCGTCCTGAAGAGCATCAGCATTCAAGACCTGGCCGAACACGAACACCCAGCGAGCCAGGCGCATGAAGCCAACTCGCTGGTTTCCCTAACGCTTTAGCACTGGATTATTCCTCCGCTCCAACGTAACAGGAAGTGTGGAGCGGCAACGAAGGATGGAGACCTGAGATGAGTACCGTTGGCAGCCAGATTGAAGTACCGGCAGGCGTGAGCTTGCCCATCTATATGGATAATCACGCCACCAGCCCGATGGATCCCCGCGTGCTGGAAGCGATGATGCCGTTCTTCACGCAGAAGTTCGGCAATGCGGCCAGCCGCAACCACTCCTTTGGCTGGGAGGCGGAGCAGGCTGTGGAGACGGCCCGCGAGCAGATTGCGAAACTGATTGGCGCGACGGCGAAGGAGATCATCTTCACGTCCGGCGCTACGGAGTCGAACAACCTGGCGATCAAGGGCATCGCGGAGATGTATCGCGAGCGCGGCAACCACATCATCACCCAGGTCACCGAACACAAGGCCGTGCTGGACACCTGCAAGCGGCTGGAGAAGTACGGCTACCGCGTGACGTATCTGCCTGTGAAGGCCGATGGGCTGATTGATCTTGAAGACCTGAAGCGTGCCATCGATGACAAGACGATTCTGGTTACGATCATGGCGGCCAACAACGAAATCGGCGTGCTGCAGCCGATTCGCGAGATTGGCAAGATCTGTCATGAGAAGGGCGTGCTCTTCCACAGTGACGCTGTGCAGGCCGTGGGCAAAGTTCCGGTGAACGTGATTGCCGACAACATCGATGTGCTCTCGCTGACGGCGCACAAGATTTACGGGCCGAAGGGCGTGGGCGCCTTGTATGTGCGACGGCGCAATCCGCGCGTGCAGATTGCGGCGCAGATTGACGGCGGCGGGCACGAGCGCGGCATGAGGTCCGGGACGCTGAATGTTCCCGGCATTGTAGGCCTGGGCAAGGCATGCGAGATCGCGATGAACGAGATGGAGAACGAAGCCGCCTATCTGCGTGGGCTGCGCGACCGGCTGAAGGCCAAGCTGGAGTCGGAGCTGGACTACGTGCATGTGAACGGCTCGTGGGAACACAGGCTGCCGGGCAACCTGAACATGAGCTTTGTGTATGTCGAGGGCGAGTCGCTGCTGATGGGCATCAATGATGTGGCGGTGTCGAGCGGTTCGGCCTGCACGTCGGCGACGCTGGAACCCAGCTACGTGCTGAAGGCGCTGGGGCTGGGCGACGATGTGGCGCATAGTTCGATTCGTTTTGGTCTGGGCCGCTTCAACACGCAGGCGGAAGTCGACTACGTGGCCGCCAAGGTGATCGATATTGTGAAGCATCTGCGTGAGCTTTCACCGCTCTACGAGATGGTGAAGGAAGGGATTGACCTGACCAAGATCGAGTGGCAGGCGCACTAACCACCTGCGGTGGGGCGGACGCCGCTTGCGCGGCAGAAGTCAGGTGCCTGACATGGTTTTGAACGAATCGGCGGCGGTGGCCGCCGAATCAAACAGAGTGAACGCGGCTTCCCCCGCACAAGGAGACGGACACATGGCATACAGCGATAAGGTCGTAGACCACTACAACAATCCCCGCAACGTAGGCACTCTGGACAAGAGTTCGGCCGAGGTCGGCACCGGCCTGGTGGGCGCGCCGGAGTGCGGTGACGTGATGCGGCTGCAAATCCGCGTGAACCCTGAGACGCAGGTGATCGAAGAAGCCAAGTTCAAGACCTTCGGCTGCGGCTCGGCCATCGCGAGCTCATCGCTCGCGACCGAGTGGATCAAGGGCCGCAAGGTGGAAGAGGCTCTGACCATCAAGAACACGGACATTGTGAAGGAGCTATCGCTGCCGCCGGTGAAGATTCACTGCTCGGTGCTGGCCGAGGATGCCATTCGCGCGGCCATCGGCGACTGGAAGAAGAAGAACGGCGTTGCGGAGACCGAGCAGGCAGCGGTCTCGGCAAATTAAGCGGAACTAACTGGACAGGAAACCATGTCGAATATAGTGTCCATTGAAGCAAAGCCCGCGCAGGGCGCATTTGCTGCGCAGCCTCAACAGGCTGTGCCGCAGGCGCCCGCGCAGGGCATTCTGCTCACGGAGAACGCCATCAAGCGCGTTCGCCTGGCCATGGCCAAGGAAGGCATCTCGCCGGAGCAGGGCGGGCTGCGCCTGGGCGTAACGGGCGGCGGATGCTCCGGACTTTCTTACGCCATCAAATTCGATACGCAACCCCGCGAGCGCGACCGCGTTTATGAGTTCGACGGCGTTCGCGTCTTCATCGATCCCAAGTCGTTTCTATACCTGCACGGCATGACGCTGGACTACGAAGAGACACTGATGCGGCAGGGCTTCAACTTCATCAATCCGAACTCCTCGCGTTCCTGCGGCTGCGGTTCGTCCTTCACGTCGTAGCTTTTTCCCGGAGCCGGGTTTTTGCGCCATTTCTGGATGAAATGATGAAGATGGAAGACGCTTGCGTTGCCGGAGAAACCTGCAGGGTGAGGCTGCGATGGGAGAAAAGATGAACAAAGCGGTTCGTAATCCGAGATTTGTTTGTTTCCTATTCGCCATTTTTTTTGTTTCATCGCATGCTCAGGCGCAATGGGCGCAGATGGTCTCCGATCAGGACGCGGCGGCACGCATTGCCTGGTGGCGGGATGCCAAATTCGGCCTCTTCATTCACTGGGGAGTTTACTCGATCCCAGGACGGGGCGAATGGGTTCAATGGCAGGAACAGATTCCCGTTGAAGAGTACGCCAAGCTGGCGGAGCAGTTTCATCCCGATCACTTCGATCCGAATGCATGGGCAGAGCTGGCCGAAGCAGCAGGCATGAAGTACACAGTGCTGACCGCGCGCCACCATGACGGGTTTGCGCTCTTCGACGATCCTGAATCCAACTTTACGGCGGTCAAATCCGCCGCGCATCGCGATATTGTTGCCGAATATGTGACCGCCATGCACAAGGCCGGGCTTCATGTCGGGCTCTATTATTCTCCGTTGGATTGGCGTTACCCCGGCTTTTTCTTTCCCGGCATTTACCGGGCCAGCGCCGAAGCGATGCGCGCACAGTACCATCGTCAGTTGAACGAGCTGGCCTCGCATTATGGCAAGGTCGACATATTGTGGTTTGACGGTGGCGGCGGCGATTGGCTGGGTTTTGGCGGAGTCCACTTTACCGGCAGCGGATGGGCCGCGCGCCCCAAAGATCAGCGCTATACCGGGTCCTTTAGCTGGCAGGACGATGAAGCGGTCAGCAATCTGAGAAAGCTGCAACCCTCGGTCATCATCAACGACCGCACCGATGCCGCGGCGGATTTCCGTTCCCGCGAAGGCGACGGAGCGCTGGGCGATTTTGAGAGCGGCTATCCATGGGAGCTCTGCACCACCATTACCGCAGGGGCCTGGGGATACCAGCCGAACGCGAAGGTCAAGCCGTTCGACACCCTCATTCGCCTGCTGATCTCCGCCGCCGGGCGCGACGGAAACTTCATCCTCAACGTCGGTCCCCGGCCCGACGGGCAGATTGACCCGGCACAGGCAGCGCGGCTGCGCGAGATCGGCGCCTGGCTTCATCAGAATGGCGCCAGCATCTACTCGACGCGCGGCGGCCCTTATCTGCCCGGCGACTTTGGAGTCTCAACCTATCGCGGCAACACGATCTTTCTGCATATTCTCAACCCGGCCGGTGCAACGCTTACTCTTCCTGCCCTGCCGGTAAAAGTCCTCGGCTGCTCTCTTCTCGGCGGCGGCAGTCTCGCCTGCAGGCAGAGCGAGAACGGCGTGGAAGTGAGTCTGGGGAGCAAACCGGATGCGGTTGATACGATCGTCGAGATGACTCTTGAATCTCCGGCGGTGGAGATCAAGCCGATTCCCACTCCGCTAACCGCAAAGCCGGCCGTTGGAGAGTAACAGGGCTTGCCGGCGCCCCTGTGTCACGAGTGAATGAGAGATTCATTTTACGAAGTTGTCCTGGAAAGAATGTAAGGGTTCAGTCATGCTTAAAATTCTCGATTCCGCAGTCCCGGTTGCGTGCTGGTCCTGCTCTGTGGCGCACAATGACGCCACGCTTTTCTGCCCGCATTGCAGCAAGATTCAGCCGCCTCCGGGCGGCGATTTCTTCTCTGTCTTCGGGTTGAAGCCATGCCTGAATCTTGACCTTATGGGACTGGAGCACGAGTTTCATCGCCTGAGCCGCAAGCTGCATCCCGATCGTTTTGCCCGCTCGGGCGAGCACGAGCGGGAGTGGAGTCTGGCCGATACGGCGCTGCTCAACGACGCTTATCGCACTCTCAAGGATCCGATTCATCGCACGGAATATCTGCTCAAGCTGCACGGCGCTGAAATCGGCGAAGAGCACGCCGGCAAAGACCGCAAAGGGAAAGTGGATACATCTCGCGTGCCAGCCGATCTGCTGGAAGAGGTCTTTGACCTGAACATGCAGCTGGAAGAGATGCGCATGGCCAGGAAGATGGGCGAAGAGGATCCCGCGCTGCAGGTGAGTCTGGAGCAGGCAAAGCGTAAATTTGACGGCCTGCTCGATGAAGTCGACGACGAGCTGCGCGCCGAGTGGAAGAAGTGGGATGAGGGCGATGCAGGAGTGCGCTCTGGAGCCCAAAAGACCATGGTGGCACTGCTTGACCGGCGGCGCTACCTCAGCAATCTGGTCCGCGATGTGACCGAGACATTGGGAGATTAAAAGAGAATCATGGCGGAAGGACGCATAGTAGGAATCGACCTGGGAACCACCAACTCCCTCGTTGCATACATGCAGGGCGAAGCGCC
Organism: Acidobacteriota bacterium; assembly: GCA_021779695.1. Next base: position 12,230 of record JAJYAE010000008.1, on the reverse strand, counting down.
GGTGGTCATTCCGGGGGTGGACGGCTCCAATCTGGTGCCGTCTGTCGTCGCTCTCGATCCCATCCCGGCCGACGGCAGCCGGCCCACCGTAACCGTGGGCAACAGCGCGCGCCGAGTGCTGATCGAGACGCCGGAGCGCGTCATTTACTCCGTCAAGCGCCTTATGGGCCGCGGTCTGTCTGAAGTGCAAAGCGAGCTCAAGTTCTTTCCGTTCCAGCTTGCCGACGATGTGCAGGAGGGCGAAGTGCCGCGCATTCAGCTGGGCGAACTGCGCTTCACTCCGCCGGAGATCTCCGCCTACATTCTGCGTCAGCTGAAGCGCAACGCCGAGCGATTTTTCGGCGCGCCGGTCACGCAGGCCGTCATCACCGTGCCTGCGTACTTTAACGATGCGCAGCGCCAAGCCACCAAGGACGCGGGCCGCATGGCCGGACTGCAGGTGCTGCGGCTGGTGAATGAGCCGACGGCTGCGGCGCTGGCGTATGGTCTGGATCGCGCGAAGGAAGGCACGATTGCGGTTTATGATCTGGGCGGCGGCACCTTTGACATCTCCATCCTCAAGCTGCGCGACGGAATCTTTGAGGTGCAGTCCACCAACGGCGACACACATCTGGGCGGCGACGACATTGACAATCTTCTGCTGACCATCGCGCTCGATGAGATTCACGCCGAGCATGGAGTGGATCTGCGCAAGCATCCCGGCGCCGTGCAGGCCGTGCGCAAGGCCGCCATTGAAGCCAAAATCAGTCTCTCGACGGAGGCCGCCGCGCAGTTCGACATCGAGCTGCCCAACGGCGACCGCTATCAACGCGAGATTCCGCGCGCGGTTTTCGAGCAACTGATCGAGCCTATCCTCGAGCGCACGGCGGGCCCGTGCAAACAGGCTATTGCCGATGCGGGCATCACGCCCGCACAGATCGATGAGGTCGTGATGGTGGGCGGGTCAACGCGCATCCCCGCGGTCCGCCAGCTTGTGGACGATCTCTTCCATCTGAGCGAGCGCGGCAAGAAGCCCCACATCGAACTCAACCCCGACGAAGTTGTTGCGCTGGGCGCCGCGGTGCAGGCCGACATTCTCGCCGGCACCTCCAAGAGCACGGAGGAGATGCTGCTGCTTGACGTCACGCCGCTCTCGCTGGGCATTGAAGCCCTCGGCGGAACGGTTGCGCGCATCATCCAGCGCAACTCCACCATTCCGGCCTCGGCCACGGAGCACTTCACCACCGGCGTCGATGGCCAGACCAACGTTGCGATTCACGTTGTGCAGGGCGAGCGCGAACTTGCCGCCGATTGCCGTTCGCTGGCGCGCTTCGATCTCAAAGGTATTCCGCCCATGTCAGCCGGTCTGCCGCGCATCGAGGTGAAATTTCTCATCGACGCCGACGGGATTCTGCAGGTTTCCGCGCGCGAGCAACGCAGCGGCAAGGCCGCGCAGATTGAGGTGAAGCCCACCTACGGTTTGACGGACGAACAGGTCGAGAGCATGATTCTGGAATCCTTCGACCACGCCGAAGAAGACTTTGCCGCGCGCCTGCTCATCGAAGCGCGCAATGAGGCGGAGACGATTCTTTCCGCCGTTGAGCGCGCGCCCGGCAGCCCGGCGTGGGCTCACCTGACCAACGACGAGCGGACGGCGATCGGTCTGGCCCGCGACTACCTGATCAAGGCCAAGAAGACCGAAGACTCGGCTGCCATCCGCGAGGCAACGCTGATTCTTGACCATGCCACGCGCCGCTTTGCCGAACTGATGATGGAGGCCGCCGTTACTGCGGCCATACGCGGCAAGACGATGGATGCTGCCGGAGAAGAACTCGGCGACGAGCTGACCGCACCGCACCCCATGGCGCCCGCGGAGTTCAAATAGCGAGTGGCCGCAAGACGGCAGCCAACTGCCAAGGAAGAATCCTATGAGCGAAGCGAATACGAAAAACATTCCCGCCGACAAGCTGGTTCGCGTCACCTTTCAGCCGGAAGGCAAGACCGTCGAGTTTGAGTATGGCACCATGCCCTACGATCACCATGGAAAACCCATGTCGTTTCTGGATGTCGCGGAGAACTTCGGCATCTTTCTCGACCATGCCTGCGGCGGCTCCTGCGCCTGCACCACTTGTCACATCTGGGTCAAGGAAGGCACGCCGGGCATCAGCGAAGCTGAGGACGACGAACTCGACCGGCTCGACATGGCCGCCGATCAGCAGTTGAACTCGCGACTCGGTTGCCAGGCCGTCATCACGGGCCCCGGCGAGTATGTCGTGGAGATTCCCAAGTGGAATCGCAACTACACCTCCGAGGGCAAGCCGCTGGATATGGCCGTGCAGAAGTAGTTCCGTCGAGTGCTCATCTTTCGCTTTTGTGAGATGGGCAACCTCGCCCCCAATGCAAACCAGCGAACGAGGGAAATATGCCGCGCGAAATTCTATGGACCGACGCCGAAGAGATCGGCATTCAATTGCAGGAGAAGTTTCCTGACCTCGATCCGTTGACGGTCCGCTTCACTGACCTGCATCGTTACGTCACGGAGCTGCCCGGCTTCGCCGACGACCCCGCAAAATCCAACGAGCCGCGCCTTGAGGCTATCCAGATGGCCTGGCATGAGGAGCACGAGGACGCGAAGGGTTAGGCTCGCACCGTCTTATCCGCGCGGCAGGCGCACTTTCACTGTTGTTCCCTTGCCGGTCTCACTCGTCAGCCCGATGGCGCCGCCGGCTCTCTCCACCACAGCTTTACAAATCGCGAGGCCGAGTCCGGCGCCGCCGGTCGAGCGCGCGCGCGAGGGATCGCCGCGATAGAAGCGATCGAAGACGCGCGGCTGCACCGCGGGATCAATGCCGTCGCCGTGGTCTTCCACCGCCAGTTCGACTGCGTCGCCCTGCTCGTGCAGGCGCAGCTGCACCTCTGACTCCGGCGGGCTGTGCTGCAGCGCATTCAGGAGCAGATTTGAAAGCACCAGCAGGCAATCGTCACTCGCCATCGGCACACGCGCAACTTCCGGCGCAGTCACAAGCACGCGCACCCGGCGCAGCGCCGCGACGGTCTGCAATTCACTCACCGCGGCGTATGCGCAGGCCGCCATGTCGCAGGTCGTCTCCGCGGCCGCTGGAGTTACTCCGCTCTCCACGCGCGCCAGGGTCAGCATCTTGGCCACCAGCTCTTCCAATCGCGCCGTATCGGAAAGGCATCGCTCGAGCCCTGCCTCATACTCGGCTGCGGTGCGCGGCCGCAGACCCAGCAGTTGCAGCGAGGACTTCACCACGGCCACCGCCGTCTTCAGCTCATGCGCCGCGTCGGAGACAAAGGTGCGCTGCTGGACAAACGCCCGCTCCAGCCGCTGCAGAACACTCTCAATCGCATGGGTCAACGGAGCCAGCTCAGGGGTTGCGCGCGCACTCTCAGGCGGAGAAAACTCCCACGCGTCAATGGAAACCTTGGATGCCAGCGCAGCCAACTGGCGCAGCGGCAGCAGGCCGCGATGCAGCAGCCATGCGATCAGAGGCCCGGTGACCAGCAGCAGCAGCAGGCTGCCTGCCGCATAAAACTCCACCGCCCTGCGAATCGCGTGCCACACCAGCTCCGTGGGTGCGCCATAGAGAACCGTCACCTGCCGCAGCGTGCCGCCGCCCGGCTCGCCGGGATCCACGATGCGCGAGCCGTGCAGCCGCATCAGGCGATAGTGCCGCCCGTTGACCATGCTTCGCACGATGCCGTTGTGTTCCTGTGCCGCATAGCCCTCGCCGCTGCCCTGCCAGTTCGGCGAGCGCCCCAGCAACTGCCCGCGCTCATCGTAGACCTCGTACACATCGTCGGGGGGCAGATGGAGATCCGCACGGTCCAGCATGACATTGTCGGCCTGGTCTTCCGCATCCTGCACCGCGCCCAGCACTGTGTCCGCCCGTCCATGCAGCATCACGTCAAACGCGCGAAAGTGCGCGTGCCGCTCGTAGCCCCAGGAGAGAAAGATCACCAGCACCGCGGAGACCAGCTCCACCGCAAGCACTGCCGCAATCAGCCGGAACGCAATCGATCTGGTCTTGCTCGAACTCATCATGGCTTATTCTGCTTCAGTCTTTCGCGCTTATTGCGTTTCGCCCGTCGCCAGCCTGTATCCGCGTCCGCGCATTGTCTCAATCACCGGCTCGGCATCCGGATGCGCACCATCCAGCTTCTTGCGCAGGTTTGACACGTGCGCTTCAATCACGTTCGAATGGTGCTCCCAGTTGTAGTCGTAGAGGTGCTCCAGCAGCTCGCGCTTGCTCACAATCTTGCGCGGATGGTGAATCAGATACTCAAGGATGCGGTATTCGGTCGGCGACAGGTCAACCAATGCGCCCGCGCGCCGCACGGTCTGCTCCAGCGTGTTCAGCTCCACATCGAGCGCCGCGAGCATGGGGTGCGCTGCGCCCTTGCCGCGACGGATCAGCGCCTTGGCCCGAGCAATCAGCTCACCCAGATCAAAGGGCTTGGCCAGATAGTCATCCGCGCCCGCATTCAGCAGCTCGACGATGGCGGCTTTGCCTTCTTTTGCGGTGAGGATGAGAACCGGCGTTACATCCTTGCGTCCGCGCAGGCGCCTGAGCAGGCCCAGGCCATCGAGTCTGGGCAACATCAGGTCCAGAATCACGAGGTCATAGACGCCGCCGCGCGCAAACTCGTCGCCCGCCTCGCCGTCCTCGGCCCAGTCCACCGCGAAGCCTGGCCCGTCGCGCAGGGCCGCCGCCAAGTTGTCCGCGAGCCGAACCTCGTCTTCCACCAGGAGCACGCGCATGGTGAACCTGCCTCTCCCACTGCCATTATTGTTGCAGCAAGATTAAATGAGCCTGAAGCAGAGCGGCCCACCCCCATGCATTACCCTCATATCTGCAAGTACCATCACCGCTCACGGACGCACCAGTGCGCATCGTTCTCTCGAACATCGGCACCTTCGGCGACATTAACCCGCTGATTGCCCTGGCCCTTGAACTCAAGCGCCGAGGTCACACGCCTGTGCTTGCCCTGCCCGCGCTTTACCGGCCGAAGATTGTGCCGCTGGGTCTCGAGTTCCACGCCACCCGCCCGGACATTGATGCTGCCAACGCCTCTCTTGTCGCGATGATCTACGACGCGAAGCATGGCACGGAGCACGGTCTGCGCAACTTCCTCTTTCCTGCGCTGCGGCAGACCTATGACGACCTGCTTACCGCGGCCACAGAGCCGACGCGCGCCGACCTGATGCTGCTGGGCGAGCTGAACTACGCAGGCCCGCTTGTCGCAGAGATCACCGGCATTCCGTGGGCCAGCTACGTACTCGCGCCGCTCTCGTTCTTCTCCGCCCTGGATCCGCCGGTGCTGCCGCCGTTCCCGCTGCTGGCGCATGTGGACAAGTTCCCCGGCATGGGTTGGGGGATGAAGCAACTGGCGCGGTTCACCACGCGCAACTGGCACGAGCCCATCGGCAGCCTGCGCCGCGCACTCGGCCTGCCGCCTGGCACAAACCCGCTCTTCGATGCGAAGCACTCGCCCGACCTTGTGCTCGCGCTCTTCTCGCGCGTTCTAGGCGTGGAGCAGAAGGACTGGCCGGCCAATGTGCTGATCACCGGCTTCTGCTTTTACGATTCCGACGCGGGCAATGCCGCGCTTCCGGCGCATCTTGAGGAGTTTCTCGCCGCGGGTCAGCCGCCTGTGGTCTTCACGCTGGGCTCGGCGGCCGTGCTGGCCGCGGGCAACTTCTATGAGGTTTCAGCGGAAGCCGCCGTCAGTATGGGCCTGCGCGCTGTGCTGCTGATCGGGTCCGATCCGCGCAACCGCCCGCCGCAGAGGCTGCCCTCGTCGATCTGCGTAGCGGAATATGCACCCTACTCCGCGCTGCTGCCACGCGCCGCGCTGGTGGTCCATCAGGGCGGCGTGGGCACTACGGCGCAGTGTCTGCGGGCTGGAAAACCGATGCTGATCATGCCCTACTCGCACGACCAGCCGGATAATGCCCGGCGCATGACGCGGCTCGGTCTGGCACGCACCATCCGGAAGCCCAACTACACCGCGGAGCGCGTGGCGACGACGATCAAGGCGATGCTCGCGGAGCCGGACTTCGCGCAACATGCGCAATCCGCAGCCGCACAACTGAGCCTCGAAGATGGCGTGAAGACCGCGTGCGATGCGCTGGAGGCGCTGCATGCGCGACGCGGAGGGATGAAGTAGCTACTCTGGCCAGTTCGCCGGCCGGTATTATCCGCCGCAGCCGCAGTGGCGGGCGAGGACTTCAGCGAAGTGCAGCGCCTGGGTGTGGCCGAGCTGATGAATCTGCTCGCGGCAACTGAAGCCGTCGGCGACGACGACGGTGGTGGTGGAAGCGGCGGAACGGATGGCAGGCAGCAGGCCGTCTTCCGCGATGGCTTTGGAGACTTCGAACTTGTCGGCTTCAAAACCAAATGGTCCGGCCATGCCGCAGCAGCCGGCCTGGATAGGTTCGACGACGGCGCCGGCGCGCTGGAAGAGTGCGATTTCACTAGCCGCGCCGCCGAAGACGGCTTTGTGGTGGCAGTGGCCGTGGACGAGGATGTGCGCGCCGGTGAGGCCGGTGGGCGCGAAGTGCGGCGCGTGGTCGGCGAGCCAGTCGGCGAGGAGCCAGACCTGCTGGCTGAGTTTTTGTGCGTGGGCATCGCCGGGGAAGATTTCGAGGAGCTCGTCTTTGAAGACGCTGGCACAACTCGGCTCAAGGAAGATGAAGGGCAGACCGGCGTCGATCTGCGGGGCCATGCGATCGAGAACGCTGCGCAGATAGCGGCGCGCGGCGTCGAGCAGGCCGAAGTCGTAGAGCGGGCGGCCGCAGCAGATGTGTCCGCGTGGGACTTCAACGCGGAAGCCGGCTTCCGTGAGGACTTTTTCCGCGGAGGCGAGGGTTTGCGGATGGTAGTAGTTGTTCCAGGTGTCGGGCCAAAGGACCACCGTGGTCGCGGGGAACGGTGACGGCCCAGGGCCTGTCGATTCCCAGGTCTCAGAATCGAGACCTGGGGCACCCGGCTTTCTCGATTTGACGTAGTTCTTGTCCGCGAGGTGGGGCAACTGGCGCTGCTGGGCGACTCCGGCGATGCGCTTGATGAGCGGGCTGGTGATGGGGCCGGTGAGAAGCGCGTTGGTGAGCGCGGGCGCGAGGGAACCCCAGCGCGCGAGCCTGTCGGCGAATCCGAAGAGGTAGTGATGGAGCGGGTGCAGGTGGCCCTTGTAGCGCTGGGCGAGGAATTCGGATTTGTAGGCGGCCATGTCGACCTGGACCGGGCACTCGGATTTGCAGGCCTTGCAACTGAGACAGAGATCGAGCGCCTCATGCACGGTCTTGCTCTGGAAGCCTTCTTCGCGCAGGGACCCGGAGAGCATCTCCCAGAGGAGACGGGCGCGGCCGCGGGTGGAGTGCTGCTCCAGACCGGTGGCGCGGTAGCTGGGGCACATGACGCCGCCGGTGGTGTTGCGACATGCGCCAATGCCCACGCAGCGCTCCGTGGCGCGGGTGAACGAGCCGTTGTCTTTGGAGAACACGAAGTGCGTTTCCGAGGTCTCAGAAGCGAGACCTGGGGCACCCGGAATCGCAGCTTGGTTAAGTTCGTCGTTTCCCACCCTTGCGTCTGAAGAGCGACGCAAGGATGGGGCACCCGGAGTTGCGGAGGACGAAGCTTTCGAGGACTCCCACGTCTCAGAAGCGAGACCTGGGGCGCCCGTGGATGGGGGGTGCGAGGGGCCGTGGCGGAGATTCTCAACGGGGTCGTAGACGCGCACCGCGTCGATGAGCTTGCCGGGATTCATGCGGTTGTCAGGATCCCAGAGGGCCTTGAACTCGCGGAAGGCGTTCATCAATGCGGGGCCGAACATTTTGGGCAGCAGGGCGGCGCGCGCCTGGCCGTCACCGTGCTCGCCGCTGAGCGATCCGCCGAGGGAGAGGACGACATCGGTGGCGCGGTCGAGGAACTCGCGGAAGTTGCGCAGGCCCTGCTCGGTCTTGAAGTCGAAGTTGATGCGCATGTGGACGCAGCCCTGACCGTAGTGGCCGTAGAGCGGACTGCGGTAGCCGTACTCCGCCATGAGAGCGGTGATCCGGCGCAGGTATTCACCAAGGCGCACGGGCGGGACGGCGGCGTCTTCCCAACCCTCCCAGCGGTCGGGCTCTCCGGGGACGAAGACGACCGCGCCGAGAGCGGACTCGCGGACATGCCAGACGCTGGCCGCCTCGGCAGGGGTGCAGATGTGCGCGGCGGGCGGGGTGGGCCATGACTGCGATGCGCGGGCGAGGCTTTCGGCCTGGGCGCGGGCTTCTTCCGCAGACCATGCGCCCATCTCGACAAGGAGATAGCCGACGCCGGGCGGGAGCCGGTCGAGATCGCGAAGGGAGAGGCCCTTGCGGCGCATGAACTCGACGAGCAGATGATCGAAGCCTTCAAGGCCGATGGGGCGGTGTTCGAGGGCGAGCGGGACGGCGTCAGCGGCAAGAAATCCATCGGGAAATCCGAGGACGGTGAGGACGCGGAAGGGCGGACTGGCGGCAAGGTTGAGCGTGGCGGAGACGACGGTGGCGCAGGTGCCCTCACTGCCGACCAGCGCGCGGGCGACGTGGAAGCCGTTCTCCGGGAGCAGGTCGTCGAGGTTGTAGCCGGAGACGCGGCGCGGGATGCGCGGGAATTTTTGGTTGATCTCGGAGGAGTATGTATCGCGAATGCGCGCGAGGCCGGCGTAGATGTGCCCGATGCGGCCGCCGGCGCGGATGAGGCTTTCGAGCTGGTCGTCGCTGGTGCGTCCGACGGTCATGCGGGTGCCGTCGTAGAGGACGATGTCGAGCGACTCGACGTTGTCGACGACCTTGCCGGCGAGGAGGCCGTGGACGCCGCAACTGTTATTGCCGATCATGCCGCCGAGGGTGCAGCGGGAGTGGGTGGCGGGATCGGGGCCGTAGGTGAGGTGATGGAGTTCGGCGGCGTCGCGGAGGCGGTCAAGCACGATGCCGGGCTGGACGCGGGCCAACTTGGTCTCGGGATCGATGGAGTCGAGCCGGTTCATGTAGCGCGAGTAGTCAAAGACGACGGCGACGTTGGCGCCCTGGCCGGCGAGGGAGGTTCCGGCGCCTCGCGGCAGGACGGCGGCTCCTGTGGCGCGGCAGGCGGCGAGGGCGGCTTCAACGTCGGCGGCGTCGCGCGGGTAGAGGACGCCGATGGGAAGCTGGCGGTAGTTGGAGGCGTCCGTGGCGTAGAGGGCGCGGGAGCCGAGGTCGAAGAGGACGTCGCCCCGGAGCGTGGCTTTGAGACGCGCCTCGAGCTCGCGGTGGGCGGCGAAGCTCTCATGGGCGAGGGGCGTGGCGTTGGAAAGAATGGAAAAAGTGCTCACGCAGGAATGGTAGCGCGGAGGACTGGCGGGTGCATCCGCGGAGCGGAACTAGTCAGTATGGAGTGACGAGAGACGGGGTGCGAGACCGGGGGTGTGGATGGGATGGAAGGTTGGGGCAATGCGCAGAAGCGGTGGCGCGGGCTGGCCCGGGCTTGCACGGAACGGGGGTGAGTGACCGGTGAATCTCCTTGACATGGGAGCAGGCCGACCGGGAGGATGAGCGCATGATGAAGAGACTTCCCCTTTTCCTACTGATATGTGGAGCGATGGCAGCGGGCAGCGGGCTGTGCGCGGCGCAGACGGCGCAGAACCAGTTGACGGTGGACGGGAAACTGAACCAGGAGCTGGTGCGGCTGGGCGGGCAGATGATGCTGGCCGGCAAGGCGTATGAGTATGACGAGCACCTGGCGGATGACATTGGGCCGCGGCTGACAGGTTCGGCGAACTACGACAAGGCCGTGGCGTGGGCCGAGGATGAGTTCAAGCAGATGGGGCTGAAGAATGTGCACGGCGAGTCGTGGACGATTCCGGCGACGTGGGAGCCGGATGGCGTGGCGACGGCGCGGATGATTGCGCCGCACGAGCAGGCGCTGCACCTGGTGAGCGAGGGATGGAGCCCATCGACACCGCCGGGGGGTGTGCGCGGGCAGGTATTTTATCTGGATGATGCGTCGGTGGAGGGCGTGAAGGCCGCGGCGTCGAAGATCAAGGACAGCATTGTGCTGGTTGATGGCGACTCGATGCGGAAGCACCCGGGCCAGCCGATTGGCAAGCTGTTTGACGCGATCGACCTGTTGGCGAGCGAAGGCGCGCGGGCGCTGGTGCTGGGCCTGGGCGCGGTGAACAACGCGCCGAGCATGGTGGGTCTGACGGACTTCAGGGGCACCGAGGCCACCATCGTGACGGCGAACCTGGGCATGGAGGACACGCTGCTACTGAAGCGGCTGCTGGCGAAGAGCCCGGTGGAGATTGAGTTCAGCTTCAAGAACCGGATTCGCAAGGACGTGACCGTACACAACGTGGTGGCTGAGATTCCGGGGCGCGAGGACGGCGGTGAGTTTGTAATTGTGGGCGGGCATCTGGACTCGTGGAATCCGGGGACGGGCGCGCAGGACAACGGGACGGGCGCGGCGAGCGTGATGGCGGTGGCGCAGGCGGTGGAGGCAGCGGGGCTGAAGCCGCGACGGACGATGCGGTTTATCCTGTTTGGCGGCGAAGAAGAGGGATTGATCGGGTCACTGCGCTACGCTCATGCGCACGCGGCGGACGCGGCGAAGTGCGTGGGGGACTTTGTGACGGATACGGGCGACGAGGCACCGAAGGGGTGGTACGTCTTTGGGCGCAAGGACGAGGCGGACGCGGTGACGGTGCTGAAGCCGCTGCTGGCCGATCTGGATGCGGGGGGAACGACAGATGAGGGACGCTACACGTTCTCGACGGACGAAGGGCCTTTTCTGGCGCAGGGAGTGCCGTCGTTTGTGCTGTGGACGCCGATGGAGAAGTACATGCAACTGCACCACAAGCCGAGCGACACGTTTGACAAGGTGGACCCGCGGGACCTGAACCTGGGCGCGACGGTGGTGGGGCTGACGGCGTATGCGTTTGCGGATTCGCCGACGACGCTGAGGCACTACTCGGCGACGGAGGTGGAGGACGAGCTGAAGGGGATCAAGGCGCTGGATGAGTATAAGGATATGCAGGCGCACGGGCTATTCTGAGGGCGCAGGCAGAGAAGACGAGGGCCCGGTGGCGATGGCTGCCGGGCTTTTGTATTTTTGGGGATGCGGTGGGGGGAAAATGGTGCGCCCGGAGAGATTCGAACTCCCGACCTAACGCTCCGGAGGCGTTCGCTCTATCCAGCTGAGCTACGGGCGCGCATCTCCAGCATATCGTACTTTGAGGATTCTCCGCGGTTTCCGAGGCTACTCCATCAGGGAATGGTCAGTGCGATGTGAGTGGAAACTTCCCTCAGGGCGGGGAGGCCGGAGGGTCTTGCAGACCCTTGCGGCAGGGCTGAAGCCGTGCCCTTTCAAGACCGTCCGCAAGGAATCCTCAATGAATCAGCCCATTACGGAAAACGGTCAACTTTTTGTGTTCGTTTTGTGCTCCGCCCTACGGACGAAAGAAGCCCATACTTCCGCATCGCCGGTCACTCGACCGGGAACGCACGAGGATCGAATCGGAATCCACAATTCCGGTTCAATGAACAATGTGGAAAGTGCGTTTCCAGCGCGTATCCGGGAAGAAATGCACCAGAACGTGGCCGAACCACGCGAGCTTATGACCGAATCCCGGTTGTTCAAGTTGTCCGTCTGCGGCCTCGAACGACCAATAATTGAACAGCGGGCGGCCAATGATGTTGGCGCGCGGCACAAAGCCCCAGTAGCGCGAGTCCAGGCTGTTGTGCCGGTTGTCGCCCATCATGAAATACATGCCGGGTGGAACCACGAGGTCGCCGCCCTGGATATAACTCGGGAAGTTTACGGCCCACGCCTCTGTTGCCCCCGGCACCCCGGCTGGAGGTACTGCGGGGAAATCGTCGAGAAACTCGTTGAAGTTATCCGTCGTCGTCGGTTGCGCAAATCCCACAGGCTGTGCGACACCATTCACAATCACGATGCCGTTGCGGAGATGAATATGATCGCCCGGTACGCCGATCAATCTCTTTACTAAGCGAGTGTACTGCGGTGTCCCGTCGGCGTCAGTGGCATCAATACCAGGCTGATAAACGGGCTTGAAGAACACCACAACATCGCCGCGCCTCGGCTCGCGATACCTTACTAGCGGCATCCACGAAGCGGGCGTCTCGAGCGTGATTCGGTCGACGACAAGGTGATCGCCTACAAGCAACGTGTTCTTCATCGAGCCGGAGGGAATGAGGTAGTTCTGAG
>JAJYAE010000194.1 GCA_021779695.1 Acidobacteriota bacterium | reverse complement strand
TTTTCTGTGCCCAATCCGGCCGCGTTTCCACCAGTTCCTGGGCGCCATCAACGTTTCGCTCCGTCCGGTGGCGGCTCGTCAGTCACAACTGCCAGCCCAACCTATGCGAATGCGCCCGCCGCAACGCGCCTTCGTTCAAATGGGATTTGCACCGGAACGATCCGGCCCGGACCTGTCACCATCCAACCTTCCTTGACTCCTCAGCGGCTACCCGCTTTCCCATCCCGGCACCCACGCAAAAATACCGGCCGCGATCCTCCGCGGCCGGCCTTTCCATCTCTTCCAACTCGCTCAGAAGATAATCTTCAGAGCCAGCTGCGTGTTAAACGGCTCGCCCGCTCCAATCCCCGGCGCGCCATAGGCACTTCCCACCGTTGTCGTAATCGCGCAGCCGCTCGAGTCCGTGCAATAGCCCCCGCCCGGCGAAGCCAGGTTCAGCCGGTTAAACACGTTGAACATCTCAACCCGGAACTGAGTGTTGATGCGCTCCGTAATCTTCGTGTTCTTGAAGACCGACAGGTCCACATCCGCAAAGCCCGGCCCATGCAGGTCGTTCCTGTGACTGTCGCCGTACGCGCCATTCAGCGATGGCGTATACGCGTTCGGATTCATCCACGTCACGGAATAGCCTGTCGCCGCCGTTCCCTGCACGCTATGCGAAACGCCCGCATACGCGCTCACGCCCGGATTCTTGTTCGCACGCTCCGCATACTCGCCGTTGCCGCTTCCGCCCACGTTGCTCGAGTAGATCGTGAACGGTTGCCCGCCGTGGAAGTTCATCAGTGTATTGAACTGCCAGCCCGACTTCAACGCCATCGGTCCATGCGCAAACGCCGGAGCCATATACGACACATAGCTCGTGAACGTATTACGCACGTCAAAGTCGCTGTTCCCGTACTCGCACTTGAAGCACAGGCTGTTCTGCGGGTTATAGAGGTAGATCTCGCTGATCTCGTCCAATGCATGGCCCCACGTGTACGCAAACTGCGACGTCAGTCCGTGCCAGCTCGACATCCGCAGCAGCGCCTGCAGCGAGTTGTAGTTCGACGTGCCGATGCCCTGAATCTGATTGATCACACCGTAATTGGGATACTGGGCAAAGTACGGCCGCGTCGAGTTCGCGCCCCCGCTGCCCAGCCCCGCCTGGTTCACATCAAGCAATGCGCGCAGCCGCCGTCCTTCGCTGCCCACATACCCAAGCTGCAGAAGCACGCTGCCCCCCAGGCTCTGCTGGACGTTGAAGTTGTAGTTGTACATATAGCCCGGCCGAAGATTCTGGCTGATCGAGAACAGGTTCGCCGTAGAGCAGCCCGCCTGCACCGCGCTCGGATTCGCAATGCAAGGATTCGATGAGGTCGCAGCATTCGGGAAGATCAGGCTCCCGTAGCTGCTTCCGGACGGAATCACGTTTACGGTCGACCCCGTGTCCACCACCGGCGTCGATCCAGCCGGATTGTCCTGCACGCCAAACGCTCCTCCGTTGCTGCTGAAGCGCGAGTTCAGATAGTTCACAACGTTCGGGCTGTCGAAACCAATGCCAAACCCTCCGCGAAGTACGAGATTCTTTGCGCCCCTCGGCTCCCAGTTAAAGCCCACCCGCGGCCCATACCCGCCGTGATACTGCGGATACAGGTTCGCGATGTTCACGCCCGCCGTTGCAATTCCATTTGGCGCCCCCGGCAGGAAGGTCGTCAGGTCCTTCGTCCCGTCATGCATCGGCCCCACATACTCGTAGCGCAGACCATAGTTCAGGTTCAACGAAGGTGTAATCTGAAACGCATCCTGCGCAAATAGCGCCCAGCTGTTCACAAACACCTGCCGCTTCGGATTGCCTTGCACAATGTTCGTGCCCCCAGCATCAAAGCAACCCGCCAGAAAATCCGCGAGCTGATAGAAGTGTGGATCGCTGCTCAGATTAGCGCTCAGCGTCATCGATCCCGGAGCCGTCGTCGTCAGCGCATCGCACGCCGTCCCCGTGTTGCCCGTCCATGGCCCCTGCGTGCCGTCAAACAGAAATGTTCCGCGCTGTCCGGCCTGGTAGAAATCGTCCACTTGCGCTTGCCGCACTTCGCCGCCAAACCGAAATTCATGCTTGCCCACAGTCCACGAGAGCGCCTCGTCCAGGTGGCCCGTAATGTCGTTGCGTCCTGAGTTGGGTGTACCTCCCACCGTGTCGAAGCCATCCGACGAAGCCCCCAGGCCGCTGCTCGAGTTCGGTGACGCAATCTCAATTCGCGGAGCGCCCGCAAGCGCAACACTCGTCGCACCCGTATTCAACCCCAGTGTGATCGGTTGGTACACCGTCGACTGATCGCTGAATGCCTGGTTGAAGTAGTTCACGCCCATGAACACCTGGTTCGTCATCTGCGATGACAACACCGTGTTGTAGGTCAGCGAATAGTTCTGCACATGGATCGGCGCCACCTCGTAGTACGGCGAAAGATACGAAACAGTCGGTGCAATCTGGTTGCCCTGGCCCACATACCACTTGAATGAAAGTTTGTTATTCGCGTTCAGGTTGTAGTCCAGCTTCACCAGCCCATTGTGACTGAAGCCATGCTCATTCGCAGGATTCGTGTAGTTGAACGGCGTCGCCGTTCCGCCCAGCGCCGCCGTCGGCCAAAGTCCCGACGTGCTTCCGTTGCCATTCAGCAGGTTCAGCGCCGTCTGGCTCACAGGAACCCCGTACGCTGACAGAATGCTCTCCGCCTGCGTCTGATACGCAGTCGATGGCTCCGTCGAGGGCGCATTCACGCCAATCGTGAACCGTTGCCCTTCATACGTCGTGAAGAAGAACAAGCGGTCCTTCAGAATTGGCCCGCCCGCCGAGTAGCCGAACTGCTGATTCCGCAGCTCCGGCTTCGTTAACGACAGCGCAGACTGCGCCGCCAGCGCCTCATTCCTGTTGAAGTAGTACAGCGTTCCGTGCAGTTGGTTTGTGCCCGACTTGATTGCCAGGTTCACAGTCGCTCCCGGGTTGCGCCCCGAGTCAGCGCCCGCCTGCGTCACCACAGACATCTGATCAATCGCGTCCAGCGGCAGAGTGATGCCGGCGATACCCGAAACCCCGCCCTGATTCACCGCCGGAATGTTCCACCACACATCGTTGTTATCCGCACCTTCAATCTGCCAGTTCACCATGTCCGGCCGCGATCCATTGACCGATCCATAGCCGCCGCCCGAGTAGCCGCTATAGCCCGGCGTCACAGCAATCAGCTGCGTAAAGTCTCGCCCATTCATCGGTGCATTCTGCACCGTCTCACTTGGAATATCCGTTGTTTCCACCGTCGAAGTCGTATCCAGCGTCAACGCATCGGCCGAAACCTCGACCGTCTCGCCTGTCGTCGCAACGCTGAGCTTCACTGGCAGCGTGTATGTTGTCCCAGCAGACACGGGAATCTTCTGCACACTCATGACCTTGAACCCTGGCGCCGTAACGCCGATCTGATAGCTACCCACCGGCAGGTCGGGAAAACTGAATTCGCCCGCGCTGGAGCTCACCGCCTTCGACGTCGCCGCCGTGCCCATATTGGTCAAAGTCACATCAGCACCCGGCACCACGGCGCCTGACTGATCGGTGACCGTCCCGTTGATGCCTCCTCGAAACGTCTGTGCATAAACTCCTGTTTGAAGCAGACTTACGACGAACAGCATCCGGATGAGCCCTTCGAATACACTTCGAGTATGCCGATGAAGCATAGCGCCTTATCCTCCAGAATCTGTGTATTGATGTGTCTCTTCTGTCGCGCCCGCAAAAAAGAAAAATAGGAAAGAACGGGTCCGTCGGCGCAGGCGCGCACGAACTCACAACTGATTGGTTTGTCTTTGGGATTTACAGCTGTGGTTGATGGGGGTGTGGTCTTCCATTCCCCAACATAGTTGGATTCGCCGTAAGGAAGCAATAAAGATCGGTCAGTTTTTCCCCGCCTCGACCGCTCAGCACGCTCCACAGCGTCCGCAAAGCCACGTGATTTCGCTCACATCTCGCGGTGCGAGAAGGCACAGCGCGATTCGCTGAGCAATGGCATCTTGACAATGCGAGGCATAAGACCATGACCTTCGCCTACGGGGAGCGGTGGACAAATCCGGCAGTGATCCTCGTCGCAACAGACTTGCTCGATCTCGAGCATCTCATGGCTTTTGCGGTTCCGCAGGCCCGCGAATGCAGGGCTCGCCTCCTGCTCCTTCACGTCATCCCGGTCTCTGCCGGCTTCTCATCAGACCCCGCGGGCAGGCCGAGTTATGACCCCGCCTCCGCCGTTGAATCAGCCTCCAAAGCCCTTCACCCCTGGGTCTGCCTGGCGCGCGACGCCGGCATTGACTGTCACGCACTCATCCGCGAGGGCATTCCCGTTCAGCAAATATATGCCGCTGTACGACAGTTCCACGTCGATCGTATACTGATTGGCACTCGGAGTCGGGGAAAGCTCACAAGGCTTCTCCTCGGCTCTGTGGCAGAGCAGGTGCTGCGCTCGGTTCCACTCCCGGTCTTTACCGTGGGACCCGAGGCTCATCTTCCGGTGTCCGACAGCCACGACAAAAAGGTCGTCCTGCACGCCACCAAACTAAGAGAGGCCTCTCGCCCGAGCGCAGTGCTTGCCTGCCGAATCGCGGCTGCCAAAAAAGCCCGTCTCGTGCTCCTCCACGTCCTGCCGCCACTGGATGAGCTCACCCGCCGTGGGCTTCCTTCCTCCATCGACTCCGCCACCCTGTTCGAGCTTCGCACCCTCGCCGGGGAATCCAATGCCGAGTGCCAACTTGACGTTCCCATCGAGTCCCACGTGGTGCACGGCAACCCTTCAATCGAAATCCTCGCCGCTGCCGCCGAAATGTCCGCCAGCCTCATCATCCTCGGCGCTACTCGCCATTCCACCATGCAGACGCTCACCCACGATCACACCATCTACCGCGTGCTCGCGCATGCCCGCTGTCCGGTCCTCACATTGCGCGAAGACAACACCGTCAGCGCTGAAGAGGGCGATCTTGAGCGCGCCGAGTTCCAGCTCTAGCGCTCCCGGAGCACTCGATTCCCGGCTTGATCACCAAATTTGTTTAGATTCAGAAGATTTTCTTACGCGGTCAGACGTTCCAGTTGATCCGGCTTCAGGATCGTCATACTCGCGCCCTTGATCGTAATCCACTGGTCGCGCCGGAACTGGTTCAGCAGACGTGTCACCGTCTCCCGTGAAGTACCCGCCATATTGGCGATCTCCTCATGCGTCAGCGCCATCGTGAAGCGCATCTCAGGCTTGCCGTTCGATGCCGAGCGCCCCCAGTCCAGCAACAAACGCGCCAATCGGCCCGCCGCCGAACCGGAAAGAGCAAGCCGCTTCGCGTCGTGGAACACGGTCAGGTATTCGCCCGACAGCGCCTGCGCCGCATGCATGCTCGCAATCCCGTGCCGTCCCAGAAACTCCACAAACTCCTGCTTCCGGATCGTCTTTACCTGGCAGGGTTCAAGAGCCTCCGCAGTCACCTCGTGCGGCACATTCGCCAGCACCGCGCTCAGCCCCATCACATCACCCGGCCCGGCAATTTTCAGGATCATCGTCTTCCCGTCGCGCGACGTCGAAGAAATCTTCACCTGCCCAAAGCACACAATGAAAACATTCCGCGCAGCATCCCCCTCGGAGAACAACTTCGCTCCCCGCGCGTGATTCATCATGATGCCGATTGCGTCGAAATCCTGAAGGGCCTCCGGCGTCAGGTTGCAAAACATCCGCAAATGGCGATGCTCGCAGTTCAAACAATCTTCCGGGGGGTGATGTGGGTGAAATCCAGCCATACTTATTCCGCGTCGTTGCGATAAGTATAACTCAGTTTCACTACCCTTATCTTCTTCCATTCCTGCCGCGGAACCCTCGACCTCGACCTCCGCGGCCGTCGACTCAGCTTCCATCAGACTGCACTCTCCTTATCGCGTCCCCTGCATCCCTGACGAATAGGACGTGTCCAGTCTGCGCCGCCGCGTCCCAACCATTCGCACTGCAAAGCATGCGTCATACGCCCGGGAAACCTCCCGCGCCAGTTCTTCCAGCAACTGCATCCGCAGTGGCGGGTGCGACTTGAACGCCGCCGTCAGCGCCTCCATCGGAAGCAGCAGCATCGTCCCGCCGCTCAGAGCCCGAAGCGTATACGTATGCCGCCCGTCTCCAAGCACCGCCGCCAATTCCACCAGCCCGCCCGGCCGCACCTGGCCCAGCGTCAAACGCGTATCCATCCTCTCCGTCTTCCGCTGCAACTGCCCCGCAAGAACCACATAGAGCCCCCTGCACGGTTCTCCCTGGGTAAAAATCGTCCGCGCCGCCTCAAAGTTAAACGTCTGGGTCGCCGCGCTCAGCAGACTTCCCGTCTCCGGGGGACATGCCAGCAGTTCCGCCAGCGGATGCGCTGTCGCGTGTTCTCCCTGCTTAACTTGCGTTTCCACGCTCATGCCTCCCGTGGCCGCACATTGTCTTCATCCAATCCATCTCCCTGCCTCTGCTCTTCACGCAGAGCTCCACTTCGCTCCAGTCACCACTGTGCCTCCGCCAGCCTGGCAACAGTCGCTTCCGGGCCCGCTTCCGCCATTGATCTCTCATTCGCCAACCGTCGCCATCTGGCCTTCGGTCGAACTCTTTGCTGCCGCAGCTTCCGGGGGCACGCAGATCACCGGCACCCTCGACCGCGCGAGCAGTGAAAATGCCGTCCCATGACGCCCCGGCGTCTCGCTCGTGCGCTTCACGCCCAACACAAGCACACTGGGCCGGTGCTGCTCGATCCCGGCAACCACCGCGTCAACCGCCGGCCCGTCCTTCACCACGCACCGCACCGTCACGTCATTCGGCGCTTCAATCCCAAATTGCTCTAAAGTTGTTGCGCACGGATTCAGAAATGCCGACGCCTCCGCCGAAGTCCTCGCATGCACCACCAAAAGCGGCCGTTGGAACTTCCCGGCCAGCGACACCGCGACCTCCACCGCCGCATGCGATGCCTCGTTGCGCTCCATCGCCAGCAAAATAGGACCACCCGGCACCGGCCGGTACGCACCTGCATTCCAGTCCGCCGCAACGGCCATCACTGGACACGTTGCCCTCCGCACCAGTTGCTCGGCCACGGTTCCCACCACCACGGGACCCGCTCCATACCGGCCCTTGGTCCCCACCAGGATCAGTCCAGCTTCGTATTGCCGCGCAACCGTCAGCAACATCTCGGTCACTTCCCCCTGACGCACTTCCGAATGACTGTAAATCCCCTCCTGCAACAACTCCTGCGCCATCCGGTCCAGCGCCGCGCGAGCCTCATCCGGCATCTTCCCCAGCACCCGGCCTGGAACCTCATCCACCTGCGCATACTCCAGCGGATCCAATCCGTGGGCCAGCACAATCCGCGCGCCATACGCTGCCGCCAGCTTCCGCGCGTACTCCAGGGCGCCATCCGATCCCCCATCCAGCGCCGTCGCCACCACAATCGTCTTCAGTCCGCCTCGCCAGCTCATCACGCCTCCTGCCATTCCGCCTTGTCGCCATGGCTCAGGCATCCCGCGGCTTCGACCACCACCGCGCAAATGTCTCAATACTCACGCCGTGACGCTCCTCATCTAATGCCTGAAAGCGCCATGGCGCCGCTTCCGGCGCCCATTCTTCTCGCTTTAACTCTCAATTTTGATTACGATTAGGCTCCATCGCAGTGACATCATTCACCCGCGAACGTGATTTAAATCACAGACCGCTGCGCCCCTCATCCGGTTCTCCGTCTCTTGTCTCCCATCCGGTTAGCGTCTGCTATCCTCCCCGTGATGTCTTTCTTCCATGACTTCAAGCATTTGACGTCCGCGCAGCGCCATACCTTCCTTGCCTCCTTCCTCGGCTGGACCCTCGACAGCCTCGACTTCTTCCTGCTCATCTTCTGTGTCAAGGCTATCTCCGCCGACTTCCACACCCACCCCTCCGCCGTCCTCGCCGCCGTCTTCTGGACCCAGGCTCTACGCCCCGTCGGCGCGCTCCTCTTCGGCTTGCTGGCTGACCGCTACGGTCGCCGACCCATCCTCATCTTCAACATCCTCAGCTTCTCCGTCATCGAGTTCGCCTGCGCCTTTGCCCCCTCGCTCCACGTTCTGCTCGCTCTTCGCGCACTCTTCGGCATTGCCATGGGCGGCGAGTGGGGCGTCGGCGCCGCCCTTACCTTTGAGACACTCCCCCAGAAGGGCCGCGGCGCCTTCAGCGGCATCCTTCAAGAGGGCTACGCTCTCGGATCCATCCTTGCCTCTGCCGCTTTTGGCCTGCTCTTCCACTCGATCGGCTGGCGTGGTCTCTTCCTCGTCGGCGCCAGTCCCGCTCTACTCGTCCTTTACATCCAGACCCGCGTCCAGGAAAGCCCCGTC
>JAJYAE010000193.1 GCA_021779695.1 Acidobacteriota bacterium | reverse complement strand
CATGGTGGCGTAGTCCCAGGCTTCAATGGCCGCGAGGGTGTGATGGTCCATCACGGAGGCGCTTTCCGATGGAAAGTAGTGGGACAGATCGGAACTGGCAACGATGAGCGTTTTGCGCCTTGGGGGCGGGCTTTCGTGGCGGGAGACTCCCTGTTCGTCGAGCAAGGTGGCCAATGCGCCGCCAAGACTACGGCAGCTGGCATAGGACTGATCTCCCATGATGATGGGAACGAGCGAGAAGGGACCAAGAACATGCTGCAACCAGGGTAACTGCACTTCGATGGCGTGCTCGCTGGCTTCCGCCGAGGCAAGATGCGCCTGACTGGAGAGGCGACTGCCGGGATCGGCTTCGACGAGCCGGTGAACAAAGTCCGTGTCGACAGGAATCACGCCAAGCGGCGTTTCATATCCGTCGCCCTCATACACGGATGTGAAGCGAACAGACACGAAGTGGGATGGCGCAATGACGATGACGCGCTCATACCCATGCCCTTTGATTGCGGCATACGAGAAAGCTGCTACGGGACCGGAATAGACATATCCTGCGTGGGGTGCGAGAAGGGCCAGGATCTCTCCTTGCAGAGGCTGGGTATCGACCCCCGCAAGCATGACGTCCATCATTCCCTTGAGACGAACCGGATCGGAAGGATAGAAAGCCCCGGCAACTCCAGCCTCGCGGATGGCCTGGGCCGCAGTGGCACTCAAGCCGCGCATTTCGCGTGCATGGGGGTGTGAACGTGACAGTGCCATCGGGCCTCTCCTTTCATCGTGCGCGACAGCGCTTCAAGGGCATTCGCATTTAATCGCTCCACATTCCCGGAATGGACTCATGGCAAAATGGACAGGCATTTTCGACGATGATCATTTGGCGGATCTCGTATCTGCTGCGCTCCACGAGGAGGCGACTGCATTGTGGGCAGTAGGTATTCTCCGCGGGGTGACGAGGCACATTGCCGATGTAGACAAAGCGAATGCCTTCTCCGAGAGCGATCTGACGGGCGTGCTCGAGCGTTGCGATTGGGGTCGGAGGCAAATGCGCCAATTTATAGTCGGGAAAAAACTGGGAGAAGTGAAGCGGCACGTCGAGCCCCAGATTCGCTTTGATCCAGCGCGCCAGTGCGGTCAGTTCGTTGTCACTGTCGTTGAGCGTTGGGACGAGCAGGTAGACGATCTCTATCCACTTTCCGAGCGAGAGGAGCGCCACCAGAGTGTCGAGCACGGGATTGAGCTGACCGATGACGACCTTGTGGTAGTAGGCGTCAGAAAAGGCCTTCAGATCGATTTTGACGGCATCCATGCGACCGTAGACGGACGGTAGCGCATTCTTATGTATGTAGCCATTTGAAATTGCGATCGTATGGATGCCGTTCTGGTGCGCGACGTCCGCCGTCTCGATTAAAAATTCGCTGGCCACGATGGGCTCGGTATAGGTGAACGCGATGGTGGGACAATTCGACTGCCGTGCGAGAGCGACGACCTTATCGGGTGGCAGGTATTGGCTGGGAGCGTCTTCCGGCCGCGCCTGCGAGAGCTCCCAATTCTGGCAGAACCTGCAATGTACGTTGCAGCCGGCCGTGGCGATGGAGAATGCGACGCTGCCGGGCATGTAATGAAAAAACGGCTTCTTCTCCACGGGGTCCACGTGAGCGGCGCAGACACGCGAGTGAACGAGAGTATAGAGAGAGCCGCGGCGATTTTCGCGTACGCCGCAATCGCCCCGAACGCCTTCCCTGAGGTTGCACTGACGCGGACATAATGTGCAGCGGACTCTCCGATCAGGAAGTTTGCGATAGAAACGGGCCTCGGCGATGAATCGGGTGTCCTCGCTGGAGTCCGGAGAAGAGTTGAGCGTGGCCGAGCTGCCGAAGCCCGGTGGATTGTCGAGCACGGCGATGCTCTGCGGTGGGGCGCAAGACGAGAGTGCCTCCGTTTGCGGCTTTTGACGGGGAGGAGATTTGACTGCCATGCAGCACCTCCCGTGTGTCCGGGATGGGCTCCGTTCCCTACCGACAGGATGGAGCGCCGCCGGTTTGCGGCAACTGAGCGGAGTTCCACCGAGCACACGTGAGCTATGGTGCGCCGGTCAGAACGTGCCTCTCAGTGACCCATGGCACAGCAATGAGGAAGGATCTCGCTGGAAAGAATTGTGCGGCTGGTGGGGCGGCAAAGAGCTTGTAGCTGTCGGTGAAGAAAGGAGTTGCTTCTACTCCTGATTGCGTTGGAGAGTGGAGATTGCCGATGCCGGAGAAGTTTGTTGTTGCATTTTTCGGAGTGAATTGCGAAAATTTTGACATGCAAGCTTTCTCCTGTTGTCGCCTTTGTATGCCGCTGCGCGCGCAGAGGTGACCTAGGCTTGTAAGCTTGCACTACCCACCAAGGTTCATCAATGCCCGCGTTGCAGAGCTCTCTGCCGCGGGATTTTTGTTTTTCCGAAAAACATTCGAATCCATTTCAACAAAGAGGAACCATGAGTCCGGATGCATCCTTTGCAAAAGAAACCAAGGCGCAGCGCGCGGAACGCCTGAAGCGCGAAAAGAATCCCTGGGAGGCCTTTGACGAAGTACGCGCGTTTGCTCGAGCGGGCCGCGCAAGCGTGGTGCCGGAGTGGGCATCGATGTACTTCAAGTGGTGGGGGGTGTACACGCAGGGCGACGGCGTGGGCGCGACGGGGGGCAAAGGCGGCGAAGGGTTGGCGTCAGACTACTTCATGATGCGCATTGGAATTCCCAACGGCATTGTGTCGTCGCACCAGCTTCGGGTGATTGCGGGATTGACGCGCAAGTATGCGCGCAATCTGGCTGACATCACGGTGAGGCAGAATATCCAGCTGCACTGGCTGACAATCGACTCGTTGCCGGAGGTGGTGGATGCGCTCAGCGCGATCGGTCTTTCACCGAAGGGCGCGTGCGGCGACGTGGTGCGTAATGTGACGGGATGCCCGCTGGCCGGGATTGACTCGGAGGAATTGATTGACTCTGGACCGCTGGCGGTGGAGGTGGCCCGACTGCTGACTGCGAATCCTGAGTTTGTGAACCTGCCGCGCAAATTCAAGATCTCAGTTACAGGGTGCCCGACGTGGTGCAATTATCCGGAGATCAATGATGTTGCGCTGACGCCGGTGGTGCACGATGGCCAGGTAGGCTATTCACTGCGCATTGGTGGAGGGCTCTCCAAGGAGCCGCATCTCGCCATTCGAATCAACGCCTTCATCCTGCCGGACCAGGCGCTGCGCGTGGTCCGCACTGTCGCGGAGATCTTCCGCGATCAGCAGGGTCTGCGCGAAAGCCGAGATCGAGCTCGGCTAAAGTATCTCTTCCTCAAGGAAGGTTGGACGCCGGAGAGTTTTCTGGAGGAGTTGCAGAGGCGACTCGACTTCCAGCTTCTTCCGGGCGTTCCAGAACAGGTACCGGATGAGACGCTGCGCGACCATGTGGGCATCCATCGGCAAAAGCAACCTGGACTGAGTTACGTTGGCGCATCCGTTCTACGCGGGCGTATGACTGGAGAGCAGTTGGAGGCAGCGGCGGAGCTGGCGGAGCGCTACGGCAGCGGGCAGTTGCGCGCAACGGCATCTCAGAATCTGCTGTTTATCGACATTCCGAACGATAAGGCGCAGGAGCTGGCTCGTGAGTTGAGCAAGATTGGGCTGCATGTCGAGGGGTCGGTTTTCTGGCGGGGCGCGGTGGCCTGCACGGGCACGGAATTCTGCAAGCTGGCGATCACTGAGACGAAAGGTTTCACGCGGTGGCTGGTGGAGGAGCTGGAAGAGCGCTTGCCGCAGTTTGATCAGCTTCTTCGTCTGCACGTGACGGGCTGCTCGAACGGATGCGGGCAGCATTGGATTGCGGATATTGGCATGGAAGGCAAGAAGATCAAGCACGACGGGAAGATGGTTGATGCATATTACTTCTGCCTGGGCGGGGCAGTGGGCCAGCATGCAGGGATCGCGCGGCCGGTTGGGTATCGCAGCCCGGCGGCTGATGTGCCGGATGCGATCGAGCGACTTCTGCGGCAGTACCTGACGAGCCGCAATGAGGGAGAGAACCTGCGCGCGTGGTTCCAACGACACGCCAATGAAGAACTACGCGCCTATCTTGCCGGAGGAGAATTGCCTGCAGTAGATAGAGACTTGCCGTTCGCAGGAAGAGTTCCGCTGGCCGTTGCGGATTGAGGAGGAGCTTTTGGAACTGCTGCCAATTTTTCTGAAGCTTGAGGGTCGGCGCGCCCTGCTGGTGGGAGCTGGTCAAGTTGCGCTGGAAAAGATCGGCAGCCTGCTACGAACCGGGATTCAGCTGCGCGTGGTGGCACCCGAGGCGCGGCCAGAAGTGCGGCAGCTGGCTGCGGAAGGCAAGCTGGAGTGGTTGCAGCGCGCATTTGAAGCAGCAGACCTGGATGGCAACTTCCTGGTGATTGCGGCGACGGACCAAGCGGACGTGAATGCTGCGGTGTACCAGGGCGCGGTGGAACGGAATATCCCCTGCAACAGCGTGGACGATATTCCCAACTGTGACTTCTTTTTTGGGTCGGTGGTGCGCCGCGGCGATCTGCAGATAGCGATCTCCACGGCGGGAGAGAGTCCGGCGCTGGCACAGCGGCTGAGACGGGAGATCGACGAACAGCTTCCGGAAGATCTGGGGGCATGGCTCAGCGCACTGGGCAAGCTGCGGCGTGAGGTTCTGGCGATCCATCCGCGTGGAGAGGAGCGCAAGCTGCTGCTGCATGCATTGGCACAACGCCAGATTTGCGACTCGCAGGACTGCGCCACGCGCAGGCTGGCTCGTGCGCCATTGGGGATGCAGAAGAAGGGCTGCGTGTATTTGACGGGAGCTGGTCCGGGCGATCCCGATTTGCTGACCGTCAAGGCTCTGCGCGTGATTCAAACAGCAGAGGTGATTCTGCACGACGACCTGGTTCCACCGGCGATTCTTGATGTGCGCGCACCGGGTGCGGTCATCGTGAACGTGGGCAAGCGCTGCGGCCTGAAGAGTATTACGCAGGAAGAGATCAACGCTTTGATGGTGGAGCATGCCCGAGCCGGACGCAACGTTGTGCGGCTGAAGAGCGGCGATCCTCTTCTGTTTGGCCGCGCGGCAGAAGAGATGGCAGCGCTGCGCGAAGCCGGAGTTCCATTTGAAGTGGTTCCTGGAATCACCGCGGGCTTTGCTGCTGCGAGTTCTCTGGGCTGCTCCCTGACCAGCCGCATGGCGGCTTCAAGCGTGATTCTTTCCACCGGCCACCACGCGCAATCCCATCATCATGCGCCGCTACCGGCGATGGAGGATGCAACGCGGGTTGTGTACATGCCGGGACGCGACTTGAAGCTGCTGGCACTGGAGTGGATGCAGGCGGGGCTGCCAGCGGAGCTGCCGTGCGCAGTGGTCTCACGGGCTTCGCAGCCGGACGAGAAGATATGGACTTCGACACTTGGCGAGCTCGGCTCCCTGGAGGCCGCGGAGGCTCCCAGTCTGCTCATTGCAGGCTGGGCCGTTGAAGAGATCTCCGCCGAGGGCGCGCGCAGGGCTGCTTTGTCTGAGCGGGCTTGATTGGAACGACGGGCTTCCGTCTCACTCATCATTCCGGCACGACGGTGACACAGATGGCGGCAAGCACTGCCGGGGCCATCAGGTTTACTTCCTGGTCTGGATGCGCTTCCGCGCATGGACCCTCTTGCACGGTGCTGCTGAATGCCAATGCGACGGTCAGAGCAACCGAGGCCGTTCCCGCCATCACGTCGGTCGTCCTCTTGCCCAGCTTGGCTGCGGCAACGATTGGAGGCACTCTGCAATCTACGGGCACGGTGACTGGAATGCGAATCCAGCAGCCATCGTGCCCGAAGCGGACCTGAATGTGGCCGCGCCGAGTGCGGAAAGCACGAGGAGCATGGTGGCCGCGACATTTCCGGCACAGTCGATTCCGATTCTCGCGATCCCGAGGATGTAGCCGGATCAACCACGCCCATAGGGCCTTCAGCCCTTTATACTGGAGTGTTTGCGGCCCTGTGCAGGGCAGCCGCTGGCTTATCCCATCCGAGGAGTGGACCTTGTCTCAGGCAGAGATTGGCATTATTGGCGGGAGCGGACTTTACTCCATGCCTGGATTTACGAATGTGCGGGAAGAGCGCGTGGAGACACCGTTTGGAGAGCCCTCAGATGCATTTGTGCTGGGAGAGCTGGAAGGTCGCAAAGTCGCCTTTCTTGCGCGTCATGGCCGCGGGCACCGCATTTTGCCGTCGGAGCTGAATTTTCGCGCGAATCTCTATGCCTTCAAGAAACTGGGCGTGGAGCGGATTTTATCTGTTTCTGCCGTGGGCTCACTGAAAGAGGAGCACAAGCCGACAGACTTTGTTGTTCCGGACCAGTTCATTGATCGCACTTTCCATCGGGTGTCTACCTTCTTTGGCGAAGGGATCGTGGGACACGTTGCTTTTGGCGATCCCGTATGCGCAACGGTTGCCCAAACCGCTTTCAAGGCGTGCGGCGCTGTGGGTGTTTCGTGCAAGCAGGGCGGCACTTATGTATGCATGGAGGGTCCGCAGTTTTCAACCAAGGCCGAGTCGAACCTGTATCGCAGCTGGGGTGCCGATGTGATCGGTATGACGAATCTGCAGGAGGCCAAGCTCGCGCGGGAAGCTGAGATTTGCTACGCGACGGTGGCCATGGTAACGGACTACGACTGCTGGCGCGAAGGCCATGATGCGGTGACGATTGAAGAGATTGTCGCGGTGCTGCACCAGAATGCCGACAATGCCGCGCGGGTGGTGAAAGCAGCAGTTGCCGCAATGCCCCGGGAGCGAGCATGCGCCTGCGCGACTGCCGCACAGTTTGCCGTGCTAACCCAGGCAGATGTGATCCCGCAAGCAACCAAGGATAAGCTGAAGTTGCTGTTCGGCAAGTATCACAACTGGTAACGAAGAGCGGAGCGCTGCTCACTTCAAGAATGCAAGGACTGAAATGGCGATTACGGTGGTAGGCAGTGTTGCGTTTGACACAATTGAGTCCCCGGCAGGACGCCGCGAGCGATGCCTGGGAGGCGCTGCAACGTACTTCTCACTGGCAGCGAGCTACTTTACTGATGTGCGGGTGATTGCGGTTGTCGGTGAGGATTTTGGCGCGAAGGAGGAGCAGGTTTTTACCTCGCGTCAGATCGATACGCAGGGGATCGAGCGGGCGGCCGGCAAGAGCTTCTTCTGGCAGGGCTCGTACCTGGAGAACCTGAATGAGGCAAAGACGCACGCCACGGAATTGAACGTCTTTGGAAGCTTTGAACCGAGGATTCCCGACTCGTATCGCGACTCCGAGTTTCTTTTTCTGGCAAATATCGATCCCATTCTGCAAAGGCGAGTGCGCGAGTCAATGCCACAGGTGAAGTTGGTCGCTGGCGACACAATGAACTACTGGATCAAGGATCACAAGCCAGCCCTGCTGGAGGTGTTGAAGGGTCTTGATGTGCTGCTGATCAACGACACGGAGACGCGCATGCTGGCGCAAAACAGCAATCTTGTGCAGGCGGCACGGTCCGTGCTGGACATGGGGCCGCGCATGCTGGTGGTCAAACACGGCGAGTATGGCGCGACCGCCTTTCACCGCACGGCAGAGACTGGCGTGGGCGCAAAGCCCTTCCGCGCGCCGGCACTTCCACTTGAGCATGTTGTCGATCCGACGGGGGCAGGTGACAGCTTTGCCGGAGGCTTCTTTGGGTACCTGGCCTCGCAGTCCGCAATCACTCCGGCAGCTTTTCGTCGTGCAATGTTTTACGGCAGCGTGATGGGCTCGTTCGCGGTGGAGCGGTTTGGCACGGAAAGGCTGGAGCAGCTTTCCCGCGACGAGATCGACGAGCGCTTCGATTTATTTCGAGAGATTACACACCTTGACTGAGCAGTTGCCAGCAGAGCGGAGTTGCTCCCGCAGGGAGCAGCAGGCAGTTCTGGGGTTGAGCGCCGCATTGTCGATCCTGGCATTTGCATGGGGATGGGACCATCACGCGCTGCTGAATTATGGCGACGCAGTCGCCCATCTGCACATTGCCCGCCGGGTGATTGATTCCCATCGGCCTGGACTGGAGCAGCTCGGCTCGGTTTGGCTGCCGTTGCCCCATTTGCTCCTTATCCCGCTTGTAGCTGTCTACCGATGGTGGGCGGACGGGATCGCCGGCGCAGTGCCATCCATGCTTGCGTATCTGGCGGCATGCACCGGCATCTATCGGCTGGCGCGTGCGTGGCTTCGCCCACTTCCCTCCTGCGTAGCTCTTGCTTTCTTTGCATTGAATCCGAATTTGCTGTATCTGCAAACGACGGCCATGACCGAGCCGCTGTTTCTGTGCGAGTTTATCTGGATTGTTCTGCTGCTGGCGGAGTGGCGCAGGCGAC
>JAJYAE010000007.1 GCA_021779695.1 Acidobacteriota bacterium | reverse complement strand
TCTACACGGCACGGAACGATCACAGATTGCAAGTCATGCTCTTTGAATCGGCTAACTCGCAATGCAACAACATAACAACGAGCGATGAGGCAGGTGTCCAAACCAGCAGGAATCGAATCAGATTTGGAAAAAAAGATGAAACTCTCCGCTGCGAATTAACTGCTCTGGATAGACTCCGAGAGCAACGACACTTGCAATGAGCACCTGCGGAGCTTGGTGCGTCCTGTCTCGAAAACCACGTCCGGCAATTTCCGCAGCATCTGTCGAACCAGAAAGACGCAGGCTTTCGCAATAACTGCGATTCCGATCAGCAAAAACAAGGCCTCTTCCGCGGCGGGTCGATTGATCCATCCGGATGGGTGACGCAGCATCGCCACGTCGTCTCCGCCAATGTGCCCGGCACGCAAAGAGCCACCCAAAGCTGAGCGCACACCAGGCTGAACAGCACCAGCAGCTTTCCTATGATCATGCAGATCGAGCCAATCGCATCGTACGGGTCGTCCGCAAAGGGAACGATCCGCGCAAGAGTCCCGCTGTGCTTTGCGAGCGAAAGGAACTCACTGAACTAGAAGCGCGCGGCCACCACGCCGAGAGATGAGAGCTCTTGTTTCAGATCCATGACTCTCTTCAGCCATCTCCCTTCAATTCACCAAGCCCTGGAAGGGCAACGGAGAACCCTAACGAAGCACTTGAGCGCACCACAGCACTGGGGCCGCCAGCAGCAGCGCGTCAATTCGGTCTAATACTCCCCCGTGCCCTGGCAACAACCTGCCTGAGTCCTTGACGCCGGCCGACCGCTTCAGCGCCGACTCCGCAATGTCACCCAACTGCGCCGCGACATTCACCACAATTGCCATCAACAGCCACGACCACCACACGGAATCCGCGAATGAGAGCCGCATGAAGTTCCACTGCGCCAGCAGATTGCCGAGCTCCAGTAACAGCCCCGTAACCGCCACGCTGCCCAGCACAGACCCGAACGCGCCCTCCCAGGTCTTGTTGGGGCTCAAAGCTGGGGCCATCTTGTGTCGTCCCCACATCCGACCCACGTAGAGTGCGGCAATGTCGCCCGCCCACACCGCACAAAGCAAGAACACCACCACCGAAGGGCCATTGGCGGAGTCACGCAATGTCGGCAGCGCCAGCAGCGTCAATCCTGTATAAAACAATGCAAATACTGCGGACGTCACATCAGCGAGCATCCGCTCTACTGGCGACTTCACCGTACAGTAGCCGACCAAAGCGACAGAGATGGCACTTAGCAACACCACGGTCTGATCCGGCCACTCAAAGTTGCCGGAAAAAAGGGCCGCAAGAGCCAGCATCACTGCCACCCGAGGTGGCCGCGCTCCGCACTTCTCTGCTAAACCCAGAAGCTCCCAGCCCGCCAGCATTGAGACCCCTGCCACCGCCAGCGCAATCATCCACCTTGGACCCAATAGCACCAAGGCCAGAACTGCGGGCGCCAGAATAAGACCTGTTAACACGCGTTTCATTCAGCGTTGAGAATACACTGCCGGGCACCCCGCCCGCGCAACTCGCCTTCAATCGCGCGCACTCGTACGAGCAGGGCCCGGGGCTCCACTCGATGCACCTTTAAGCTTCAAGAGAAATCAAACAGCGCTCAGCTTGCCGCGATCCGGATCCGATCCGGATCCTCTTCCACTTCGCCGCAACCCTCGCCAATGCCGCCAAATCGCCTCTCACGCCGCTGGAAGGCCGCAATGGCCTCCAGTAAGTGGATCCCGCGAAAATCAGGCCACAGCCGGTCGGTCACGTAGATCTCTGCATAGGCGATTTGCCAGAGCAGGAAGTTGGAAATCCGCATCTCGCCGGAAGTTCGGATGAGCAAATCCGGATCCGGCATATGGGCCGTATATAAGTGGCGATGAATGTCTTCCTCAGTCAACCGTTCAGGGTTGAGATGCTTCGTGCGCACCTCTGCCGCCAGACCGCGAAATGCATCTAATAATTCAGACCGCGCCCCATAGTTCAGTGCCAGCGTAAGAGTTGTCCCAGTGTTCCGCGAGGTCGTCTCTTCAGCCCAGCGCATCTTGTCCTGCACCTCAGCTGGCAGCTCATGCGTTCTTCCGATGTACCGGACCCGCACGTTATTGTCCATCATGCGCTGTACATTGTTCTCCAAATAGGTCTTAAGCAGACGCATCAGAAAGTTCACTTCCGCGCGCGGCCGCCGCAGCTTGTTCTCCAGAGAGAACGCATAAAGAGTCAGCCATGGCAATCCAATCCGCGAGGCAGTCTCGGTCACCAGTTGTACACTTTTCGCGCCCTGTTGATGCCCCAGGAACCGCTTCAGCGAACGTCTACCCGCCCATCTGCCGTTTCCATCCATGATGATCGCTACGTGCTGTGGCAGACTCCCCGGCTTCAGCATCGCGTAAACGGAGAGTTCCTCAGGCGAGAGCTCATGGATTCGCGGCGTGCCTGATGAGTACAAAGGAAGCCTCTTCAGTGAAGTGATCGGATGATTGCCGGTTTGCGACACAGGAGAGATTGCGACGCAATCTCAGATTCGCTGCGCCCATAGCGGCGGCCTCTCGCCCGTTGCATCCAAAAAGCCGCCCGCCGCAAACCCGTAAAGTGCGGCACCATCGAACCTAGCACACGTACCCGCCGCCCGCAAAGGCTCCTGCGCTCACCAACGGGGACCACCCTCATCGGTTACGGAGCCTGCTCAGAAATGGCACTGCTGGGCTTCCGTGCGGACGAGGGTCCTAGGCTGTGCGCCGGCGGCCCATCGCTGCGTCGCGGACTGCTCCCTGCAGTAGAGTCCGGTGCAGCGTATCCAATTGGGGTAGCAACGCTGCAATCTCCGCCAGAAAGGGATCTGCCAGGATGCTTGCGATCTCCTCTTCCCGACAGCTGCGCGCATCCCGCACCAGCTGACTGACGCACACCTCAAGCGCATCCGCCAGGCGCTCCAGTGAACCAAGCGTCGGAATCGCCTTCCCGTTCTCGATCTTCGAGATGTAGGTCCGCGGCACCTGCATGCGGCTGGCGAGCTGGCGCTGACTCAAATGTCGAGCACGTCGGATTTCACGAACTTGAGCCGCCACCTGCATCCCCGCTTGTTCAGCGGATCCGGCTGCAGATGATTCCACAAGTTGCGGCGCTAGCGGAGTCGGCTCCTCATGATCGAGGGGCCGGTGGCACTTCCGGCAGTGTGAGTCTCGCGTGCGGTATTGAACCAGGCTGCAGAAATCACAGCGAACAACTTCACGCGCTTCCACGCTTGCAAGAGTCGTGGCCATAATGTGTCTACGGAGTGCCAGAGCGGGGCCTCCGGGGTGCGCTTTTTGCACCACGATACGTGCTACTTTGAAGGGGATGAACCATAATTGTCAAGTAGAAACTTAGGGTCAACCCGAAGTCTTCCCTATCATACCCTGAAAAACCCGGAAAATCACGAACCATGATAAGCAACATCGAGGCTTGGCATCATGACCGAATTTCCAAATGACCATTCCCCATACGGCGTAGCGGACGCCTGGAAGCTGCTAACTGAATGGACCCAGAGCGAGAGTCTGCGCAAGCATTCGCTCGCTGTCGAAGCCTGCGTCACAGCCATGGGAGAAGCTGAAGCCGCGCGCCTTGGCCTGCGTGAGGGGGAACGCGATGACTTTATCAACCTCTACAGCACCACCGGCTTGCTTCACGACTTCGACTACGAGCGGCATCCCACCCCGGAGGAGCATCCTTTCGTCGGCGTACGTGAACTGGAGCGCCTGGGCTGGCCCACTGCGCTGCGAACGGCCATCCTCGCTCACGCGCAGTACTCGGGAGTTCCGCGCGTGACCCATCTTGACAAGGCGCTTTTTGCTTGTGATGAGCTCGCCGGATTCCTAACTGCCTGTGCCCTCGTCAAGCCCACCAGAGCCATCGCCGACGTTGAGGTCGCCAGCGTTCGCAAGAAGTTGAAAGATAAGGCATTTGCCCGGGGCGTCAATCGGGAGGACGTCATTCTGGGGGCTGCCGAACTGGGCGTCGATCTCGACACTCATATCGCATTTTGCCTTGAAGCAATGAAAAAGCGCGCCGCCGAGCTTGGCCTGTAATTCATGGCTCGCGATAGGGCCCGCTTATCTCTGGATCGTCAAATTGTCTCTGTGCTCCTTGCCAAGCCAATGTACGCCCAAAGGTAGAACGCGCTCATTGCCAGCAAAAGAAATGGAATCGGGTGCGCTGCGACGACAAGTGGCGTGCCTGGGCCTATCCCAGACTGATGCACCGGCAAGCCGCTGGTGATCCTTTGCAGGCTCGTAATCCCGATTTCATTAATCAGCCCGATTGCCGTCACCAGCAGGATGGTAGCGGCCCATCCGCGCCCACCCCGATTCGACCAGAACCGAAGGCCTGCCGGCAGACACAGTATGAGAAGCTTTGCATCATACGAACGGTGATAGGTCATCAGCATCGTCAGTGGAGCTGCTGCTGCCAGTAAATACCAGATGTGGCCCGTCGCGAACTTGTCTCGCAATGCTTCGCGGCACAACAGCAGAAAAAGCGTGCCACAGATGAGATAGGTAATCCCGTTGTAGACACGCGAGTCTGCATCAAAAAGACTCACCCCTGCCTGCAAACTCAGCATCATTCCAGCCGTGTAATCGCTGTACGCATCCGGCCGGGGATCGTCGATCTCGCCTCGCTCTGCAAGCGTCGTGAGGTTGGAGCGAAGTTCCGCGGGCCAGCTCTTGGAAATGGTGCTCATCCGCCACACTCCCGGTACCGCTAGCAGCGCGGCGATCAGCGCTACCTGCAGCGCCCTGCGCCGAAGCATCCCACCGGCCAGCAACAGACAAACCCACACCAGTAGCACATCATGCGGCTTGATAATGAGTCCCGCCGCCAGGAACACCACCCCTACCCACGGAACGTGGTCCTCAATCAAACACCAGCACCCGATCACGCAAAGCCCAATCGCCAGGCCCGCCGGATTCGCGCTGTAGAAAAATACGGGGCCCGTTCCCAACGAAATTGCCAGAAGTACAAAACTCAGATCCGGCGCAACATCGGCACACGTCTGCCAGATCAGGAGTCCCGCCAGGGAAAGCATGCCTACGAGCGTCGTCATCCACAGCAGATGCGAGGCTTGGAACGGGAAAATAGCGAAAGGCGCCAAAACCGCAATCGTCGGCGGGTAGGCAAACTGCGAAATACTCTGCAACTTCCCAGTTTTCGGATCCTTCGGCAGTTCACCGCCATCTTTCATCCACTCGGCGTTCAATACGGTGGTCAAGTACGGATCCTTGTGCTTCAGAATTGCGCGCAAAGCCGCATGGATCACGCGATAATCGACCCCGCCTGGCTTCCCGTGCAGGATGAAGCTCCCAATCCCCCCAGCAATCGAGCTGCTCAAGAGGAATAAGATCAGGACACCAATCTTCTGTCTCCCTGTCACGGCTCGGGTTCCCCGCGGGGTCTGCTTTTGGGTTCGAATATCCTCCACTTCTATCCGCTCCATCAAGTTCCTTCTGTCAGTGTGTCCTCAATCCGAATTCAGTGTGGCACATCATGGTACCGGCGCAATGGCAAATCTCAGCGGCCGTTGTGCGGTGTGCCCCGCTCAGCAAGTGCCGCTGAGTTCACTAATGTTTCTTCCACTCCACCGGGCACTGCGATAATCTTCCCTATTGGAGCGCGCTTGCCGTGAAAGCTCCTATTTGAGACTCCCATGAATCACTTCAACCACATCCTCTCCGAGACCTCCAACGGCGTCAGAACTCTAACGCTTAACCGTCCGGACAAGCGCAACGCTCTCACCCCCGAACTCATCGACGAACTTGTCGATGCTTTGCATGAAACGGCAGAGTGCGATTGCGGTGCGCTCATCCTCACTGGCGCCGGCGCAGCCTTCTCTTCGGGCCTTGACCTCGAACATCTGAACACCCTTCCCGCCGGCACGATGGACGAGCATGCGCGCGAGTCTGCACGCATGGCGAGACTTCTGCGTACCCTCTACGAATTTCCCAAGCCGGTCATTGCCGCAGTTAACGGACCGGCCATTGCTGCCGGAATGGCACTCGCCACCATCCCCGACTTCACCCTCGCTACGCCCGAATCAAAATTCGGATACACCGAGGTGCGCTTCGGATACGTACCCGCCATCGTCGCTTCATTTCTGCTTCGACAGGTCGGCGAAAAGCGTACTCGCGATCTGCTCCTGACCGGCCGGCTGATAAAAGCTCAGGAAGCCCTGCAGCTTGGCCTTGTC
Organism: Acidobacteriota bacterium; assembly: GCA_021779695.1. The sequence goes on along the minus strand of JAJYAE010000007.1, from coordinate 27,954 downwards.
ACACAAATCGTCACAGCCGATGAGCTCCAGAAATCGGCCCGCGCCCTCGCTCAATCGCTGTTACTCAATAGCCCGCTCGCCATGGAGTCCATCAAACGCCTACTTGCCCGGCATGCCAGCCGAAGCCTCGACGAAGAGATCGCCGACGCTATCGAGGCCAACGCGCAGCAGCGCTCCACAGACGACTTCAAAGAAGGGATTCGTGCATTCTTACAACGCCGACGCGCCGAGTGGCCCAGCCAGCGCGCGCGCGTCAAATAAATAGACATCGAATCCATCGGGCCAAAAGTGAAAGCTGAGCTGAATCCATTATTTGCCATCGCCTTCTCCGCCCTTCGCCAATAGATGGCTCACACCCCAGGCCCAGGCGGAGCCGGTAGAGATCCATCCGCGCCGCGCTGTTACTCACACCATGGCTCCGAAACCCCTTGTCGCTCCGTACCAATAGCCTTGCCGGGTAAAAGCGTGTCAGGAGTTGCACCAATGGCTCTATTATTTCGACTCGAAGTCCTTCCACCAGTCGGCGCAGTTTGCCAGGCATAGGGTGGAAAGCCATCCACAACGGTCGTACGGGCCGCGCAGGATGCGACAATTGCCTTCACATCTCCCCTGTTGATCTCGTCGAAATACTCTTGAATCGTCGTATTCGATGGTGGCTTTCGCATGCCACGTGTCTGCAGCGAATGCTTCGCTTCCGGCAAGGAGTGTTCGCGCAAAAATTGCGATGAGACTCAGCCCGCGGATACGCTTCACCCCGGCAATGATGGATTTCTCCTGATCGCAGTAGGCTCAAGTGCGGCGGAAGGCCCGGCGGTTGACGTCTGTTGTTAAAAGACCACGGCCAGTCTTTCGAAACTTCTAGCGAAACGGATTCTTCGCTCGCAGCTCGGCAACGATCTCTGCCGACGCAGCTCGGGCGCGCTCTGCCTGATCGGGTGGGAAGCTGATTGCGCCTACCCGCGCATGGCCACCGCCGCCATAGCGCTCACATACCTGGGCCAGGTTCACCATCTTCGCCGGGTCTGCTTTGGTCCACGGATTCGACCCTACCGCCACCTTCGTCCTGAAGCTCGACTTCGACAGCCCGATCGAATACGTCGCCTGCGGGTGCAGATAGTACGGGATGAACTTGTTGAAGCCTTCCATCACGTGATCCGAGATGTCGAAGAAGATGGTGCCCTCGCGCTCCTCGCTCCTTTGGCGAATCAGCTCGATCGCCTGGGCGTGTCGTTCCAGCAGCGGTGGCAGCAGCGGAGCCACAAACGGCTGCGCCAGAACTTCCGCCAGAGGCATCTCCGTAAGGAGCGGAATGAGCCGCGGAATGAATTCAGGGTCCTGTGTCGATTCGATAATCAGCGTAAGCTTCATTGCCGGCGCCGCCATCTCAACCGCTGCCTCGGGACTCTCGTAGAGTGCGCCGTCCACGATGTTTGCCCAGTGAATCATGTCCGCGACCGGCGCTGTGTTGAACCCGAACCTCGTCGTCCCGATGTGCGCCAGGAAGCTCGTGCACGAAGTGTAATCCGGATCAAAGAACTTGCGCGCCGCGCAGGTGGGGTCCCGCTGGCAGGCCAGGAAGTGCTCGTGGTCCTGCGGAGTCAGGAAAGCCGATTGATGATGATCGAACCACCAAGTAATCCGTGGCGAAGCCGAGTACTTGAAGTCGACGATAGCGTTCTCGTCACCTGTAAATTCGCTCTCATCAAACAGAGCACCGGCCCGATGCACTAGACCGTGGTATTCATACGTGGCATCCTTCGCGACGCACTCGCGATGAAAGCGCGTGAACAGCGACGCCGAGCAAGCCCCATCGAAACATTTATCGTGATAGAAGACGCGAACCCGCAACGTAACCCGCTCCGTGCAGCAATTTCCCTCAAAAAGCCGGAAAGTCAAGCATCAAGGGCCGGGCCGTTTGTGTCAAGGCTGAACCGTCCTTGATTCCGCTCGATTCGCGACCGGAACCAGATTCGCCGCCCATCCGTAACTCATTTCCAGTAAAATCCGTTCACCACACTTCTCACGCTGTCAAAGGAGCATCCATGGATCCCGAACGTCCCGCAGCCGGTCCACTGTCCACCCCTGCGCCGGGTCTGGAGCCCTCGGATCCACAGTATTTCCCTGCTCTCCTCGATCATCCCGGGCCCGCCAATAACAATCTTGTGCATATCTTTCTCGGGCGGGATGGTCTTCGCGCCGGCTGGTCCATTGTCATCTTCTCGCTGCTCATGTTCAGCTTCACTTTCATCACCGGCGCCCTCCTTAACCGCGCTGGACACATTGACAGCAGGCAGGGCTTCAGCCCCTTCATCGCATTTCTCAATGAACTGGCCCCTTTCATCGCCATGCTCGGCGCGGCCGCCATCGTCGCCGTCCTCGAGCGCCGCCGCATCCTTGACTACAACCTCGTGGATGAGCGTCGCTCTTTCCACTTCTTCTCTGGTCTCACAGCCGGTTTCATCGCACTTTCCGCACTTGTTGGGGCGCTCGCCGCCGGTGGCTGGCTCCACTTCGGGCCCGTCGCTCTGTCCGGGACGGCCATCCTCCACTACGGAGGACTCTGGGGCGCGGTGTTCCTGCTCGTCGGCTGCGTCGAAGAGGGCCTTTTCCGCTGCTACCTGCAATTCACCCTCACGCGCAGCATCCGTTTCTGGCCCGCCGTCTTCATCCTTGCGGCTGTTTGCATCGAATTGATCCTGCGTGCCAAAGGCAACGGCGTCTGGGGCGTCTATGCCATGGTGTTGCTCGGCCTCGTGCCCTGCTACATCCTCCACCGGCGCAAGGCTGCCAGTGCCAGCTTCTGGATCGCGGCCTGGGTCTCGTCCACCCTCTTCGGCTTTGTCCACACCGGCAACAACGGTGAAAACTGGATCGGCATCTTTGCAGCTGCCGCCATCGGCTTCGTCTTCTGTGCCAGCATCTACTTCACAGGCTCTGCCTGGTGGGCCATCGGCTGCCATGCCGCGTGGGACTGGGCTGAGACCTTCTTCTACGGCACCGCAGACAGCGGCTTGCCCGCACAGGGCCACCTGCTCACCACCGCCCCCGCCGGCAACGCCTTCTGGAGCGGCGGCGCGGATGGCCCAGAAGGCAGTCTAATTGTGCTGGGGATCATCGTGGCCCTGCTCATTGCCTTGATTGTCCTCTACGGTCGCTCGCACAAGCCGGCCCTCGCCCCTGCCGTTGAACCTGCGGCTTCTTAGCCGTAACTTCCATCCCGCTCTGCCTTATCCGACACCCCTCGCGGCGGTATCCTGTTTTTGACCGATGGCCCACCCTGTAACTCTACAAGCCACGCACCGCACGGCCCGCCACGAGCGTCACTGGCTGCGCAGGCTCCTTGCTTTGGCCGCCGCACTCGTCGTTTTTTTCTCCATCGCTCTCACTGCGGCCGCTCTGTGGTTGCGCGCCGCCGCGCACGCAGCTCTACCCACCCTCGACGGCACTCTCCATCTCCCGGGACTATCCGCACCCGTGCTCGTTCGCCGCGACGCGCATGGTGTCCCGCACATACAGGCCGTCTCGCAGTCTGATCTCTTTTTCGCCCAGGGCTACGTCACCGCACAAGATCGCCTCTGGCAAATGGACATGTACCGCCGCAACTCCAGCGGGACTCTCGCTGAAGTCCTTGGGCCCGCGCTCATTCCTCATGACATCTCCCGTCGCGTCCTCGAGTTTCACAACGTCGCCAGCCGCATCTACGCCCACCTCGCGCCCGATGAACGCAGCCGGCTCGACGACTATGCCCGCGGCGTCAATCTTTTTATCCGCCAGCACCAGCACAATCTGCCGCCGGAGTTCCGCTTGTTACATGACACCCCATCTCCATGGTCCGGCGTTGACTCCATCGCCGTTGGCGTCATGATGGTGGAAACCCTCGACACCCACTGGGACGTCAAACTGGCACGCGAGCAAATTGCCGCGCGCCTCCACAATGCCCGCCTCGAGTCCGAGCTTTACCCCGTTGGCTCCTGGCGAGATCATCCACCCACCGGCGAAATCGTCGACCTCAGCAAACCTAATCCCACTCCTCCGCCCAGCACCGACGACGACAACGAGGACGACCTCACGCGCTCCGGCTCTCCGTCGCACGATAACCTGGCGGGCCTTCGCTTCCTGCTCGATCTGCCCGAATGCTCCGGCTGCGCGGAAGGCTCTAACAACTGGGTCGTTGCGGGCATCCACACTGCCAGTGGATTGCCGATACTCTCGAATGACATGCACTTGTCGCTTACCGAGCCCAATATCTGGTACATGGCGGATCTTGAAGCTCCCGGGTTTCACGCTGCTGGCGTCACTCTGCCCGGTCTGCCCTACGTCGTTGCCGGGCATAATGACCACGTCGCGTGGGGATTCACTGCGCTTTTCGCCGATGTGCAAGACCTTTACATCGAAACCCTCGACGGCCAGGGCCACTATCGTGCGCCCAACGGATCCTGGCAAAATCTCGGCATCGATCATGAAACGATCCGCGTCCGGGGAGATCATGACGTTTCCGTGACCGTCCAGTTGACTGCGCACGGACCTCTGCTCAACCCCATGCTCAAAGGCGAAACCCGTCCCATAGCGCTTCGCTGGACCCTCTACGACTCTGCTCTCAACGATCTGCCACTCTACGCCATGAATACAGCGTCCAATTGGAGCCAATTCTCAGCGGCCCTTGCCCAATGGTGCTGGCCGACGCAGAATCTCATCTACGCCGACAGCCAGGGCCACATCGCCTACCACGCTATCGGCCGCGTCCCACTGCGCCCAGCCGGCTTGCAGCCTGTCCCGATCGCCGACAGCCACCATGAGTGGCAGGGCTATATCCCGTTTGACAGTCTCCCCAGCGCTGTCGATCCCCCTTCCGGCTTTCTGGCCACCGCAAACGCTCGTGTCACAACTCCCAAATCGCCCTACCCGCTCTCACTCGAGTGGGCCGACCCCTACCGCATTGAGCGCATTTACAAAGTTCTCCAGGGCCGCGACCAGCTCAAGCCCGCCGATATGCTCGCCTTGCAAACCGATGTCTATAGCGAGGTCGATCAAGAACTCGGTCAGCGCCTCGCTTACGCCATTGACCACGCCGACCACGTCGATGATCGCCTCCGCACAGCTGCTGATTTGCTGCGCTCCTGGGATGGCCGCCTCACCCCTGACTCCGTCGCCGCATCCCTTGTCACCCAGACGCGCAAAGCTCTCGGCACCATGCTCCTTGGACCCAAGCTTGGGAAGGACGCTACTCTCTACCGCTGGGGCGAGTCCAACTTCGCCCTCGAAGAGATCGTGATGCACGCCTACCCCGAATGGCTCCCGCCTGGCTACAGCAACTGGGATGATTTCCTTGCCGCCGCGGTTCTCAAGGGCATGGAAGACGGGAAGGCTCCCGCGCGTGTCGACCATTGGTCCTACGGCTCCTGGCACATCATCGACATTGAACATCCCTTGGTCCAGTTTCTGCACCTGCCCGGCCACTTCGCCGGGACCGGCCCACAGCCACTCAGTGGGGACGCTACGACCGTCAAACAGGCATCCGGCACAGTGGGCCCTTCGCAGCGATTCACGATGGACTGGAGCAATATCGACGGCTCCACAGAGAACATCGTCCTCGGTGAAAGCGGCAATCCATATAGCCCCTACTTCATCGATCAGTGGCCTGCTTACTTTCACGGCACAACCTTCGGTCTGGCTTTTACACCCGCAGCCGTCGCCGCTCAGACGCAGCATACTCTGCGTCTTGTCCCATGAGGGCCACCCTGCCGGTGCGCGTTCGCGCCTGCTCCGGCCCGGCCATCATCCTCTGTGCGGCCCTGATCGCATCCGCCGCACTCTTCGGGCGCGGCCCTTCCTGCGGCCACGACTTTGATTTCCATTTCGTCAGTTGGGTCGATGCCTTTCACAGCCTCCGGCAAGGTATCCTTTATCCTCGCTGGGCACCCAGCCCCAACTATGGCGCAGGCGAGCCCCGCTTTATCTTCTATCCGCCTTTAACGTGGATGGCAGGCGCGATTTTGCGTGTCCTCTTGCCCTGGAAGCGCATCTCCGCCGTACTCACTTTCCTGATGTTTGCCGCAGCCGGTCTCTCCACCCGCGCACTCGCCCGTCAGCTTCTCCACAATGCGGCCGCCACATTTGCAGGATGCGTCGCCATTTTTTCCGGATACACCCTGTTCACCGCCTATGAGCGCACAGCCTTCGGGGAACTCACCGGAAGCTTTTGGATCCCCCTGCTACTGCTCTTTTTACTTCGCGACCTCCATCCTGACGCGCGCACATTGCGCCGAGCCTTCGATGGCTCCGCAGTTCTTCTCACCCTGGTCGTCGCTGGGGCATGGCTCTCCGACGCACCGCTCGGCGTCATCGCCAGTTACACGGTTGCTGCACTCGCCGTTCTTGCATCCGTTCTCCGCCGGTCCTGGGCGCCAATTGTCCGCTCTGCTGTCGCGGCCACTCTCGGCCTGGGCCTCGCCGCTATTTACATTGTTCCCGCCGCCGTAGAGCAGCCCTGGGTTGCCATTCATCAGGCCACTGATGATCCCGGCTACCTCATCGAAAACAACTGGTTCTTTGCCCGGCACGCCGGCGCAGACATGCGCGACCACGACGCTGAGCTTTTTAAAGTCTCTATGATCTCCCTTTCCATGCTCATCGTCGCCTGCACCAGTGGTGTGTTTGTCCTGCGCCGCTCTGCGCCCAGCCAGCGCCGCCAGTGGTTGATCCCGCTCTGCGCAATTCCACCCGCAGTTCTTTTTCTTCAGCTCCCTCTATCCCATTTCGTTTGGGATCTCCTGCCGAAACTACGCTATCTTCAGTTTCCGTGGCGCTGGCTCGTCCTGCTTGAGACCCCAATGGCCATCCTCTTCGCTGCCGCCATCTGGCCCCTTCGACTGCATTTCCGCCGCATGTTCGTCTTCGCCTTCGCCGCGGCAGCGCTGCTCTTCTCCACCGCATCTTTCTATGGCCTGCTCTTTTATCAGGACTGCGACGAAGACGATGCGCCCCATGGAGTGATCTCCACCTACTACGCGGGAGATGGCTTTGAAGGAATGGATGAGTACGCACCCCCCGGTGTGGACAACTCAATCGCTCCGCTCGATCTCCCCATGGCCTGCTTGAGCCCATCGCCCTCCACCGTCCTCGGCGTCGGCTCTGGAGGCGTACCGCCTGCGTGGGCCCCCGATCAACACTCCTGCCTCGCCACTTACGACGCCGACCAGCCCGCGCGGCTCGCCAGCCAGCACATTCGCATCCACGCCAATCCACCCATTGCCGGCTACCTCATCCTTCGTCTTCGTCGCTACCCTGCATGGCAAGTTCGCGTCCGTGGCGTACTCCAGCACCACCTGCCCCAAAGAGAAGATGGCCTCTACGCTGTTCCCGTGCCCGCGGGGCCCGTCACCATCGCCCTTGATTGGATCAACACGCCCGACATCCTCATAGGTCGCACTCTCAGTGCAGTCTCGCTGCTACTCTTCGCCGGTCTCTGGTTCATTGAGCGCCGCCCAGCCGGGCCTCAGGTATCATGAAGAGGATCATGACTGCCGACGTCAAAGCCATCATCGAGGAGGGCGCAACGCTCGCCGATCGTGCTCTCGAAGAGCTGATTCCGACCACAGATACCGTACCAGCGTCCATCCACGGCGCCATGCGCCACTCCACATTTGCGGGTGGCAAGCGTCTTCGCCCCGTTCTTGCCATGCAGGCTGCTGTCACGATTGCGGGAGCGCTTCCTTCCGGCATCGAGCAGCTCGGCGCTGCACTCGAGATGCTCCACACCTACTCGCTTATCCACGACGACCTGCCTGCACTCGACAACGATGACCTGCGTCGCGGCAAGCCTACCTGCCACAAGGTCTATGGGGAAGCCATCGCAATCCTCGCCGGCGACGCTCTCCAGACCCGCGCCTTTGAGGTCCTTGCATCGCTCAACGCTCCCCCTGCTGCTGTCGTCAAAATCATCCGCCTCATCGCCAACGCGGTCGGTACCGTCGAAGGCATGATCGGCGGCCAGGTTCTAGACATTGAAAACGAGCACCACAAGCCCACGCCCGAGCTAGTCGACGCCATTCATCGCGCCAAAACCGGCGCTCTGATTCGAGTCAGCGTCGTCACAGGCGGGATCTATGCCGGCGCAAAGGACGACGACATCGCGCGCCTCGACACCTTTGGACGCAAGGCCGGCCTCGCCTTCCAGATCGCGGATGATGTCCTCGACATGACGCAGGATTCAAGCCACCTTGGCAAAACCGCTGGCAAGGACCTTGCCACGGAGAAAGTCACATGGCCCTCCGTCTTCGGCATTGAGCAAAGCCGCCGCGACGCTGCAACGCTCATTGAAGATGCTTTCGCCGCGCTCGTTCCCTACGGCAGCCGCGCTGACGGCCTCAAGTCCGTCGCCCGCTACCTTGTGGAGCGCAAGCACTGAGTGCCAACCCCTTGCTTGCTCTTTGAATCAGACATCCTTTCCGCTCTGCGCGATTGCTTCGATCCTGAACTCAAACTCAACGTTGTCGATCTCGGCCTCATTTACGAGGTCGCCACCGGCCCCGATCCTGACTCCACACCTGCATGGCCGCGTCAGTGGGTCCGGGTCACCATGACTCTCGTTGCTGCCGACTCACCTGCCAGTGGCCTCATCCTCGAGCAGGTCCGCAATCGCCTTGCCGGCATTCCCGACATCAGCCACATCGATGTCGACCTCGTCTGGGAGCCAGCATGGTCCGTCGATCGCATCAGTGAAGAAGGCCGGCGCCAGCTCGGTCCAACTCTTTTGAGCTTGCAGCAAAAAGGGAGTGCGGCGCCGCACTCCCCTTTCGTCATCTGGCCCGGAAATTTATGAATGCGGCAGAATCAGGAGCCCGCTTTCCAGTAATCTCTCGGTCAATCGATCCAGCGCCAGAGGCACTTTGTATGCCACTGCGCGTAGACTCATTCCCAGCATTGCAGCAGCTTCGCTTTGCGTATACTCCTGCAGCACCACCCTGCTCAGCAGATGCCGGTCCAGCACGTTGAGGCGTTTTAAGCACTGCTCCACATCCAGGACAAAGATTACCGCATCCTCGAATGTTCGCACGGGCCTGCTGGAGACCCATCCACGCCCCACCGGATCGCCCAGGATCGATGGTGCGCGCCCCACTTGCATCGAAGCATACAGATATCGTCGTAGCATGCTTTCCGTATGCTTGCGATAGAACGCCAGGCTTGTCACGGGCCCGGTTGCTTCTGCGTCTTCCTGTTTTTTTCGCGGTCCTTCGGCCGCTATTGGCTCTGGTTCTGCGGGTTCACTCTCAATCCACGCACGTCGCGGGCCGCTTGAGCCCCAAATCATCGGTAACTGAAGGGCCGCGCTCAATGTGCACCTCCTGCCACTTCAGCCACGGCCCACACTTCTGCCAGAGGCTTGCTCGATGTGCGCCCCGGCCGCTTGCGGCTGCCTGGCGCTGGATAATGACACAGTGTCCTTTCACATTGATTGCAGTAGACGTTTTCCTGCGTTTGTGAACGATACCAAAGACAACCGCAACCCTCGCAAACTTTCAATTGCACGCGCAATTCCATGACGAATTCTCCGAGACTTCTCGTCCCACCGGCCTGTGTTCTTGCTTGTGTGCGGGCGGGGTGATGAGCACGTGGCCGCACCCCTCGGACTTCTTTGGCTCCGATGGGGGATTGCTGCCTTCGTCCTCTTGTTGTAAGTCATGCTCATAGCGCGCAGATCGTGGAATTTTCGCGCAGGCCTGCCTCCGATGCTCCTAAAAGCATCTTCGCGAAAGGGCGAGGAATAGCACTCTGGACCGGAGCCCAGACTCAGTCGTCGGCTCATCCCCTCGATCGACATTAGCCAGTCTCCGGGGTGGATCAATTCGACGCTTCTCCTCGAAAATTCCTACAGACTTGTGCGACTTAAAGTAAGGCCAATCTAAAATCCGACGTTGTATGCGTCAATGAATCCTGATTGACTTCGTCCCCGGTCTCTCTTGGGCATTTCCAGACCTTCCAGAAGGAAGGCAATTTCATCAATCTCTCTTTGCTCAAAGAAAATGGAGGCCCTTCGTCACCGTGGCTGGCGGCGGAATTTCCACAAATGAACTTTTCGCAAATCCACGAGCGGCTTCGTCTCGAGATGACGCGCAGAATCCAGCGGGGTTCTCTCTCGATCTCGCTCCTATCGCGTCAAACGGGCTTCGGCCAATCCCACCTGTCGAACTTCCTCCATTCGCGCCGTCAGCTTTCGCTCGACGCTCTGGACCGCATCCTCGCTTCGCAGCACTTGACGATCGCCGACCTGCTGCCCGCCGCCCCGCACCGAAACGCGTCTATCCGTCTCGAAGATGTCAGCGCAGTCCCCATCGTCTCGCATGGAATGGCTCTCTTCGAGCCCTATGTGCGGCCCTCCGCCGTCCAGTCCATCTTTCACCTGCCCGGCGACGCCCTCAAATCTCTGCGCAGCCGCGCCGCGTCCTCCCGCCGTCACTGGGAGCGATTCGTCGCGGTGAGGATCTCAGCTCTCGACGCGAAGCCCATGGAACCCCTCATCCTTCCAGGTGCTCTCGTCGTCATTGACCGCCACTACAACTCGCTGCTGCAATATCGCCCTGACGTGCCCAATCTTTACGCCGTGCGCAGGGGCGCGCATCTCGCCCTGCGCTATGTCGACTTCCTCACTTCACGTCTCGTCCTGCGCCCACATAACCGCAACTTCCCTATCGACCTCATTGAAGTCGAAACCGAAAGTACGCCGAATGATTACCTTACCGGCCGTGTTGCGCTCATCGTCAATGAAACCTGAACCGGAGATCCTTGAGGACGTTGCCCCCGAGATGCAACCACACCCTTGCGAGTACTGATCCTAGACCCCCGGATATCCATCCGCAGGATTGCCAAACCGCGTGTACTTCGCGTTGAAGGTCAGATAGACAGTCTCAGTCGGGCCGTTGCGTTGTTTGGCAATAATGATCTCCGACTTGGCCTTCTCCTCATCCGTCAGTTCGTCCGTGCGATTGTAGTACGCCTCGCGATGGATAAACGCGACCACGTCCGCGTCCTGCTCAATCGAGCCCGACTCGCGCAGATCGCTCAGCATTGGCCGCTTGTCATCCCCGCGCCGCTCGCTCGCACGCGAGAGCTGCGACAACGCAACCACCGGAACGTCCAGCTCCTTCGCCAGTGCCTTCAGTCCCCGCGAAATTGCCGAAACCTCCTGCGTCCGGTTCTCATATCGCTTGCCCCCCGCAGAGGGTAGCGTTGCCGACATCAGTTGCAGGTAGTCCACCATCACCAGATCCAGCGCGCCCGAGTTCTGTTTGAGCCGCCGCGCCTTGGCGCGCATCTCCGCCAGAGAAATGCCCGCCGAGTCGTCGATAAACAGTCGCGCCTCCACCAGCTGCCCGAGCGCGTGGTGCAGCTTCTCCTGGTCCTCGCGCGGAATAAACCCCGTCTGCAACTTGCGCTGGTCGACCCCCGCTTGCGAGGCCAGCATCCTTCGCAACAGCGACTCCTTGCTCATTTCCAGGCTGAACACCGCCACCACCGCTCCGTGATTCACCGCCGCATTCTGCGCAATATTGATTGCAAACGCCGTCTTGCCCATCGACGGCCGCGCCGCAATGATGATCAATTCCCCCTTCTGGAGCCCGCTCGTGACCCGGTCCAGTTGCAGAAAATCGGTCGCCAGCCCGGTTACATCGCGGCTTTGCTTGTAGAGGTTGTCAATCGAACCGAACGAGTTGGCAACAATCTGATCAAGCGGCTGCAGCCCGCGCGTAATGCCCTTTTCGCTTACCTCCAGCAGTTGGCTCTCTGCCGCCCCCAGCACGTCCAGGGCCGGCTCGCTCTGGTCCGCCGCCCGCGCAATCGCCGCAGAGCAGATCGCCATCAGGCGCCGCAGCAGGCTCTTGTCCTTCACAATCCGGATGTATTCCTCAATCACCGGACGCAACGGCAGCCCCTCGGTCAACGACGCCAGGTACGCCACGCCGCCTACCGACTCAATCTCCTTGTTCCGCGCCAGCTCTTCGGCCAGGGTGACGATATCCACCGCTCGCTGCGAAGTAAGCAGCTCCGTCATCCGCAGATAAATCCGCCGGTGCGAGTCCAGCGAAAAATCATCTGCCTCCAGCCGCTCGGCGGCTTCCGCGTGCGCTGCATTGTCCAGCAGAATTGCGCCGAGAATTGTCCTCTCGGCGTCCACATTCGCCGGTAAACCGGCATCCAGGGTGAGGTTGGGAATGGTGGCCATACATTCGAGTGTAGGCCGGGTGGGAGGCCATTGCAGCGTGTGAATCGCTGCGCTTCTGTGTGGGAATCCGGGGCGTCTTTCCGCCCCGCTTCCGGCGTTACTGCGAAATAGTCATCTGTGAGGTACTGCTGATGTTAATTGTCGTTGCCTGCCAGAATGGGATGCTCAATGGGTACGGATACGTCACCACCGCATTCACCTCAGCACCAGGGTTGTTGCATGGATTCGTGACCAGGCAAACCTGACCAGTCGAAGGCCATGTAACCGTCACCGACAGCAGAGAGCGGTTCATGATTGGAAAGCCCAGACCCTGAATATAGGTTTGGACCTGATCTGACGTGATGCCGACGTGAGCCGACGTAAGATTGCAGTCAGGAAAATACTGGCAGGAAGAACCGCGCACAATTGCATACCGTGTCGCCTCACGCGCGGCATCGGAAACGAAGTGATAGGTATACAGCGCAAGGCACATCTCAAAAATGCCAAGCATCACCATCATGAAAACCGAGATGGCAATCGCAGTCTCTACCAGCGTCGCACCCTCTTCTGCTCCCGCTCCTCGGGCCAACTGCTCGCGCCAGGCTCCCCTTCCACTCCGGAACCGGGCACCCGGCCATTGGCCGCCCCCCTGAGCCGTGAGCGATTCAGAAGCTTTCCGGTCTTGCGCTGCCTGGGTGATCACTGCAATACCTCCTGCGCGGCATAACCCTGCAGCGTAAAGGTCGTCGGGAGACCAGGAAGGTGAATCAAAGGATTGAACGAAGTTGAAGTAGTCACCTGCAGCGTTTGCGCGAGGTATCCGCCCGCGGTACTACACAGTGTATCGCTGCACGTATCCGGCACCGAAACCCCATTCGTCACGCAGGCACAGGATGGCGCTGCAATCGTCGTTGTTAAAGTCGAAAGGTTGAACGCATCATTTTGAGCAGCCAATTGCATGCCGGGCGTGTCCGCTGCGGTCACTACGTTCTGCGCTCCATACTGGACTGCTGCTTTGGCTGCATTTGAAACCTCGATTGCAGCATACGCGAGTCTCGCAAACTCAGCTGCCCCGATAAGGAGCAAAATCAGGAGCGATAGCGCGACTGCCGTCTCGATCAAAGCCTGGCCTGATTCGCTGCCCCCGGCGGATAGATTCACATCAGCACATCGAGAACGCAAATTTCTTATCATCTCAATCTTCTCCTACTCCACCAATGCAACCGACAGCATGGGCGAAGTGGTCGGATGCGCTGTACTGTAGTTATCGATCAGCAGCGTTGACGTCTGCATACTCATGGAGCCTACGTTAATTCCAGTTACCAGAACCGCTCCACCCTGGTCCTGCATCGTCAGGTTCACGCCCGGAGCGTCAATGATCCCGTTGAATGCCAAGCCCGCCGAACCGCCCGATGAGCCCCATTGAATATTCCAGGTACTGGTGTTGGTCGGAGGCGCAAGTAAGAGCACACCGTTATCCCCGCAAGTTGAGCATGTGGTGGCATTCCAGGTACCGCTCGTTGGTGCATAGAGACTGACACTTGCAGTCGATGTGACAGTCAAGGAACCATTGTAGATATCCAGTGTGACGCCGTCTCCTGCACTGCTGCCGCCTGTCAGGTTGTTCCCGATGGCCACGTTGCCGGTAAAAACATACATGCCATCGGCAAGCGTCAACATCCCAGTCCCATTTCCGAGCATCATATTGCCGCCTACTGTTCCATAGCACCCGGGACTCAGCGTGCTGCCGTTCGTGATGTAGGTGTACGTTGTGTTTTGAATCTTCGTCGTGCCCCCGCTCGGCGCAATACAGGAGGCGTAAGGTGAGACTCCAGGAACCGGGGCATTTGCCGCGTCACTCACTAATATAGGAGAGACAGGTGGGACTGAAGCAACAGTCGTCGTCGCGGTCGGAGTCGTCTGGCTGTTGCCGGATGCCTGCAGCCCACCCAATGTCGCAACGTAGGTCGTATCAATCGTATTGCCCAACCCCTTCACTTCTACAGAATCAGAGGACGTCGACAGAATCACTGCTCCGCAAGTCTCTCCGCCGCTCGGATTCGTGATCGTCGCTGCACCTTGCAGGACAAGATCCGGGCCGGTTGGATTATTAAAAGTCAAACAGTTTTGCCCACTCACCAGTCCCGCCACTGCACGCGCAGCAACGGTGGGCGAGCTGTAGCCGAAAACGCTCATGAAAAAAACAGGCTTCGGCTGGCTGACAATCGCCTCCACGAAGGCTGAGCCCGTGTGGTATCCGGACAGTGGCGGGTTGTTGATGGTTACGACCGACCCGCCCGATCCATTCGTCACGCCGTTGGCGGCCGCCGCGCGCTGGCCGGCTAGAGTCGCATCCGCTGAGGACTGCGAGAAGTAAAGATCGAGGGCACCTGCTGTCGCTGCCGCATCCGCAGCGATCTGCATATTCCGCCTCGCGCGGAATAACAGTCCAACGTCCACCGCCATCGCCACAAACCCCATCAGCAGAGCGATGCTCAGCGCCGTCATTACCACCATTTGACCATCTTCATTGCGAAGAATCTTCATGGCCACTCCCGTCTATTCAGGCTTCCGCTGGCATCCGTCCGCGGTCTCTGGTAGCTCGACTTTCATTCCCGCGCCGCCATATCCACGTCCCTGTCTCCATGCCAACGCCGCTCCTGCCTGTCCTCTTGCTGCGATTCGCTTTCAGTCGACCTTTCCCATCGGAACAACACGTCGACGTTCGGGCCCGATACACCCTGCGCCACCCTTTTGAGATGCCACAGGCCAGACACCATTGAGGTGCCGCACTAAATGGACCGTAACCTCCAGAAGCGGGGGAACAACCGGGGTTTGCAGCCCAATATACCGCAATCCCTGCCTTGAATTTGGTCCAAAATCATTGTGACTATACAACTTTTGAAGCACCAAAAGGGATATAACCTTGGTACCTCTAGTAACCAGGGAGGTGTCCCATGAGCTGGTCTGTGAACAGCTAACCTCCGCCCGCTCAACGGGCTACGCGCGCCAGCGCAGCACGGGCTTCCGTGCCGCCTGCACCTCATCCAGCCTGCTCACCCTCGTCGAGTGAGGCGCCGTCTTCACCAGTTCCGGCGTCTCCTCCGCCTCGCGCGCAATTGACCGCATCGCCTCGATGAACAGATCCAGCTCTTCCTTCGACTCGCTCTCCGTCGGCTCAATCATCAGCGCCCCCGGCACAATCAGGGGAAAACTCACCGTGTAGGGATGGAATCCGTAATCAATCAGGCGCTTGGCAAAATCGCCTGTTTTCACACCCCTGGCCGCCTGCCGCTTGTCGCTGAAGACCACCTCATGCATCGACGCCGTTTTGTAGGGCAGCTCAAACAAGTCCTCAAGCCTGGCCCGCACATAATTTGCGTTCAGCACGGCATCCTCGGTCGTCTGCCGCAGCCCATCCGGTCCATTCGCCAGAATGTACGCCAACGCCCGGATGAACATCCCGGTATTTCCATAGAACGCGCGCACCCGTCCGACGGATTGCGGCCTGTCATACTCCCAGTGCAGCGCACCGGGTGCCGCAGAGATCGTCACCGAGCTCTGGGGTTCGCCAGCGCTCCGCACCAGCACCGGCGTGGGCAAAAACGGCTCCAGAAACTTCTTGCACGCCACCGGCCCCGAACCCGGCCCGCCACCACCGTGCGGCGTGGAAAACGTCTTGTGAAGGTTCAGGTGCATCACGTCCACGCCAAAGTCTCCTGGCCGCACCTTGCCCACCAGCGCGTTCATGTTGGCGCCATCCATGTAAAGCAGCGCGCCCTTGGCGTGCAGAATGTCCGCAATGCGGTGAATCTGGCTCTCAAATACCCCGATGGTCGAGGGATTTGTCAGCATCAGCGCGGCTGTCTCTGAATCCACCTGTCGCTCCAGCGCCTCCAGGTCAATCCCGCCCTCGCTGTTCGATTTCAGGTTTTCCACCGCGTAGCCGCAGATGGCCGCCGTCGCCGGATTCGTTCCATGCGCCGAATCCGGAATGAGGATCTTCTTCCGCGCATTGCCCTGCGACTCATGCCACGCCCGCACCAGCAGGATACCCGTGAACTCGCCATGCGCGCCTGCCGCCGGCTGCAGCGTAATCGCATCCATGCCCGTGATTTCTGTCAGGCACTTTTGCAGCAGGTCAATCACCTCAAGAATTCCCTGCGCCTGCGCATCGGGCCTGTAGGGATGCGCCTCCGCCAGCCCTTCAATCCGCGCCACAAACTCGTTCACCCGCGGGTTGTACTTCATCGTGCATGAACCGAGGGGATACATCCCCAGATCAATCGCGTAGTTCCACGTCGAGAGCCGCGTAAAATGCCGGATGATCTCAATCTCGCTCAGCTCGGGCAACTCTCCGGACGCCAGCCGATGCGCTTCTCCTAGAAGAGACCTGGCATCCACCGGCGGCACATCCAGCGGCGGCAGTTTATATGCCTTCTTGCCCGGCGATGACTTCTCAAACACCAGACCTTCATTCTGCGTCTGGTGCGGCCTCACCTTGCCCACTGTCTTGCGCTCAATCGACTCCGTTGCCATCACGCCTCCACCAGCCCTGCAGCCAGCACCTTCGCCGCTGCATCGATCTGCTCGCGCGTCACAACCTCGGTCGCGCACCACAGAGTAGCGTCCTTCAATTCCGGATACCAGCGGCCCAGTTCCACACCGCCTACGATCTTTTCGTCAATCAGCCGCTGCTGCCAAAGCGACGGCACCTCGTCTGTTTGCAGAACAAATTCGTGAAACCTTGGCGCCCCATCAAATCGCAGCCGCACACCTGCCACTGCGCTCAACTCCTGCGAAGCATAGGCCGCCTTCGCCAGGTTGTGCTCCGCCAGTTCGCGAATTCCTTCTTTCCCATATACCGTCAGGAAGATCGTTGCCATCAGAGCCACTAATGCCTGATTGGTACAAATATTCGACGTCGCCTTCTCGCGCCGGATGTGCTGCTCCCGCGTCGAGAGCGTCAGCACAAAGCCGCGGTTCCCATCCTTGTCCACCGTCTGCCCCGCCAGCCGCCCCGGCATCTGCCGAAGGTATTGCTCCTTCGCCGCAATCACGCCGCAGAACGGTCCACCGTAGCTCAGCGCCACGCCAAAGCTCTGCGCCTCCATGCTTACGATGTCCGCTTCCACCGGTGGCCGCACCACGCCGAGGCTCACCGCTTCCGCAATCGACACAATCAGCAGAGCACCCTTCTTGTGCGCGATCTCTGCAATCGCGGGAATGTCCTCAATGACGCCGAAAAAGTTGGGGCTCTGCACCAGCACCGCGGCCATCTCTTCGGTGACTGCGGCCTCCAGAGCCGCCAGATCCACGCGCCCGGTCTTGGCGTCATAGGGAACTTCCGCCGTTGCCAGCTCCCGGTGCCGCAGATAGGTCGCCAGCACCTCGCGGTACTCCGGGTGCACCGTTCGTGCCACTACGGCCTTGTGCCGCCCTGTCACGCGCATGGCCATCAGCACGGCCTCTGCCGCGCCCGTGGAGCCGTCATACATGCTTGCGTTAGCCACGTCCATCCCGGTCAGCTCGGCAATCATCGTCTGAAACTCAAAGATCGCCTGCAGCGTCCCCTGGGTCATCTCCGCCTGATACGGCGTATAGCTCGTCAGAAACTCGCCGCGCTGCACCAGCGAATCGATAATCACCGGGCGGTAGTGCCGGTACGCACCTGCGCCCAGAAAACTCGCGTAGTCTGTCGCGTTCTTTTGCCCTGCGTCCTTGAAATAGCGAATAATTTCGCTCTCCGCCTGCTGCCGCGGAATCTTCAGGTCCCGTTCCAGCCGGTACTCCTCCGGAATCACGCTGAACAAATCATCAATCGACTTCGCGCCGATCTCCGCAAGCATCTGCTCGCGCTCCGCATCGGACTTCGGTAAATAGCGCATGGATTGCTCTCAGCTCCTCGCCTCTTGCGTTTCACCAAAAAGGCTCAGGTGGCTGGATTTTGATCACAGCCACCGGAACTCGATTCAGAAAAGGTCCTGCGATTCGATGCGGCCGGGCTGGCCGCTTACTGGCCGGCGCTATGCACCGGTCTCTTCGCTCACAAAGTTTTCGTAGGCGGCCGCATCCAGCAGCTTTTCCCACTCCGAGGGATCGCTGAGCTCCACTTTGATAATCCACGTCTCGTGCGGCGCTTCGTTGATCTTGTCCGGCGTCGTTTTTAACGCCTCATTCACGGCCGTCACCGTGCCGCTCACCGGCGAGTAGAGATCGCTCACTGCCTTCACGCTCTCCACCGATCCAAACGTCTGATTCGCGGTCACGGCGTCGCCTACCTTTGGCGCATCCACATACACAATGTCGCCGAGCGAATTTTGCGCGTAATCCGTGATTCCAATCGTGCCCATGTTGCCCTCCAGCACGATCCATTCATGTTCCTTTGTGTAGCGATAATTCGTCGGGTACGCCATGACGCAGTCTTCTCCTGAACAGCAAAATAGCGAAATCATAGTGTACGACCTGTGCCCGCCGGCGCACTGTGAGGAAAAGCCGCCGTTTTCGCGCCATCCAACTCCGCCCGCCGCGCTACTTTCCCGGTCCAAACCCCGGATAGGGCTCCAGCGGGGTCAGCACCACAAGTTCCAGCATCCCTGCCGCGAACATCGGCAGGCTTTCGAGCGCCGCCCTCGCCTCATCCTCGCTTGCGGCCTCCCACACAATCGCCGCCCCGGGCACGTCGCCGCGCTTCCAGATCTGCCGCAGAATTCCCGCCGCATACAGTTCTTTTGCGCGCTGCGTCTCCCGCGCTGCCAGCTCACCCGCAAACGCCTCTGCTGAAAACTGCTCCACTCGCCGTCGTGACACTGTCAAAAATTGCATAGGTTCATTCTCGCAAAAACCTCCGCGCACCTTTCCCTACTTCGCAAAGAACTCTCCATGTCCGCCGTTCGCCCACGGGTCATATCCCTTCGCAAACTGCGCCCTGCTCTGCGTCGACGGGTGGCTATACAGCAGGAACACAATCACCGGATTTGGATGCGGCTCCTCCAGCCACGCTTCACCCAGCCGGTTAAACGCCGCCACTGCGGTCTCCCGAGGGTCCGCCACAATTCCGTGCAGCGCCTCCTGCCCGTAAACGTCCGCCTGGTGCTCCACATAGCGGCTCAGTGCATTCGCCACCGGCTCTGCCACAATCCCGCCCAGCGAGACGACCAGCAGGACCAGCACAAATCCCGCGCGGCTTTCCAGCCCATCGACTCCCCACCGACTGCCAAACCGCCGTGCCATCCACTCTGCCAGCCACCCGCAGGCCCAGAAGCCAAACAGCATCAGCACTGCCGACACCGCCATCATCTTTGGCAGGTGGCGCAGCACGTAATGCCCCGTTTCATGCGCAAAGATGAAAAGCACCTCGTCGTTTGGCACACGCCTTACAGTCGTGTCCCACACTACAACGCGTTTGGTCGCGCCCCACCCGCTCACATACGCATTCAGCCCGTTTGTCTTCGCGCTGGCTTTCATCAGGAACATGCGCTCTGGAGGAATCTCCATCCCTGTCCGCGCCACCACCTTTTCCAGCTCCGCCACCAGCGCCGGATCCGCCTTCTGCAGCGGCTCAAACCGGTTAAAGACCGGCTCCAGCAGCGGCCCGACAAACACACCCAGGGCCATCAGCGGCACTGCCACCATCCAGGCGCCCAGCCAGTAGCGCCGCCTCCACCTCCGCACTACGCCATGAAACAGGAGAAGAACCGGAGCGCCAATTCCCACCGAAAGCCCCAGAGCCTTCAGCCAATCCTCTGTCCAGCTCGTCCAGCTCTGCACACTGATGCCAAACTGCAGGCTCACGTGCTCGGCAAACCACTCCAGCGGCAGATCAGCCACCGCCGTCACCGTCACAAACAGCGCGAAAAACACAAGCCCCTGCACCCATCGCCTGCGATGCACGCCTTCGACCCAGCGGTCCGCGCGCGCCGCCAGTCCGGTCGCCAGCAGCAGCCACACCACCGCCAGCTCCCACAGCGGCGCTACAACCCCAAGCACATCCCGGATACGCCCCAGTGCTTGCGCCTTCTTCAGTTCCTCCGGCGGAAGCCGGTACGCGTCCTCGTTTGCGGCCTCCGACTGCTTCGCCTGGGCGTTCGGCCAAGCTGAAACTGTTTGCCCCGGCGCCTGCCCTGCCGCCGCGTGCGCCAGCCCTATCCCGAGGGCCAGGCTCAGCACCGCCACTCCCACGCCGCGACCTCCCATTGGACATCCCCCTCTGCGACAGGCGATGCTGTATCCATCGTGCCGGTTCGCACACGTGCCCGATTCTAATTAACTCCTATGCCACTTTGCCTCGCTCGTGCGCTCCGGCGCTCCTTTTGCGCAACGCCTGCCGCCGCTCTCCTTTTGCTCGCCGCCGCACCACTCGGCCGCGCACAGCAGTCTTCCGTCCTCCTCGATTCCATGAGTGACGAGCTCCATCGCGCCTTCACCTCGCTCGGGCATCAGGGGGATGAGAAGCTGCCTCCGCCCTATTTCCTCAGTTACTCCGTCAACGATGCGACTTCCGTCTCGATCCGCGCCCAATTCGGCGCCCTCGTCGGCAGTAATTCCAGCCATATCCGGACCGCCGACGTTCAGGTCCGCGTCGGTACGCCCGCGCTCGACAACACGCACGGTGATCATCATCAGTCCGCGGTCAACAGTGTCCCGCTCCCGCTCGCAGACGACCGCGACGCAATTGCGCGCTCCCTCTGGGGTGCCACCAACAACGGATACGGCAACGCCATCGACAACTATCTTCGCGTCAGAACCGAAGCCCAGGTTCGCGCCAAAGAAGAAGACGTGTCACCCGACTTCAGTCATCAGGCCCCGCAGGTCTTCCTCGGCAAGCCTGCGCCGCCCGTCACTCTCGACCGCGCCGCATGGGAGCAGCGCATCGCTGCGCTCTCCCGCGTTTTCCGCCAGTACCCCCATGTCTACCAGAATCTCGTTTCCCTCAGCGTCGTGAACCAGACCGACTACTTTGTCTCATCCGAGGGATCGCGCATCGTGCAGCCGCATCTTGAAGCGCGCATCGTCATTGTCGCCCTCACCCGCGCTGACGATGGCATGGACCTCTTTCGCGACCAGACCTTCGAGGCCGAGACCCCCGCTGGCCTACCCAGCCAGGCCGAACTGGAAGCCGAGGTGCGTTCGCTCGGCCAAAGTCTTGAAGCTCTCCGCGTCGCTCCCGTGACGCAGCCGTTTGACGGGCCTGCCATTCTCTCCGGCCGAGCCGCCGCTGTCTTCTTTCATGAGGTTCTCGGCCACCGCCTCGAGGGCCAGCGCCAGCGCGGCGACCAGGAAGGCCAGACCTTCACCAAAGACATCGGCAAAGACATCCTGCCCAGCTTTCTTTCCGTAGCCGACGACCCAACCCGCACCACCTTTCAGCGGACCTGGCTGAGTGGAAGCTACGCCTATGATGACGAAGGCCAGAAAGCCCAGCGCGTCGATCTCATCCAGGACGGCGTGCTCAAAACATTCCTTATGTCGCGCCTGCCCATCGCCAGCTTCGCCGCTTCCAACGGGCACGGCCGTGCCGAGGTGGGCCGAGTCCCCACCGGCCGCCAGGGAAACCTCATCGTCACTTCCACAAAAACCGAAACAGAAGCGGAACTCCGCCGCCAGCTCATTGAAGAAGCCCGCAAACAGGGCAAGCCCTACGGCCTCTACTTTGAAGACATCTCCTCGGGCTTCGCCGTCACCACGCGCAGCTCGCCGCAGGCGTTTCAGGTCATTCCCCTCGTCGTTTACCGCGTCTATGTCGACGGCCGCCCCGACGAGCTTGTCCGCGGCGTCAGCATCGTCGGAACTCCGCTTGCCGCGCTGAAGCGCATCCTCGCCACTGGCAACCAGAGCGAAGTCTTTAACGGGGAGTGCGGCGCCGAGTCGGGCACCGTTCCCGTCAGTGCCGTTGCGCCCGCCATGCTCGTTAGTGAAATTGAAACGCAGCGCCAACCGCAGGACAGATCCCGTCCGCCCATCCTGCCGATTCCCGGTTCGCCCGCGGCAGCACCTACCCCAGCTGTCAAGGAGGCCCAATGAACCGCTTCGCAGCCGCCGCGCTCTCCGTCAGCCTCGCTTTGCCTGCCCTCGCCGCAGCGCAGCCCTCGCGTGCCGACGGCGAAAAAGACCCCGTCCTCGCCGCCATGCTCACCGAGCTCGACCGAAGCGCAAGCCAGCTCCAGCTTCCCGGCTTTCAAAAGCCCTTCTTCATCCAGTACCGCATCGAAGACGTCCGGGACTTCCAGACCAGCGCCTCCTTTGGTGCCACCACCGGTACTGGGAGCAATCACTCCCGCATCGCCCGTGTGACTGTCCGCGTCGGCAACTACAAGACCGACAGCTCCACCGCAAACGGTGACGGTGCCGTCCAGCTCGCCGCGCTCGACGACGACCCCATAGCGCTCCGCTCTGCTCTCTGGTCCGCCACGGACGTCGCTTACAAAAACGCGCTGGACGCCTACGCACGCAAGCAGGCCGCCCTCAAGCAGGTCCAGACCCTGCCCCAGGCCGATGACTTAAGCCACGAGCAGCCCACCTTCGCCATGGACGAGCCGATCCAGCTCCACGTAGATCAGAGCGCGTGGACCACGCGCATCGCCCGAGCCAGCGGCCTCTATCGAACCGCCGCCTCCGTCGCCGCTCTCGAGCACAACGTCCAGTACAGCTCCGCCATCTTCCACGCCCGCGCCATCACGACCTGGATCGTCAACAGCGAGGGCTCCATCGTGCGCACTTGCAAGACCACTTATCAGGAAGGCATTGCCGTGGGCACACAGGCCGACGACGGCATGCACCTCGATCGCTCCTACGCCTCCACCGGTGCCTCGATCGCCGACCTCGACAAACCCGAGGCCTTCGACCAGCACGTCCTCTCTCTCATCGCCTCGCTTGGCGAGCTCCGCCGAGCGCCTATCGTCGAACCCGAGTACCACGGCCCCGTCCTGCTCACCTCCGATGCCAGCGCCGACACATTCCGGTTCCTGCTTGCCCCCGGAGTCGCCGCCACCAGACCTCCGCTCGGCAGCGAGGCCCGCACCAACGGCCCATACGCCTCCAGTTACCACATGCGCATCCTGCCTGACACTTTCACCGTCACCGACGATCCTTCCCTGAAGACCTGGAACGGCACCGGCCTGATTGGCGCCTATTCCATCGATGACGAAGCTGTGCCCGCTCAGCGGGTTGAGGTCGTAGGACACGGCGTCCTTCAGAATTACCTCATCGGTCGCGAGCCCGTACGTGACATCCCGCAGTCGAACGGCCACGGTCGCGCTGGAGTTACGGGTCCACCGCAGCCCTCCATCGGCGTCTTTCAAATCACCGTCGCCAACGGCGTATCCGGCGCAGAGCTAAGCCAAAAGCTCCTCGCAGCCGCCAAAGACAACGCCCTCGATCATGTCTATGAAGTCGATACCCTTGGCCCCAGCATGAACCCGCGTCTGCTCTACCGTGTCACCCCCGATGGCAGCCGCCAGCTCGTTCGCGGAGCCTCGCTCGATGACCTCGACCAGCGCACCCTCCGCTCCAGCATTCTCGCTGCCGGCCGAGACCTTTGGATCGCCAACTACTCTGGAGACATCCCCCAGACAGTCCTCGCTCCCGCCCTGCTTCTCGACGATGTCACCATTCGCCGAGCCAATGAGATCAATGACAAGCTCCCCTTTTATCCGCCACCCGATTAGGCCATTCAGCTCCTCTTTACAATCCTGATTCCCGGGCTCTTCCACCAGGCAACTTTTTCCTGCCTATGCAATTTCTTCCCACCCCCAGCTCCCAATCAGGGCCATATCCACCAATCCGTCAATCATTTACATGGCCCCATGATTGGCCCTCCACTTGCATGACTGATGAATGGGCTTACTTCGTCGTCAAGTTCTCTTCGGAGGTTTCCAATGGACGGTTCTCTCTCACCCTGGATAAAGGTCGGACTTCCCGCCATCGCTGTTCTTGCCGGCATCGGCGGCTATGCGCTTCACGAGCGGAGCAGTGCACAGAATCTGGCCACTCAGAACGCACAAATCACGGCCCAGCTTGGCGCCACCAATACGCAGATGCGAGCGCTTTCTTCGCAGGTCAACACCCTTGTCGCCAATGACCAGGCCCGCCAGGCGGCTCAAGCAGCCGCGGCCGCAACGCCCGTGCGCCATACCGCCGGCCACGCCCGCGGCGGCGCCCATGCATACGACCCACGCTATAAGAAGATGCAGTCGCAGCTTGACTCGCAGGGCAAAGCCATCGATCAGGCACGCGCCGATATCGCGAGTACGCAGTCCGATCTCTCCAGCACGCGGACTGAGCTCAACGGCAACATCGCCCGCAATCACGACCAGCTCGTGCTCCTCCAGAAGCGCGGTGAGCGCAACTACTATGAGTTCGACCTCAATAAGTCGAAGCAATTCACGCGTGAGGGCCCTATCGGCATCGCCCTCCGCAAGGCCAATATCCGCCACCAGTTCGCTGACCTCCAGCTCATGGTCAGCGACAGCAACCTCTCCCAGAAGCACGTCAATCTCTATCAGCCTGCGATGTTCTATGCACCGGACAGCCAGCAGCCCATTGAGATTGTCATCAACTCAATCTCAAAGAACCACATTCACGGTTACATCAGCGCGCCCAAATACCGCCAATCGGAGCTCACTGCCATGAGCTCGGCAGAGGCAAATCCCGCCCAGTCAACAAACAACCCGGCTGGCTCCAATGCGGGCGCGCAACCTCCGGCTCGCCAGAAGCTGCCCGTTCCAAGCGCCAGCGAAATCCAATAATC
Organism: Acidobacteriota bacterium; assembly: GCA_021779695.1. The sequence continues at coordinate 3,007 of JAJYAE010000007.1, read as the reverse complement.
ACGTCGGCCCTCTCGCGTTTCTTCGCAGAGCGCGGGAGGGCCGCTCCGGAAAGAGCCCTTCGCGGCTTTGCATTCGTTTGCATTGCATCCGGGAACTCTCGCCGCCCCCTGGTTCTATAGGGCTGCGTGCTGGCACTCAGTCCAGCCGAGTCAGATACGGCTGACCCTCCGACAACCGCACATGTCGCGCAATAAACTCCGCTTTCTGGCGATTGTCCCCTTCTGGCCGGATTCGCACCCAATAGCTTCTCTCACTGGCAAACTCGATGACGTGAGAGTCTGGATACTTCCGCAGAAGCTCTTTCTTCAGCTTCTCCGCCTTGCTCTCGCTTGAGAGAGCGCCAATCTGCACGCACCACCGCCCGGCTCCGTCCAGCGGCTTCGGCGACCGATACACATCAACCCGCACCCGCGCCAACCCAGCCCAGTAAATCCCCACGGCCTTGGCCGACGCCGGACTCAGGTCGAGAATGCGGTCTGGCACAAACGGTCCTCGATCAGTAATCCGCATCGCCGCAGTCTGCCCGGTCTTCAGATTCGTCACCGCGATCAGTGTCCCCATGGGCAGAGTTCGGTTTGCCGCCGTCATTGCGCTGTTGTGAAACACCTCGCCATTCGCGGCCCTGCGCCCCTTATAGGGCGCACGATACCACGTTGCGTTCCCCTCGAACGAGTAAATCGGATCGTGCGACTCCACATATTGCAGATCGTCGTCGCTCACGCCCCCCTCGGGCGCAGGCGTCGTAGCAATTCGCCCTGATCCTGTGGTTGCCGAAGGTGCGGTCCCTTCGCTCGACGTTGCAGGTGTCTCAGCCGTGACGGCGGGAGGCGCCGCCTGAGGAGCCGGCATCTGTGCCGTCTGGTGGTGCCCGCATCCTGCCGCCAGCAACATCAGGCTCAGCGCCGAGGTGGCCGCGATGCGCCCGTCCCACGCAATCATCTCTGTCCTGCTCATCCCGCCTGTGGCCCCTTGGGTTGATCCATGCGGTCGGCTAGCTTTTGCAGTCTCTCTGCCAGCTTTCGCATCGCCGTAATCGACTCGCTGCGCACCTGCGGTACGACCGCGTCATTCACATACGCAATTGCGTGCCGCAGTTCCATCTCAATCAGCTCAATCGCCTCTTCAATCCGCTGGCCAACACTTGGACCCGAAGGCGCTCCGGGGGGAGGATATGTGCTCACGGCTTCGCACCTCTCTCCCAGTCTCCGAGCGTGCCCCCTTGCCGTCAACGTCACCAGGAGCCCCGTGTGCCTCTCTAGCCAACAGTTCCGGCCTGCCTCAATGAACCGAATTCGCGAAATATCCGGCGACAACTCTTTGCCGTCGCTGGGGTTACCATCTTGTAAAATCGGCCGTCAGATGAAATGAGCGGTCCGCAGAGTTTTACTGAGGCCAACACCGCTTTGCGTTTTCACCCGGGGTTCGTACGCCCGGCGCAGCGCTGCGAACTCGGTTGCGCTCCTCTCGACCTGCTTGACTTGCACCTTGGCACCTGAGGACAAGGCGATTGCAACAGACATTGATCGATCTGGGTCCCAATTTCCGCTCGAGCTCGCCCGCGACGCACTTTCTTCGTCGCCACCTGCCTTGGCTGGCGCCCGCAGTCGTCTTCGCCTCCAGTCTCCTGCTCGCGCCTCACCTCTTGGCTGGACAAACCCCGCAGGCCGGCGACAGTTCACTCCCTCAGGCTCCGCAGCCGCAACTTGCCGCGCCCACCGCGACCGTGCCTCAGAAGACCATTTCACTACCGCCGTGCCCAACCAAACCAGCACCCTCCTCGTCACTGCCTGAATCCCCCGCACCTGAAGGCACGCCGTCCGCAAATGCCCCAGTTCCTCAGTCCCCATCTTTGCCCTGCAAGCCGGCCAAGCCCGTCAACTGGCTTGCGCGCTTTCTCACCGGTCCCGCGGTCAAGCCGCTCTCACCGAGGGAGAAAGCCCGCCTCGCAGTCCGCAACCTCTTCGACCCTTTCAACGCCATCACCATCGCCGGCCAGTCAGGCATCGCCGTCGCATCCGACTCCCACTCCCCCTACGGTCCGGGCATGCGCGGCTTCGGCAAAAACGTCGGCGTCAGCTACGCAGAAGATCTGACCGGAGAATTCTTCGGCACCTTTCTCATTCCCTCCATCGCCCGCCAGGATCCGCACTACCACCGCATGCCGAACGCCTCTGTCCGCCGCCGCGCCCTTCACACCGTCGCGCAAATCTTCTGGACCCAGGGCGACAACGGCCGCGGCATGTTGAACTACGCCAGCCTCCTTGGATCCGCCATCGACCTCGGAATCAGCAACATCTATGTGCCCGGCGAGCAAACCCACCTCTCCGCCGACCTAACGCGCTACTCCATCGGCATCGCCACCGCCCCCATCGACAACGTCGTCACCGAGTTCCTGCCCGACGTCGCCCGCCGCATCCACGTCCGCATCGTCCTCGTCCAGCGCATCATCAACCAGGTCGCTACCACGGAAGGCGGCGGCACACCATGACCCCAGCCCTAACGCCTTCTCCATCAATGCCTTCAAGCTAAGTCGCCAACCCGTGCTCACACTCCATTCGCCCCGCCCAAATCCCCGTTTAACCCCCGTATCCGCCATTCGCTGCACCCCGGTTGGATGGACAACCCCGGAAGTCTATCCTCGAAATGACTTTCTACGTTCCGGCCGGTGCCCATTGCGACCCGGGACATCCGATCCGGAACAGCCCCGATTCGGAGCAAAGCTGGGGCCCAAATCGAGCGCGACCAACATCATAAGGAGACAGTGAACATGTCCAAAGCAGTCAAATACGCCGAGAAAGCCGTCGTCTACGCGGCCAAGGGTGCGTGGGTTGCCTTTGAGCGGCTGAACCGCATCAGCCCCAACCCGTCCTTCACCCCCAAGTGGAGCGACAAGCCCCTGCTCAAGAGCTATCAGAAGGAAAAGCCCCCTCTCGGCTGGCCGCGCACCACGGATTCTCTCTGTCCCAAGTGCGTCCCCGAGATTCGCCAGCAGATCCTCGACGGCAA